>CAZAXA010000362.1:0-6550 GCA_964488965.1 uncultured Phaeodactylibacter sp. | reverse complement strand
GAAGGCGATGCGGTCGCGGTGCTTGGGGTCCATATTGGCGTGGATTTTGAAGACGAAGCCGGCAAACTGATCCTCGCCGGGCCGTACCAGGCGCTCCTCGGTGATGCGGGGCAGCGGCGCCGGCGCAATTTCCACGAAGCAGTCCAGCAGTTCCCGTACGCCAAAGTTATTGATGGCGCTGCCGAAGAATACCGGCGACAGTTCTCCGTTCAGGTAGGCCTGCCGGTCAAATGGCGGGTAGATTTCCTCGATCATGCGGGCTTCCTCGCGCAATTCCCGGGCGGCGGCCTCTCCGATGTATTTTTCCATTTCGGGGCTCTCCAGTCCGGAGATTTCGATCACATCTTCTTCTTTTTGTTTGCCATGAGGGCGGAACAGCACCAGCTTCTGTTCATAGAGGCTGTAGACGCCTTTAAAACGCTGCCCCATGCCGACCGGCCAGCTGAGGGGCCGAACGGTGAGGCCCAGTTTCTGCTCCAGCTCGTCGAGCAGGTCGAACCCATCGAGGCCTTCGCGGTCCAGTTTGTTGATGAAGGCCATGATGGGGGTGTTGCGCATGCGGCAGACCTCCACCAGCTTTTCGGTTTGCATCTCTACGCCCTTGGCCACGTCGATGACGACGATGACGCTGTCGACCGCCGTGAGCGTGCGGTAGGTGTCCTCCGCAAAGTCCTGGTGGCCAGGGGTGTCCAGGATGTTGATCTTCAGGCCCCGGTATTCGAAGGCCATGACGGAGGTAGCGACCGATATGCCGCGCTGGCGTTCGATCTCCATGAAATCGGAAGTAGCGCTGCGTTTTATTTTATTGGATTTTACGGCGCCGGCGACCTGTATGGCGCCGCCAAACAACAACAGTTTCTCGGTGAGGGTTGTTTTACCGGCGTCCGGGTGGCTGATGATACCGAAAGTACGCCGTTTCTCTATTTCTCTGGCATTGCTCATTTTGCTGTTTTTTTCGGGCTGCAAAGGTAAGGAATTCGGGCTAACAAGGATATCCCCGGCCCGGCTTTTACCCAAAGCAGTAAAAGATATTGATTATATTGCGATGGATTTACTTACATTTTGGAAAGCCGGCTTGTCCATGGCCAACGTGATCCCGCATAACCAACTGTTATAGATGTTCGAACTTGCTGGAATTATCATTCTGGGTATCTTAGCTCAATGGCTGGCCTGGCGCGTCCGCGTGCCTGCCATCCTGCCCCTCATTTTGATCGGCCTGGCGGTAGGGCCCTTGTCCACTTTTTTTACGGCGGATGGAGAGAAGCTGATAGAACCAATATTCAGGGCAGGGCAGGGCACGGTAGGTATCTTTCCCGATAAATACCTCTTTTCTTTTGTTTCTCTGGCCATCGGGATCATTTTATTCGAAGGGGGGCTTACGCTCAAACGCCGGGAGATCGCCGGCGTAGGCCCGGCTATACTGAAGCTCATCACCCTGGGGCCCATCGCCACTTTTTTCGGCACAGGTATAGCCACTCACCTCATTCTGGGGCTGAACTGGCCCATCTCCTTTCTCTTCGGTGCCCTGATCATCGTGACCGGCCCTACGGTGATAGCGCCTATTCTTCAGAACATTCCTTTGAACCGCAACGTATCTACGGTGCTCAAATGGGAAGGTATCCTCATCGACCCTATCGGCGCGCTCGTGGCCGTACTGGTATTCGAATTTATCCGCACGGCTCAGGGAGGGGCGGCCATCACCTCTCATGTCTTCAACTCTTTTTTCCAGTTCATCCTGATCGGCCTGGCCCTGGGCGCCCTGGCCGCTTATGCCGCTTACCGGCTGATCAGAGCTGAACTTATCCCGAATTATCTGCTCAATGTGTTTACCCTGGCATTTGTGTTGGGAGTATTTGTTTTTTCCGATTTCCTGGTGCATGAGTCCGGCTTGCTTTCAGTAGTGGTGATGGGAATGGTAATGGGCAACCTCGATGTACCACGCATAAAGGAGATTCTGTCGTTTAAGGAATCGCTGAGCGTATTGCTCATCTCTATCCTTTTTATCATCCTTGCGGCCAATATCGATATGGAGGACATCCATATCATTCTCCACGATTGGCGGGCGCTGGCCCTGTTTTGCATCATCGTATTTGTTCTCCGCCCCCTGGGGGTCTTTGTCAGCACCTGGGATTCCTCCGAGTTGAAATTATCCGAAAAAATCTTCATCTCCTGGGTTGGCCCGAGAGGTATTGTCGCTGCCGGTATCGCCTCTCTGTTCGGCATCACCCTCACTTCTGAGGAACCGCCCTTCCCGGACGGCGAATTCCTGGTGCCGCTCGTTTTTATGGTCGTCCTGGGCACTGTCCTGCTCAACGCTACTACGGCAAGGGTGGCGGCCAGGCTCCTGAGGGTCACTCTGGACGCCTCCGAAGGCATACTCATAATAGGCGCTAACGGGGCGGCGCGGATCATCGGCAAATACCTTCAGGATAACAACCGCCATGTGGTGCTTATCGACAGCAATGAAAGCAGTATTCAAAAGGCAGAAGAGGCCGGGCTGGAAGCTTACCGGCTCAATGTTTTCTCCGACGACCTGGGCGAGCGCTTCGAGTTGCTCGACATGGGCTATATGGTCGCTATGACGAGCAGCCCTGATGTCAATCAATATGCAGTGCGTAAATACCAGAAGATTTTTGGAGAAAACGGCACTTTTCGCCTCATCACCCCGGAGGAATTGAAAAAAGGGCGTTCGAACCTTCCCCGCCAGGGCATTTTCTCCTATACGGACGACTTCCTCAATATCAATGAAGTGGCCCGGGATTACCCGCTTATTCATGAGGTGAGTGTTTCCAGCCGGGAAGAAATGGAACGCTTTATCAAACAGACTGCCGCCAACATCAATACCGTTCCCCTCTTCATCAAAACGGATACCGGTTCGCTGGAGGTTATCCCTTTCGACCTGAGCGAACTTGAGGCCAGAGAGGGCTTCCAATTGGTTTACCTCGGTAAAAACATCACTTTCATTGGCGCTGAAACATCCAATCTATAGGGCTACTCTTTCCCCTTATCAGAAAAATACCGGGCCCAAGAACATTTTTTTCGGGGCGCTGTTAGAAAACTAGTTTTACTATCTCGGTTAGAAACTTCGCTTTTATCTGCCCGGATATTAATATCCGGATGAAAAGAGAATACAAAACTTGCGATTCTTTAATTCTGCCAGGCCTTTTTGAGGCCGGCTAGAATTCGCATGGTGACTGAGGCTTTTTGAGGAGGGGTTGCTCGCAGCCCCTCCTTTTTTATTGGGTTTTCAGAGAGCGGCAGGCTCAGGCATATGAAGAATAATTTCCCGAAAGGGAAAAAATGATTTTAAAGTATAACTATAATTTATTATTATTGTTACTTTGTAAAAGGCCATAAAGTCATTTAAAACTCCTCACGTTACCATGCTGAATATCCTGAAATTCGACTTTTCAAACCTTAAGGGCGATTTTTTTGGCGGCCTGACGGCGGGCATAGTCGCGCTTCCTCTGGCCCTTGCCTTCGGCGAGCAGACCGAACTGGGCGCTATTGCCGGCCTGTACGGCGCTATTGCGATTGGCGTGCTGGCGGCGCTTTTTGGCGGCACTCCGACGCAGATCAGCGGCCCCACCGCGCCGATGACGGTGGTGTCGGCTGTTGTCATTGCCGATGCCATCACCTATGCGGGCAGCCTGGAGGTAGCCTTTCCCATCATCATTGCCACCTTTTTCCTGGCCGGGGGGCTTGAATCCCTGCTGGGGGTTATGCGGCTGGGTAAATATGTGAAATATATTCCCTATCCCGTAGTTTCCGGTTTCATGAGCGGAATTGGGGTCATCATAGTCGTCACCCAGATTTTTCCTTTCTTCGGAGTATCGGCTCCGGGCGGCGGCCCGATGGGGACTTTAAGAGCTATTCACCAAATTCCAGAGATCGTCAACGTTTTTTCCGTGGGCGTGGCGCTGGCAACGATAGGGCTGATCTATCTGACGCCGCGCTTGACCAAGGCGGTGCCCAGCACTCTGGTGGCGCTTGTTCTGGTCTCGATCGCAGCCTTCTTCCTGCTGCCCTCCGGGAACATACTGCGCCTCAACTCCGGCGGCCCCATACCTACAGGGCTGCCTGGCCTTCACCTTGGGTTCTTCAGCGTTTTCACAGATATCAACCATGTCGTTGTCATCTTCGAATACGCCGTCACCCTGGCCTTCCTGGGGGCGATCGACTCATTGCTGACCTCCGTGGTGGCGGATAACCTTACGAAAACCAAGCATGACAGCGACCAGGAGCTCATCGGGCAGGGGATCGGCAATATGGGTTCGGCCCTCATCGGCGGCCTGCCCGGCGCCGGCGCCACCATGCGCACCGTGATCAATGTATATTCCGGCGGCAAGACTAAGATATCCGGCGTCGTGGCCGGCCTGTTCCTCCTGGTGGTACTCCTGGGCATTGGCGCTCTGGTCGGCCATATCCCCAATGCCGTCCTGGCCGGCATCCTGATCACAGTCGGGATCGGCATTATCGATTACCGGGGCCTGCGCCATATCCGCAGCGTCCCCCGATCCGATGCTTTTGTAATGATAGCCGTAATGCTCCTGACCGTTTTTGTAGACCTGCTGGTCGCCGTGGGCGTCGGCATGGTGCTCTCAGCGCTGTTGTTCATGAAAAAAATCTCCGATGTCGTGGAGCACAAAACCCAGTCCGCCCCGCTTAAGGACTTCGCACGGGAAGTACCCTGGAGGGATGAAGGCAACATCATTGATGAGGTAGGCGACCGCGTTTATATCAAACACCTCGACGGGCCTCTGTTCTTCGGTTTCGCATCCCGCTTCCAGGATATGGTCAAAGCCCTGCCCAAGATCAAAACGGTGGTGATCCGCATGGACCGGGTGCCCTACGTCGACCAATCGGGCCTGTATGCAATGGAAGAGGCCGTTCAGGAACTGCAGGCGCAGGGGATACTGGTCGTCTTCACCGGCCTGCATGGCCAGCCCCTCGATATGTTCAAGGGGATCAACCTCATTCCCGGCCTCGTTTCGGAAGAGTACCTCTTTGAAACTTTCGAAGACTGTGTAAACTGGCTGAAGCCCTTTATCAAGGAAGAGGAACTGACACGCCTCGCCGCTGAACAGGTCAGCGGCAACGGCAACAGCAGGAAAAAGGCCGCGAAAGAAGCGGCAGAAAAAGCAAAACGACAGGAAAACCTGCGGGAGATGTGATTCTTATTACTTACATTTGGGATCAGGCAAATTTCCAGCGAGCGATGGCTATTACCATACAAATGAAGCTCAATGAAAAGCTGTATCTGCGTGACCCGCAGGATACAAAGCTCGGAAGGAAGATCATTCAGCACAGTATTCTGCTCATCGATGAGGTCGGCTTCGAGGCGTTCACCTTCAAGAAACTGGCGGAACAGATCGGGTCAACGGAAGCTTCTGTGTACCGTTACTTCGAAAACAAACACCTGCTGCTGATCTATCTGCTGTGCTGGTATTGGGAATGGATGAAGTTCCGCATCGATTACAATACCATGAACATCCAGGATCCGAAGAAGAAACTCCAGATCGCCATTTCCGCCATCGTGGATACCACCCGCCGCAATACTTCCATTGAGTTTGTCGATGAGGACGTGCTGCACCGCATTGTTGTTGCGGAAGCCGCCAAGGCCTATCACACCAAGGAGATTGATAAGGAGAACAAGCATGGTTTTTTCCTTACCTATAAGGCCCTGGCCAAGAAGATATCCAGCATCATTAAAGAGATCGACCCCTCTTATCCTTATCCGCGAGCCCTGGCCAGCACCCTGCTGGAGATGGCCAACAACCACATCTATTTTGCCCTGCACCTGCCTTCCCTGACGGATATTTCCGTGGAGGAAGGCAACCTCAGCCAGGTGGAAAAACTCCTGGAAGATTTTGCCTTCGGCCTTTTGCATATGGGGGCAGAAGCAGAAACCGAAGAGCAGGAGGATGAGGATTGACCGCTATTAAAAAAGCTTGCCCTGCCCATTCTCTTCGATGTCAAACTCAATGCTGTCTCCTGCCTGGAGTTTATCCTTGACGCGGGCTTCTTTCCCGGTTTTTTTCTCACCCTGGGAGGCGGCTTCGGTTTCACTACCTTCAACTTCTTCCGCCACTTCCCTTTCATCCCTGGCCTCTTTGATGCCCGTCAGTTTCTGGTCGCTGACCTTATTGCCGATGGCCTTCCATCCTTTAATATCGACGAAACCGGCCAGGCCGATCTCACCTTCCACTTTTTTGGAGTTGACCTTCATGCTGTACTGCACTCTGGGTTCATCGTCGAGAGAAGCGTAGAGCAGTTTCGTCCTGCGGTCCTCGGTCAGAAAGGGGAAGCGTTGGCCAGTAGTGGTCGTTTCGACCAGGAAGCGCTTGGCCATCGTCCAGCCCCGTTCTCCTTCATAATAGAGTACATTGATAGGCCGGTTAGGGTCAAATTTGCCGACGTGGACGATCTCATTGGGGTCGAAGCGTTTGCTGAGGTCCATTTCCAATACTTCATAAGAGCCGTCCTTGTAGATGGCGAGGATGGCGTCTCCCGTGTCGAACGCTCCCAGCAGTTTGCCGCGCTCATCCGT
>CAZAXA010000361.1:0-6581 GCA_964488965.1 uncultured Phaeodactylibacter sp. | reverse complement strand
CTTCAATACCGGCATCTATTACCAACTGCCGCCCTACACCGTCCTGGGCTACCAGGAGGAAGGCGTTTTCGTCAATAAAGAGAACGGCATCAAATACATCCGGAACAGCCACCTGGTCGGCGGGCTGGAGTTCAATACGGCTGCCAATTCGAAGATTACCGTCGAGGGTTACTATAAATACTACAACGACTACCCCTTCCTGTTGCGGGACAGCCTGACGCTGGCCAACCTGGGCGGCGACTTTGGCGTGGTGGGCAACGAGCCGGCGGCGCCGCGCTCCGACGGGCGCAGCTATGGCCTGGAGTTCCTCTTCCAGCAGCGCCTCTTCAAGGGTTTCTACGGCATCGCCGCCTACACCCTGGGCTGGAGCGAATTTGAGGATAAGAACGGCGATTTTGTCCCTTCCTCCTGGGACGCGCGCCACATCGTCAGCCTCACGGCCGGCAAGCGCTTCGGCAAGGACTGGGAAGTAGGCGTCAACTGGCGATACCAGTCGGGCCTGCCTTCAACGCCCTTCTCCGACGCCTCTTCTCTGGTGCTCAACTGGGATGTGAACGGCCGCGGCATTCCCAATTACAAGCTGCTGAACACCCGCCGCAACGATGCCAGTAATGCCATCGATATCCGAATCGACAAAAAATGGTTCTTCGACAAATGGAGCCTGAACGTCTTCCTCGATATCGAGAACATCACCGGCAATGCCGCAGGCAACGAGCAGCTCATCCTCGACCGCCCGCTGGACGACAGCGGCAAACCCGTCGGCGACGGCGTCATCGTCAACCCTGACGCCCCTGTTGGGCAGCAGCGCTACCTGCTCAAGACGATCAACGACGCCACCGGAACGCCCCTGCCGAGCATTGGCCTGATGATAGAAATATGAATGGATGGAATGACGAAATGGGCACTTATTGAAAAACATTGCCGATATTGGTTTCCCGAAAAAAATGCCCGGAAAAAATTCATGTACCCATCAGGAATGAACATAAGATGAAAATAGCCCTCCCCCTCCTCCTCTTCCTTGCTTTGTTTTTAAACTCTACTGCCCCGGCGGGCTTCATTGCCGGCAGGGAAGCCGGCACAAAGCCGGCCGGCGGCGCCCCACGCAACATTATTCTGGTGATCGGCAGCGGCATGGGCCTCACGCAGGTCAGCGCCGGCATGTTCATCAACGGCAATAAGCTCAACCTGGAAAAATTCCCGGTGGTCGGCCTTCAAAAGCCCTATTCCGCCGACAACCTCGCCCCGGACGCGGCGGCCGGCGCCACGGCCCTCGCCTGTGGGGCCAAGGCTTTCAATGGCGCCCTTGGCCTCAACACCGCTAACCAGCCCGCCGCCAGCATACTGACAGAGGCAAAGGCACGGGGCATGGCTACCGGCATGGTGACCTCCTCCAGCATTACCTCCCCTGTTCCGGCCGCTTTTATAGCGCATGTCCGGGACTACAACCAGGTAGAAAATATCGCCGCCTCCTTCCTCGACGCGGAAGTAGGCCTGCTCATTGGCGGAGGAAAAGACCACTTCAGCCGGCGGAACAGTGATGGCCGTATCCTTTATCAGGAACTGGAAAAGAAAGGCTACTACATTTCCGATTATTCCCGGGAAGAACTATCCGAAATAAGCCCTCCGCCTGAAAAGAACTTCATTTACTTCACTGCCGATGAGGAGCCGCCCCCGGCCGCCAAAGGCAGGGATTACCTGCCTCTGGCCAGCGGCCTGGCCGCCCGTTTCCTGGCTGCCCGCGCCGGCCAGGCAGGCTTTTTCCTGATGATCGACGGCGCTCAGATCGGCAGAGGGGGGCAGGCCAATGATTCCGACTACATCATCTCGGAAGTGATCGACCTGGACAAGGCCATCGGCGAAGCGCTCCACTTTGCCGAAAAGGACGGCCATACCCTGGTCATAGTCACCGGCAGCCACGAGGCGGGCGGCTACGCCATCAACCCCGGCTCCCGGATGGACACCATATTCCCCGCCTTCACCACCGCTCAGCCTACTGCCGCCCTGCTGCCGGCCTTCGCCTACGGGCCAGGCGCCGGGCTCTTCAACGGCATGTATGAAAATACGGCTATTTATACCAAAATGAAACAGGCCCTGGGATGGGGCCGTTGATCCGAATACCGCTATATCCCCTCCTCCAGGCAATCTCCGATCGCCTGGTCCAGAATAGCCACCCCCAGGTCCAGTTCTTCGCGGGACACCGTTAGCGGGGGGGCTATGCGGAATACGCCGCCCATACCCGGGAAACGGACGATGTTCATACTCAACCCCAGCTCCAGGCAGCGCTCGGTGATGCGCCACCCCAGCGCCGGGGCGGGCGTCTTGTGTTCCCGGTCGGAGACCACCTCCACGCCCAGCAGCAGGCCCCGGCCGCGCACATCGCCTATACATTCATGTTTTTGCTGCAGTTCCCGGAGTTGTGCCTTCAGATAGGCGCCCATCTCGCGGGCCCTTTCCACCAGTTTTTCCTGCTTCATCACCCGGAGCATGGCCAGGCCTACTTCTGCCGGCAACGGGTCGGAAACGTGAGAAGTGATGTAGAGGAACCCCCGGGAAAAACAAATTTCCTCAGTTTCTTTGCTGGTAATGGCGGCCGCCAGGGGCAGGCCGCCGCCCAGAGTTTTCGATAGGGTCAGAAAATCCGGCGTTACGCCGTCGCGCTCGAAAGCGAAGGCGTCCCCTACCCTGCCCATAGCCGTCTGGGCCTCGTCGAGGATCAGCTTCATGCCGCGCTCCTCACAGAGGGCCTTGAGCCTGGCCATATAACCTTCCGGCAGGTCGATGATGCCGGCGGCGCTCAGAACAGGCTCGATGATAGCCGCCGCCGGGGCGCCCACCGATTGGCGGTCTACCAGTTCCATACCCACCTCCAGGCAGGTGTGGTCGCAGGCGCCCTGACAGTGCCGCAGCGGGCAGCGGTAAGCGTAGGGCGCCGGCAGGGCCCGGTTGCCGGGGATCACCGGCCCGTAGCCGTGGCGGGCGGCAGCATAAGTGCTCGACTGGGCGCCGGCAGTCATGCCGTGCCAGGAACCGGTGAAACCCACCACCTCGAAGCCGCCGGTGGCCAGCTTGGACATGCGCAGGGCCACTTCGTTCGACTCGGCGCCGGTGTTGACCAGTATGGCCTTGTCCAGGCCTTCAGGCAGCATGGCGGCCAGTTCCCGGCACAAGGTTATAACGGGCGGCGACAACATGGTGCTCAACAGGTGAATGCTCTCCCGCGCCGCCTTCTCCATGGCCCTGGCCACCTCGGGATGATTGTGCCCAAAGACCGAACACATCTGCCCGGAGGTGAAATCCAGAATAGCGCGGCCATCTTCCGTATAAATGTAGGAACCCAGGGCACGGGTGATCAGGGCCGGCGAAAAGGCGCCGCAGTAGCGGATCATGGCGGCTTCGGCCTCCTGCAGCCATCCTCCCTTCGCCTTCTGCACAGCAGTAGATAGGTTTTGATCTTCCATAATCAAATAGGTTTTAATGACAGGGAATCGCCACTAAAGATAGGAATTCCAGCTTGCCGCCCGCAGGCATGCAGAAAAAAACGACGGGAAGAAGCCGGGCCCTGTGTTTTTGCCATCGGGGCAAAAGCACAGGGCCCGAAACTTAATTCAACTGGAAGCTGACGATGATGCCGCCCGAAGTATCCGTCCGCGGGAAACCGGCCGAGGTCTTCGGCACCGTCCGCCGGTAATCGAAGAACAGGCGCAGCGAGAGGCGCCGGTTGAGCTGATACTCCGCCGAGGGCGAGAGGCTCAGCGTATAATTACCGCGGGTGGGTTCGATGATGCCCTGGTCGAGGCGGTGGGCGTAGGTGACGTCATCGCGCAGGGAGAAGTTGAAATTGATGTCCAGGTCTTTGCCCTGCAGGCCGCGGCCGCGCGGCCCCCGGTTGTTCTGCTGGTTGGTATCCTGAGGTTGTTCGGGTTCCTTGTCGCGGCTGCCCCGGCCCTTTTTCTTCTTGCTGCCGGTCAGGAAGGGAATATCTACATTGCGCAGCAGGTAGCCGAAACCCAGCACGATCTCCTTGGTCTGGGTCTCATTGAGCTGGTAACTCACCGTGCTCAGCGCCAGCCCTCGCGACTTTTTATAATCGACGTTGAACGACATGCCGTTGTTCAGCGTGGCGTCCACTGCGATCAGGGGCGAGAAGGCCTCCTGGATCACGACATCCGAGATTTCCAGCCTCGGGTAAAAGTTAAAACTGGAAGTGTCGATGGGTTCCGTATCCCGGGTGGCCAGGTAAGGCAGGCTCGACCGGAAGTTGCTCACCGCCAGCGTCGTGCGGTAGCCATGGGTCAGGGAGAAGTTCTGGAAGATATCCTTGAACAGGGGTATCTTCGACAGGCCGTTATAAGTGAGGCGCCAGTTCACTTTCGGCATGATATTGAAAATGTCCAGGTCTACCGAGCGGGCATCTTCTCCGGTATAGGCCGCAACAAAGGCGGGCAGGAGCACATCCTGCTGAGTATTGCCGAAGCCCCGGGCATAGCCCAGGTCCGCCAGGTTCTCATCCCCGTGCTGGCCGGCGCCCAGGCGGTTGGAGATGATAACGCGGTTGCTCTCAAACTCCTTGAATAAGCCGATGATCTCGTCGCGGCTGTCCCGGAAAAGGGTCTGCAGGGCAGAGTAGGTGACCTGCATCTGCCCCACCTCGATCGGCACGGTATGTACCAGGGCCTTCACGCCATCCACTATCGATGTATCCTTGAAGGTCTCGGTAAAGGTCTCCTGATAATTCTTGTTCAGTTCCAGGTCAACGCGGAAGTCCCTGAAAGGCTCGATCGTGGCCTTGGCATCGTACTTCTGGCTGTACTGCTGGATGACCTCCTGGTTCTGGAATACGCTGGGGGTAATCCAGTCGGCATTCTCGCGCAGCCAGTCCCCCTGGATATTGCCGGCGTTGGGGTTGAAGCGCTGGTCATCAGTAAGGTTGCGGATATTGGGTTGCAGGCCCGCCACGAAGCCCCATCCGGGAGAGTCGAAGCTGGTCATGCCCAGTATGCCGGCACGCGGCAAATAGCCGGGAACAGAAGTGGACATCTGTTCGGAGTAATTGAAACGCACTCTCCGGACAGCCAGCAGCGGGCGCACGATGATGCGTTCCACCGCACTGGGTTCCCGGTCTTTCTTCTCGCGTTCCTTATTTTCCTCGCCGCTCTCCGCGTCTTTTTTATCGGTGCGCTCCCGTGGTTCTCTCCGCCCCGTTGCCGGCCGCTCCTGCCGGGGGCTGGCGCCCCGGCTGATTTTGCGCAGGTAGGGCATTTTGTCATAGAGCTTTTCGAAGTTCAGGTCGACGTCCCCGCTGCGGTTCTGGTTGTTCTGGATCAAATTGCCCAGAGAATCGACGTTCAGGGCTGCCGCCGTCCAGTTATATCCTCCCGTATAATTCGCCTTGGCGGTCACCCAGTCGCCGAAGAAAGGCAGGTAGCGGACCGGCAGGTTGTAACTGAGGTTCACATTGTGCTGGTAGTTCTTCGGCCGGCCGAAGTCCTTGATGTTCTGCCAGATGCTGTCCCGCCGGATCTGCCGGGCGCGTTCAAAGCCATACTGCTCGATGAGGGCTGTTTCATCGGGTTCGTCGATCACCGAAGAATTGGTAGCGTTGAAGCTGAACTTCAGCGATTTGGTGATATCCCACTGAAGGTCGTAGTCCCGGTCCCAGGTGAAGCGCTTGTTGAAAAAGGTCTTGAAGCGGGGGTCCACATCGGTGAAGCGGTAGCGCGTGGTTTGGAAACGCCGGTTCATCACCGAGCTGAAGGAGAAGGAATTGGGAAGCGGGTTGAAGTTGATCTCCTTGATCAGCCGCAGCAGTTCTCCGTTGAGCTTTTTGAAGGGTTCGACGTATTTCGTCCGGGTGCTGTAGGAATAATCGAGCGCCCCGGTATGTTTTTGTTCTTCATCAAACTCGATGATGGGGTCGCGGTACTCCGTTTCGGTGTAGGAATAAGAAACGCTGAAGTTGGAAATGTCCCAGGGCATAGGCGGCTTGCTGTTGTCTGCCCGCTCTTTGCGGACATTGGTGAAGTTGACGCTCTTGATGGCGGTCACCTCTTCGGCCTGCGCCCGGATGGAATCCCTGTCGGCCCGGCTGGCCGTGTTGTTCAGTTTATCCGTAAGGTTGATATCGAGGTCGTAAGGGTCGAATTCCGGCCTTTTGGTCACGTTGGAATACTGGGCGTAGAAGGGCAGGCGCAGCCTCCACTCCTGGGGGAAGAACTTGTCGAGGTTGAAGTTGGCGGCCAGGTCAAAGCCGGTAATGCGTTCTCGCTGGCGTTCCTGCACCTTCTGGTCGATAGCGCCGAAGCCGATGCTGCTGATATTGCCGGCCGCCGTCAGGCTGCCGAAATCGGCCAACTGCGCATCAACGCGGGCAGTGGCCGCCGCGCCGCCCCGCTCGTCCAGCCCGGTCAGGCGCATCTCGTTGACCCACACCTCCGCATCGTAGGGCACATTATCAAAATCGTAGATATTCCGGATGCCGACCATGATCACCTTGACCTGGCCCACGCTGGGGTTGCCCAGTATCTTGAGCCTGGCGTCGGCGCCGGTAGGAGTACGCACATCCCGCTGAAACAGTGTATTGA
>CAZAXA010000360.1:0-6588 GCA_964488965.1 uncultured Phaeodactylibacter sp. | reverse complement strand
GACGCGAGCGCACGCGTGCGAGATCGCTCAGTCGTTCGAGCGACGGGGCCCGGCCTGGTCAATGTTCTGAAAAGAGGCGGCGCCTACTACTACGGAATTTCCTCCGGTAATGGTAACGGTAGAACTTATGCTCGCTCCGCTACCCAAAGGGATATAGTAGATAGAACTTACGGCCAATCCCGACGAGAATGGTTGAGCAAAAGCTAAAGTAGCGCTTATGGAATTATAAGAAACATTGGTGAACGGTGAAAAAGCAGCGTAAGAAAGAGAGATCACCAATAACCTATCCGTTCCTGCCGGGACGGTAAAAGGCAGGGAAGTTCCGGAGATGCCCGCCCCGTTTCCATCATAAGTAACCTGGGCGCTGAGAGTATTTACATTCGTTGCCGCAAGCAGCATTAGCAGCGCAGGCAGAAACTGGAAAAGCGAAAGGCGGTTCCGCCTTTTTCCCGTTGAGTAATTTGAATGGCGCGGAGGCCTGCGGAGGAGTAAATGAGTTAAAGGTTTCATTACATTCATGTCTAACTGTTTTTAATTTTGAAAATTGAGTTACCTCTTGAGGGGGGGAGCGTACTTTCGGTTATGGGAGGCCGGAAGTTGAGGGGGAGAGAAACCAGGCCTAATTATATATCAGAATCCCAATATACGATAATTATTTATTTTAACGTGAGGTTTGATAACGAAAGTGATCAATAGCTTCGAACTGGAAGTTTGGCATGCTATTTTTTACGACAAAGGCGGCAAACAGGCGGGCTGTAAATTCCTGCCCGCCCGACAGGCAGATGCCATATCGGCCTGGCAGGCGGGTTAGAATTCTGTCTTTTGAAGAAATAATGCTACTTTCATTTCTCGTTTTCACCCTATACCCACGAACCCATGGAAAAGAACAAAACGAAACTCCGAAGCGAGGAATGGTTTGGGCGGGACGACAAGATGGGCTTCGTCCACAGGAGCTGGTTGCGCAACCAGGGGCATCCGGAGCACATGTTCCGGGGAAAGCCCGTCATCGGCATTTGTAACACCTGGTCGGACCTCACGCCCTGCAACGCCCACCTCCGGGATTTTGCCGAGATCGTAAAAAGAGGCGTTTATGAGGCGGGCGGTTTCCCCCTGGAGTTCCCGGTAATGTCGCTCGGCGAGACCATCATGAAGCCCACGACCATGCTTTGGCGCAACCTGGTTAGTATGGATGTGGAGGAAAGCATCCGCGCCAACCCGCTCGACGGCATCGTGCTGCTGACCGGTTGCGACAAAACAACCCCCTCCACCCTCATGGGCGCCTGCAGCGTGAATCTGCCGACGATCATAGTGCCGGGCGGCCCAATGCTCAACGGCAAATGGCGGGGCCGGGACGTGGGCTCCGGCACGCTGACCTGGCAGCTCGCCGATGCGATGAAGGAAGGCGCGGCCAGCCGGGAAGAACTGCTGGAGGCGGAGTCCTGCATGAGCCGAAGCGCCGGCCATTGTATGACCATGGGTACGGCCTCTTCGATGGCCAGCGCAGTGGAAGCGCTGGGGCTCACGCTGCCGGGCGCCTCCGCAATTCCGGCCGTCGATTCCCGAAAAAAGGTGATGGCCCACCTGGCGGGGAACAGGATCGTGGAAATGGTGAAAGAGAATCTGAGATTGTCGAAAATCCTCACCCGCCAGGCGTTTGAGAACGCTATCATGGTAAACTCAGCCATCGGCGGCTCTACCAACGTCATGATACACCTCACCGCCATTGCCGGCCGGATCGGCGTCGAACTCAGCATCGACGATTTTGATAAAGTGGGCAGCCGCCTGCCGCTGCTGGCCAACCTGATGCCCGCCGGCCAATACCTGATGGAAGACTTTTTCTACGCCGGCGGCCTGCCCGCAGTGATCAATGAACTGAAAGGCCATATCCATAATGACGCTATTACGGTAAACGGGAAAACCATCGGGGAGAATTGTAAAGACACGCCTTGTTATAACCGCGAGGTCATACGGCCGATCGAAGCGCCGCTGAAGGAAGAAGCCGGCATCGTCGTCCTCAAAGGCAACCTCTGCGAAAACGGAGCGGTAATTAAGCCATCCGCCACCGACGGGCAGTTGCTGCAGCACACCGGCCGGGCAGTGGTTTTCGAATCCATTGAGGATTACCACGAAAGGATTGACAACCCCGGCCTGGACATTGACGAAAGCTGCGTCATGGTGCTGAAGGGCGTCGGGCCGGTTGGGTATCCGGGGATGCCGGAGGTGGGGAACATGGCCCTGCCGCAGAAGCTTTTGAAAAAAGGCATAAAGGATATGGTCCGCATCTCGGACGGGAGGATGAGCGGAACGGCCTATGGGACGGTGGTGCTGCACGTGTCGCCTGAATCCTCGGTGGGCGGCAACCTGGCCCTGGTGCAAAATGGCGACCTGATCGAACTGGATGTAAAGGCAAGAAGGCTCACCTTGCACGTTCCGGAGGAGGAGCTTGCGGAAAGGAGAAAGCAATGGGTTCCCCCCCCGCCCGCAGCCGAAAGAGGATACGTCCACCTGTATATCAACCATGTAGAACAAGCGGACCGGGGCTGTGATCTTGGATTCCTGAAAGGAGGTTCGGGGCACTCCGTATCGAGAGACCTGCATTGAGCGCTCTGGAGGTATAATCTGTTGTTTGTTGTTTGTTGTAACACATGCAAAACCCATTTTATGCTGACGATCATCCTGATCCTGCTCTGTATTGCCTTCATCATCCTGGCAACCACCAGGTTCAGGCTCCACCCCTTCCTGGCCCTGCTGATAGCCTCCTTTTTATTCGGCCTGGTTTCCGGAATGCCGCCGGAGGAGATCATCACGGCCATCAACAACGGCTTTGGAGGGACGATCGGCAGCATCGGGATCATCATCATTGCCGGGATCATTATCGGTACTTTTCTTGAAAGATCGGGAGGAGCCTATGCTCTGGCCAACGCTGTGCTGCGCCTGGTAGGCCCCAAACGCGTACATTCCGCCATGGCCCTCATCGGCTATATCGTATCCATCCCGGTATTTGCAGATAGTGGATTCATTATCCTTTCCCCTCTGAACAAAGCCCTGTCGAAAAAGGCAGGCCTGTCCCTTGCCGGCACGGCCATCGCCCTGTCCCTGGGGCTGATCGCCACCCATACCATGGTGCCGCCGACCCCGGGGCCCATTGCGGCGGCGGGGATCATCCAGGCCGACCTGGGGAAGGTGATCTTACTGGGCGCCTTTACCAGTGCCTTTGCGCTGTTGTTCGCCATATACTTTGCAAAAAAAGCGGGAAAATGGATCTACATCGACCCGGCGCCCCGGGTGGATGAAAAACAAATAGAACAGATCGTTGCCGGGGCGCCTTCGGCAACCAGGGCTTTCCTTCCCATCCTGGCCCCCATCGTGCTGATCGTCCTGAGGTCTTTTGCGGAATATCCAACCCACCCATTTGGGGAGGGAAGCTTTAAGGCGTTCGTAAGTTTCATCGGCAACCCGGTGGCGGCCCTCTTTATCGGAATGGGCATAGCCCTTTTCCTGCCAAAGCGGCTGGATAAAGAGATGCTGAGCACCTCCGGCTGGGCAGGCGAAGCGCTGAAAGACGCGGCCATCATCATCCTGATAACCGGCGCGGGAGGCGCCTTCGGCAAGGTGCTGCAAAACTCCGATATCAGTTCCGTCATTGAAAACGCCGGCATTAAAGCGGGCCTCGGCATCTGGCTGCCCTTCCTCATAGCGGCGGCCCTGAAAACCGCCCAGGGGTCTTCAACAGTGGCCATCATAACGACGGCATCGATCGTGGCGCCCCTCTTGCCGTCGATGGGGCTGGATACCGATACTTCCCGCGCGCTGGCCGTCATTGCGATCGGAGCGGGTTCGGCAGTGGTTTCCCACGCCAATGACAGTTTTTTCTGGGTCGTAACCCAAATGAGCGGCATGAATGTAAGCCAGGGATACAAACTCCAGAGCCTGGGGTCGGGGATCGTCGGTTTGTCCGCTATGGCCTTTGTATTTATCCTGAGCTGGTTCATTTAAGCCCCCTCCTGAGATTCTGAAATTCACACAATATGAAAATTTACAACACCAAAAGCGGCATAGTCATCGAAAACGGCAATACCTTCTACCTGGCCGAAAGCGACTGGGACGCCTTCATCAATAACGACGGCATTTACTCCGACACCCTTGCCCTCATCACAAAGCTCGAACCTTATGCCGGCGGGCCTGAACTGGTCAGGAATGAGTTGCTTCCTCCGGCCGGGAACCAGGAAATCTGGGCTGCCGGAGTGACCTACTTCAGGAGCCGGGAAGCCCGTATGGAGGAATCAAAGGAGGCGGGAGGCGGCGACTTCTACGACCGGGTGTACTACGCGGCCCGGCCGGAGCTGTTTTTCAAAAGCCCGCCCTGCCGCGCCGTTGGCCATGGGCAAAAGGTAAGGATCCGCCGGGATTCCAAATGGAACGTCCCCGAACCGGAACTAACCTTAATGATCACTTCCAGCGGCAAAATAATCGGTTACACCATCGGGAATGATATGAGCTCGCGGGATATTGAAGGGGAAAACCCCTTATACTTACCTCAGGCCAAGTGCTACGACGGAGCTGCCGCCATCGGCCCTTGCATTTATATTTCGCAGGAGCCTTTATCCGGAGAGACGCCCATCCAGTTGGAAATACTGCGCAACGGCGCCTCCGCTTTTGAAGGGAAAACCCATACCGGGCAAATAAAGCGGGCATTTACCGAACTGGTAGAATACCTTTACCGGGAAACCACTTTCCGGCATGGATGCCTGCTGATGACCGGCACGGGGATCATACCGCCGGATACCTTCACACTGGATCACGCAGATGAGATAAGGATCAGCATAGGCCAGATCGGCACTTTGGTGAATATCGTGGATTAACGAGATAAAACTATGAAACTTACCGGGCTTAATCTATTAGGCAACGACCTTTCAGGGAGCGGAACGAGGGCTTTCCATGCCGCCAACCCTTCCACCGGTGAAATTCTTGATGTCAGCTTTATGGAAGCTACTGCGGAGGAAGTGGGCATGGCAGTAGAAAAGGCCGAATCTGCTTTTCTCCCCTACCGGTCGAAGCCGGCCGAAGAACGGGCGCGGTTCCTGGAGGCCATAGCCGATGAAATCCTGGCGCTGGGCGATGAGCTTATCCGGCGCTGCATGGAGGAAACGGCCCTTCCCCAGGCGCGCCTGGCCGGAGAGCGGGCTCGTACCATGAACCAGCTCCGCCTCTTCGCAGAGTTGGTAAGAGAGGGCTGGTGGGCGGATGCCCGCATCGATACGGCCCAGCCCGGCCGGCAGCCTGTGCCCAGGCCCGACGTCCGGCAGATGCATATCCCCCTGGGGCCGGCGGGCATTTTCGGGGCGAGCAATTTCCCCCTGGCCTTTTCGGTAGCAGGAGGGGATACGGCCTCCGCCCTGGCGGCAGGCTGCCCGGTGGTGGCAAAGGCCCATCCCCTGCATCCGGGCGCCTCCGAACTGGCGGGCCGGGCCATCCTGGCCGCCGCCCGGAAAACCGATATGCCGGAGGGCGTCTTTTCCCTGGTTCAGGGCGCTTCAACGGAAGTGGGAATGGCCATCGTGAGGCATCCCAAAATTACGGCCATCGGATTTACCGGCTCTTTCCGGGGGGGGAAGGCCATTTTTGACGCCGCCAGCCAGCGGGCGGTTCCCATTCCGGTATTTGCCGAGATGGGAAGTTCCAATCCCGTCTTCATCCTGCCGGGCGCCCTGAAAGAACGGAAAGAAAAAATAGCCGAAGGGCTGGCCGGTTCGCTCACGCTGGGTGTGGGGCAGTTCTGCACCAACCCAGGGCTGATCATTACCGGTGAGCGGGAAGAATCCCGTCATTTCCTTCAAATACTCGAAGCATATATAAGCAAAACCACCCCAGGCACTATGCTCTCTTCCGGCATCAGGAATAATTATCTGGCAGGTGTAGAACGGCTGAATGGCGCTCAGGGCGTAAGCCTTGTCGCTTCCAGTAGCCAGACAAAAGAAGAGAACAGCGTGCCGGCCAGGGTTTTCACCGCCAACACCGATACCTTTTTCCATAACCCCTCTTTAGCTGAAGAAGTATTCGGCCCTTCCACGCTCCATATATCCGCAGGAAGCAAAGCAGAACTGATCAGAGTGGCGGAAACTCTGGAGGGACACCTGGCCGCCGCCATTTATGGAACGGAGGAAGAGTTGGGCGAATACGCCGGCCTCATCGCCGTGCTGGAAAGAAAAGTGGGGCGGATCATTTTTAACGGATTCCCTACAGGGGTCGAAGTATGCCACGCCATGGTGCACGGCGGCCCTTTCCCGGCCACTACGGCGCCCCAGACGACCTCGGTGGGCACGGCGGCCATCCGGCGTTTTGCCCGCCCGGTTTGTTACCAGGACTTCCCGCAGGCGGCCCTGCCTTTGCCGCTAAAGGATGAAAACCCGTTGAAAATATGGCGGCTGGCCAATGGGGAATGGACAAAAGAACCTTTATAGCGCGCCGCTTCATTTTACCTGCCCCCGGCCTTCCCTCTGGCCTTCTCCGCCCGTTTGTCGGCCTTCCGGGCTTTCTCCTCGGCCTTCAGCGCGTCCTTTTCCGCTTTGACGGCCTCGGCGCGGGCGC
>CAZAXA010000359.1:0-6599 GCA_964488965.1 uncultured Phaeodactylibacter sp. | reverse complement strand
GCGCGGCTTTGGATCCCTCCTAGAATAGTGAGAAAGAGGAAAACCTGGCCAGGAAAAGGGGGGCCGAGAGCTTTTTAAAGCTTCTAAAGCGCGGCGTAAGGATTTTTTTCCTGCTGGGGGTACTCCTTTCTTTAGGCTATCTGTGGAGTAAGCTTTTCTGACTTCCGGCCCATAATGCCCAGTTCAGAGTATCCATACCTCCTCCGCTAAAAACTTGCCTTTATTCATAACCGGTATTGAATTTCCGTCTAATTGACAGATGAACTCTACAAGGTCACCTTCAACAAGATCCTCCATGAAACTGCCTTGAAGGTTCCTTTTGTGGAAAAATACATCCTGCATCAGCTCTTTGCACCGAATGAACCCATAGGAATTTTGCATTGTAGATATGACTCCTTCAAATATTCTGGGTTCACCATCCTCCTCTACGAAGTTAGTGGACTTAGGCTGGTAATCTTCTATTCTAAGGTTCTGGTTTACTATTTCACGGCGTTCCTCTTCTGATGAGATCTTTTTTACGTCCCAGGCCTGAATTCCGTCATAGCGGAAGCCAATAAAACAGCTCACCTTGCTTTTCAGAGCATCTTCCTGGGTGAAGTCTCCGGCAATAGGGACAAAGAAGGTTTCCAATCCGCAATCCAGGATGATGGTGCCGGCTTGTCGGCTTTCAATATTTTTAATGGTACCGATAACGCGTTCCATTTTCTTAACGGATTCCGGGGTGAACGCCCATCTGGGGCCTATCTCCCGGTCAAAGACAATATAGCTATGGTTGATTACTCTTCTGACACCTTCTCCTTTGCCGTACCATTCGAAGGAGAAGTTGGAGTTACCTTCGTTTTTAGCGCTGAGTCCTATCAAGTGTTTAGCCTCTCTGGCAAAATAGCTGCTGAATGATTCTCCTGATTCTATTGCGGCCACAGCGTGCAATACATAGAGGTAATAGGTAGCTTCATGGGAGGATTTTTTATCTAATGACAGGTCCAGGTCCCGCCATTTGTTGATCTTTCCTATACACTCTTTAATGGAAGGAGGATTCGGAATATGCCGGATAGCATTGAACCACATGCGGAAGTTTTTACTATTATTGGGTTCTTCGATCAGGTTTTTTTCCAGGAATTCAAGAGCCATTTCAATATCTTCTCCCGTCATTTTTTCCCATTGCTTATAAGGGGGACTCCCCGTATGATTGCGATTGGCCTTGGCAAGCATCAGGTTAACTGTCAGCCTGCGGAAGAATGGCCGGTTGCTGATGCCTTCACTATTGGAGTGGAAAATGCTTCGCTTAATGGCGTCATTATAGTCTCCGATCAATTTATACCGGCTGATCTCACATGATTTGAGCAGTTCTTTGGACGTGGAATAGTAATCGGAATTCGATCCTTTTTGCCTGCTTTTCTCCAATTGCTGGAAAACGTAGTTGACCGATTCGGTCAGTTCTGTCAGCTCATCGTAGAGATCCATGTACCATTTGTTCTCTCTGCTCGTAAGGAATTCATTTTTACTGAGTTTTGAAACCTTCAGGCCATAGTCCAGTACGCTGATCAGTAATTGCATATTGGATATGTAGGCATGGGTATTGTTGGGGTTGATCCTGCGGCTTTCTTTGAAGGCTTTTGACGCCTCCATGGTCTTCCTTTTAATTTCTTCTTCTTCAACATTGGGGATCTTATCGATCAAGTATTCTATTTCTTTCCTTATACACATACCCAAGGTATGGTAGACGTTGTAGTCATGTTCTGCAAATTCCCTGGCCTTTTCTGCTTGTTCCCTGGCTTTTTTGAACTCTTCGCTTACCCGGTAGTAGAACCTTGCGAGGTGAACCCTGAAATGTGGCTCACTGGGAAATTGTTTTACAAGTTCTTCAAAGATAACCTGCCGATCCGGAATATTGGGAATATCTTCAATGCACCTGGAGAAATCGTATTTATCTTCTTTTCCTATGGCATCCGAATAATCCCTTACTAAGAGTAGGGACTTTAGAAGGTCATAAATTTCCTTCGAGAGGTAAGTGGTGTTTTTTCCGCAGAGTTCGATAAACCTCTTTACCCATTCCGAGAGCGAATCGCGCCAGTCATCTTTGTTGCCGTTGTAGCCAACCAGGATTTGTTGCATGGCTTCTGTAGCGAACAAGGCATGGCGGGGCCTCCACCGTCCGGTGTTATTCCCTGCTATATCCATTTCTTCGATCAGAAGAAGGTGTATAGGGTTTTCTTCCCCGAAACGTTCGCTCAGAGTCAGATTCATACTGGGATTATCTTCTGCAATAGCAGAGAACAGAAGGGAGGCAGGAGTGGCTTGTTGTGTATAGTAATAGATCAATGAAATATATCCTATGAGTTCCCGTGCCCTATCGGAAAGATTCTCGTTGAAGAGCACTCTGGCAATAAAATCAGGAAGTTTCAGGAATTCATCTTCGAAGGCAGTCAGGCCGTAAATAAAAGGAGAAATATCACTGGGATGGTATTCAGCCGGTATCCTGCGAATATTGACCTTCTTAAGGTCAGTTATTTCGAGCTTGCAGAATTTATTTTCAAATTTCGCGATCTCCTCATTTTGTATCTGGTTCATCAGGAAGTACTGATACTCTTTTTGACCGGATGTTTGAGGGTCTGAATCGGAGGCGGAAAGCCCGTTGGCTGTCTGTCCTGTTCTGCCAAAAGGGGCCCAAACCTGCCGAACGGCAACCAGGACAACGTGCCGGCGCTTTGATGCCAGTTCCGACAAAAGCCGGTCTTGTTCATCTTCATTAACCTCAAATGCCTCCGTGATGATAAGTACTGGCTTTTGAGTAATATCGGACAGATCGCTGATCCTTATGGCTGTTTCCGTTTTCTGATAAGACTTGAGGATTACTGTAGGAAATGAAGTGTGTAACTTAAAAGCAATTGTCCTGGCAAGGGTGGTGCCGCCAGCTCCCGGAGAGTGGAAAAGATTATATTTATAGGCAGCCCGGGAGCCTTCCAGAAGAGAGGTGACCTCCTGAGTTACTTTGGGGGTGTCAATTCGTTCGACAGGATCTCCATTGGAAAGTTCCCGCCAGTTGGCGATATTGCCGGCAAAAAACGAATTCGTCAGCTCCTGTGCCGAATTACTATTCTCAATTCCCTTGTAAAGAACTTCTATATTATTTTTTAAGAAGGTTAAGTATTGTCCTTGCTCGAGCCCAACGGTTTTGGGTTCATCAGTCTTGGGGTCTTTTCCCGGGACGGGGAAGCCGGTCCATACCTGAGAATTCAGGGAAAGATCAGGCACATAACTTGAGATGCCGGTCGCGATCTGGGAATGGCTGATATGAAAGGTTTTAACGTTGCCTTCCTCCTCAAATTCTTCCACTATCTCTTTATATTTTTCCTTTTCGCCGGAAGTGAAAATGAATTTGAGTCTTTTTGTGGAATTGGGAACATCGTAAAATAGTTCGTGAAAGGTGTCAAGGGTTTTCAGGTCGTCATAAAAAGAAATAATGAAAAGCGGTTTGTTGGAAAGAGACCTGAGGAAAGCTTCAATAATGATTTCCAGGTTTCTGCGATACTTTTTCTTCCAGTCTCTGAACTTTTTTACAGGCTCGTAAATGTAACTTCCTTCATGGCCCTCGATCTCCAGCCCATTTGCAGAATACCAATAAATGTTGAGATTGTTGCTGCTTTGGAAATTACCCGGCTGCTCGATGGAATGGTTATTGACGATCTTTGAAAGCCGGTGATGCTTACTTTCGGCGTATAATCCATTTTCCAATTGCGTCTTTGGATTAAAATCAAAAACCAGCTTCCAGAGCACCTTTCCTATTTCGGATAGTTCGTAAGCTGAGCAATCAAAAGTTGGCGGAGCAATCAGAATATAATAGTTCCTGTCGGTATTGAAATGGTCGCATTCGAGGTAAAATTTAACCCAGTTGCTGTTCTTTTCAGCCACCAGGTTCTTATCTATTTTGCCCTTGAAGGCATCCTTTATTTTATCAGGGATCTCGTTCCGGTCAATTTTTTGGAAAAACCACTTTATGATTACATAAAGATCATTTTTGACCACCTTGGCATCTTCTTCCTCAATCAGAACATTTTCATCATCTTGGTCATGGGCAGACAGGTTGCCACCATACCGGATGTCATTAAATCGTACTTTTAAAGTATCATCAATAATTTTGTTTCCGACCAAAACTGTGTTGATCAACCGGTTTAGGCTGAGCGGTGCAGGTTCTTCCCTAACCTCCCTGCCGTCAATTGGATGGCGCAAGCCCTGGACAATATCCTCACCCAATACCTCTCCTTTTCTCCTGTAGATTACAGCCTTAGCAATGGCCTCCACTGTTTTTCTTGCATTTTGGACCGATGCCTCGTAATCTTTTTGCTGGAAATAGTGTAAACAACGCACAGAATGGTTTAAGATGTTCTCGCGTTTGAAATCGTAGAGTCCCATTATGAAATGTGTTATGTATTTTCTGGCATCACTAAAAAGACATTCTCCGAAGGCCTCGGATCGATCAAAAGTACGTTTCTGATCCGGAAGTGGAAAACTTCCTGTTCAATGGATGCGGGAAGTCATGGCAGATGGCCTACCTCATTGAGGACGGAAAATGAATTCAATGTGTGAAAATACGAAAATAAGGATTCAAAATCAATCCGCTTTTGTATTGTTTTGCGTTTTTATCTCAGGGTCAGCCGGGATGATCTTAGCACAATAGCTTCTTTCCTGGTCTGGAAATCACTGCTTGATTTGGGGCCAGGCGATTACCATTTCCAGCCTGGCGATCAGGGATGATCGCGGCACGAGGCCCGGCGCCATGCTCCTGCGCCCTGGTACGCCATACACAGGATTTCCGCATATACTACCACCTTCTGAGCGGAAGCCTGCAGCAACAGTGCTCCGGGGGAGCTCCACGAACGCGGGCCGAACAACATGATCGCCACCTGTATGCCGAGGATGGCTGTGAAAACCGCAAATGCCCGCGCATAATGCCGGGGATAACCCGGTTCGTTGAGAATGGATAAGGTATAGAAAAGAGACATGGCCAGAAAAGCAATGAAGCCGGCCCGGACAAAGACGGTATGCAGGCGGTAGTTCACATTCAGCGGGTACAGCGCAATACCGATATAACTAAACGCCGCCATCAGCCCCAGGATGCTGGCCACCATCGCCAGGAACCGGGCTTCCTCTTTCCGGAAAATGGACGGCAGCACCAGGAAATAAACTCCCAGGCTGGCGCCTGCGGTGAGCAGCCCCGCCTGGAAGAGCCGGCTGCTCAGGCCGTTGGGGGCGCCGTTCCAGCTGCGGGTGCGGCCCAGGTCGCTGAAGTAGTTGTACCAGAAGGAGTAGCCCTCCGTAGTCCGGTCGTGGATAGTGCCGCCGGGGTATTCGGCCATGGCCCAGCTGCTGAGCACGAAAAAGAGCAGGGCGCTGAAGAGGGCAAAAAGTATGGCGCTGCGCTGGATGATCCGGATGTTCATATTCTGTGGTTAAATCGGTTGCCGTTAAAGGATATTGGTTCAGATACTGATATTGTGCCCGCCTGAGAGGCGTTTGGGCCTGATCATTTGGCCTGCCCGAACAGATGAGGCCCTGAAAAGGTACAAAAAACAGCAGACGCCTGACAAAAGTACCTCTCCTTAAGTGACAATGCTCACCATTATTATCTTCCGCCTGCCCTAAATTGCCCTGGCAGCCTATAATCGACAAAAAAACATGGATCATGAAAAAAAAGATACTGCTTCCCCTCTTTCTTCTGGGGTTTTCCTTCGCCATCTTTGCACAGAACGAGGAATTTGCCTGTAAGGGCTTCTCCGGCCTGGTCGCTCAGGAACAACATGCTCATCAGGCTTTGCTGGACTTCCGTTCCTCGCCCTTCACCGACAACTATGATGTCCGCTACCAGCGCATGGAGTGGGAAGTGGACCCTGATGTGTACTACATTAAAGGAAAAGTTACCACCTATTTCACGCCTGCTGAGGAGGGCTTCGAGCTGCTGTACTTCGACCTTTCGGATGCCTTGCAGGTTTCCGCCATATTCTATCGCGACGCCGCTTTGCCCGGCTACATTCAGGCAGACAACCGGCTGGCCATCCCGCTTCCGCAGATCATTCCGGCGGGGCAGCTGGACTCCGTGACGGTCGTGTACGAAGGCGCGCCGCCTCAAACTGGTTTCGGCTCCTTCGTCAGGGCCAGCCATGGCGGGCAGCCCATCATCTGGACCCTTTCCGAGCCCTATGGCGCTATGGACTGGTGGCCCTGTAAGCAGGATCTCAACGATAAAATTGACCGCGTCGACATCTACGTGCGCACCCCCGCCTCGTACCGTGCGGCCAGCAATGGCGTGCTGGTGGAAGAAATTACGGATGGAGACGACAAGGTTTACCACTGGAAGCACAACTACCCCATCGCGGCCTATCTGGTGGCCATCGCGGTGACCAACTACGCCTATTATTCCGACTTCGTTCCGGTAGAGGGCGGGCAACCCATCGAGGTGCTCAATTATGTATTTCCGGAAAATCTGTCTTCCTGGCAGAATGCTACGGGCGCCACGGTGGAGGTAATGCAGTTGTATAATGAACTCTTCGGCCTGTATCCCTTTGCCGATGAGAAATACGGCCACGCCCAGTTCGGCTGGG
>CAZAXA010000358.1:2809-6619 GCA_964488965.1 uncultured Phaeodactylibacter sp. | reverse complement strand
TGGAAATATTCACCCGCATACGCAATATGGTGTTCGACAAGACGGGCACCCTGACCAGCGGGCAGTTCAGGATAAAAAATATCACTTACCACCGCGGCGACGAGGCGCGGGTCAATGCCCTGATCTACAAGCTGGAGCAGCATTCCTCCCATCCCATCGCCCGCTCGCTGGCCAGGGAGATGCAGCGGCGCCTCAACGGCCGGGAGGTGGAACTGGCATTGGTGGAAGAGGCCAGGGGCGTCGGCGTGAGCGGCAAAGACGCGGCCGGCAACGAATACCGGATCGGCTCAGCGCGCATCCTCGCCAATCCGCCGGACGGCGACGGACAGAGCCTTTACCTTACGGAAAACGGCGAGCTGCTGGCCACCATCGACATTGCCGATGAGCTGAAACCGGAGGCACTGAGCGTCGTGGCCTACCTCAAGGCACGGGGCATCCGGCCGGTAGTGCTCAGCGGCGACCGCCGGAGCAGGACGGAAGCCCTGGCGGCCGAGCTCGGCATAGACATGGCCTATGCCGAACAGCTGCCGGAACAAAAGCTGAAGGTGATAGAAGAGCTCTCCCGGCAGGCGCCCACCGCCATGGTTGGCGACGGCATCAACGATGCGCCGGCGCTGGCCCGCGCCACCGTGGGCGTCTCGCTGAGCAACGCCTCCCAGGCGGCCATCCGGTCGGCCCAGGTGGTGCTGCTCAACGGCCGGCTGGAGCACCTGGAGAAGGCATGGGCCATCAGCCGCCATACCGTGCTCACTATCCGGCAGAACCTCTTCTGGGCCTTTGCCTATAATATCGTGGCCATCCCCGTGGCCGCTATGGGCTTCCTCAACCCCATGTGGGGCGCGCTCTTCATGGCCTTTTCCGACGTGGTGGTGATCGGCAATTCCATACGGCTGAAGTACAAAAAGATCAAATGAGCTGAACACCTTTGCGGTTCGGCTGTTATGATTGCCGGCAGTATTTTGCCCCTTTTCCAAAAACTGATCCATGAGAAATATCCCGGCTATCACCCTGGGGCTGGCCTTCCTGGCCGCCGGCTGTGAAGAAGAATTCATCCCCGAGAGCGCTCAGGCCCCTCCGCAGATCGTCGTGGAAGGCTACATCGAGGCAGGAGAGCGGCCGGGCCCGCCCTATGTGATCCTTACCCGCAGCGTGCCTTTTTTCAGCAGCTTCGGCCCGGAAGAGCTGGAAAATACCTTCATCCACGACGCCATGGTCCGTATCTCGGACGGGGAAAAGGCCGTGCAACTGGAGGAGGTATGCCTCGACGAGCTCAGCGAGGAGGAAAAGCGCCTGGCCAGCCTCCTCTTCGGTTTTGACCCCGACAGCCTGGGCTTCAACTTCTGCCTCTACCTCGACCTGTCGTTCAGCATGCGGGGCGAAGAGGGGAAAACCTACGCCCTGGAAGTGGAAGCGGAAGGCCAGCGCCTGCAGGCCGTCACTTCTATTCCTTACCACGTGCGGCTGGACTCCCTGAGGTTCCGCGAACCGCCCGGCGAGGCCAGCGACAGCCTGGCCCAGCTGATCTGCCATTTTACCGACCCCGCCGGAGTGGCCAATTTCTACCGCTATCAGGTGGGTATCAACGGCAGCGGCTTCATCAGCCCCATCGCTTCAGTCCTCGACGACCGCCTGATCGACGGGCAGCCGGTGAAGTTCCCCCTGCTGCGGCCCGAACCCCGCGGCGCCCGTGAGATCGACTTCGAGGCCTTCGGCCTCTACTCCGTCGGAGATACCATCTCCCTGAAATGGATCGCCCTGGATGAGGCCCACTACGATTTCTGGAATACCCTCGAGTTCAACTCTGCCAACCAGGGCCCCTTTTCCAGCTATACCCTCATCGATTCCAATGTCGAAGGCGGCCTGGGAATATGGGGAGGGCTTTCGGCTTCTTACTATGAGCTCAGGGTGGAGCGGTAGGTTGATTGGTGATTGGTGATTGGGTTGATTGGGTTGATTGGGTTGATTGAGGAGGCTACGAAGGGTATCCCGGCCCATCAACCCATCAACCTATCAACCTATCAACCAAAACCCTTACCTTTGCCAAAACTTTCAAATTTTGGAGATCAGCCAGCATCACAAGACCGCTTTGTTATTCGGCGCTTCCGGCCTGGTGGGCAGCCAATGCCTGCACCAGTTGCTGGAGCACCCTGCCTACAGCCGGGTCATTGCTTTTGGCCGGCGCCGGCTGGAAGTGGAACACCCTCATCTGGAGCAGCACATCATCGATTTCAACCGCCTGGAGGCCTATGCTCCGCTGCTGCGCGGCCACGACCTGTATTCCTGCCTGGGTACCACTCTTGCCCGGGCGGGCAGCCGGGAGGCCTTTTACCGGGTAGATTATACCTACGCCTACGAAACGGCGCGCCTGGCGGCGGACAATGGCGTTGGCCAGCTGCTGCTGGTATCGTCGGTCGGCGCCGACCCCGATTCTCTGTTTTTCTATACGCGGGTGAAGGGGCAACTGGAGGAGGCCCTTAAGCGGTTGCCATTCTGGGGTACGCATATCTTCCAGCCTTCCTTTCTGGTCGGCGGCAGGGAGGAAAGCCGCCCCGGCGAACAACTGGCGGGCCGGCTGGCCCTCGGGCTGGACCGCCTGACCGGCGGGGCCCTGCTGGGAAAATACCGCCCGGTGGAAGCGGCGCAGGTAGCCCGCGCCATGATCCAGGCCGCCCAGGGCCTGGAAGGAGGGCTGCACGTCTATCCCTCTCACCGCATTCACGAACTGGCGGGAGAGGGCAACCAGGAAATAAGCACGATAAACTGATGCCTTATGAGTTCAGAGGTCAGCAAATCATCCGATATCAAGGTCACGGTCGGCCTGGACGAAAAGAACATCCCGGTGAAGATCACCTGGCAGGCCCAGGACAGCCCCGGCGGGGAAGAGCCCCAGGAGGTCAAAGCGGTAATGTTGTCGCTCTTCGACCGGGAAACCAAAGACACCCTCAGGATCGACCTGTGGACGCAGGACATGCAGGTCGTCGAGATGGACCGCTTCATTTTCCAAACCCTGCGGGCCATCGCCGATACCTACTACCGCGCTACTCAGAACACCGAGCTGGCCAACGAGATGCAGCGCTTTGTCGCCTACTTCGGAGAAAAGGTTGAAATAATACCCAAACAGAAATAAAACAAGGAACAGCCGGATTTGGCGTTCTTGACAAAAAGCTATACATTTGCCGCCGGTGAGCGCACACGACTTGCTCCCGCTGAACCCCCCCAGGCCGGAAACGGAGCAAGGGTAGGCAGGTTGAGCAGTGCGATGTGCTGCTCACCTCATTTTAAGAACTATTTTCATTCCGGCCCCAAACTTTCCCATACTAAAATTTCGCTATTAGCGGGTGATATTCTTAACTTTGTAAAAAGTATTCATGAAGTTTTTCATTGATACCGCCAGCCTGTCGCAGATAAAAGAAGCCAAAAGCCTGGGAATACTGGATGGAGTGACCACTAATCCCTCCCTGATGGCCCAGGAGGGTATTTCCGGGGAAAGCAATATTCTGAAGCACTATGAAACCATCGCCGCATTAGTTGACGGCGACGTCAGCGCCGAGGTGATCGCCACCGGTTTCGACGGGATCGTCGAAGAAGGTAAAAGGCTCTCCTCCATCGCTCCCAACATCGTTGTAAAAGTTCCCATGATCAAGGATGGCATCAAGGCTCTTGCCTATTTCCGCGACCATGGCATCCGTACCAACTGCACCCTGGTATTCTCTGCCGGGCAGGGGATACTGGCTGCCAAAGCGGGCGCCACTTACGTCTCGCCCTTCATCGGGCGGATCGATGACATCAACTGGGAAGGTATGCGGCTGA
>CAZAXA010000358.1:0-2799 GCA_964488965.1 uncultured Phaeodactylibacter sp. | reverse complement strand
AATCCTGGCCGCTTCGATCCGCAGCAGCAAAAGCATAGTAGAAGCGGCCCTGGCCGGCGCCGATGTGGTGACCTGCCCGCTGGATTCCATACTCGGCCTGCTGAAACATCCGCTGACGGACATCGGCCTGGAGAAATTTCTGGCTGACCACAGGAAGGCTAATCAATTAGTGACTCAATAGAGGCTATCAAATACATACCAATTTTGAAAAGGAATGAGCTGTGCTCGTTCCTTTTTTCTTTTAACCGCCTCCCCTTCCTTCACTTGTCCTCTCGCCCCCTCCTAAAACAAACCCGAACTACTGATATGCCCCAATACGTTCTGTATCAATTCATCTGTTGCCCGGTAGGGGTCTTTGCTGAAAGTCCCGTTCGCCCGGTTGGCGATGATCACGTTGGTGGACAAGGCGCGGTGGCCCAGCAGGCGCGACAAGCCGTAGATGGCGGAAGTCTCCATCTCGAAATTGGTAATGGGATAATTGCGGAATTTGAACCTGGCCAGCTCATTAAAGAAGCGCACATCGAAACGAGCGTTCGCCCGCAGTTCACGCCCCTGCGGCGCATAAAAACCGGGGCTGGTAAGGGTGATCCCCCGGAATTTGTCCCGGCCGAGGGCTTCCAGCAGGGCCGGGCTCCCTTCGCAGGCGTAAAAGGGGACTTTTCCCACATACTCCAGGAAGGCCCTGAGTTCGTCTTCCAGGGCAGCTTCCCCGAGGTTGGGCCTGTAGTCGTAAAAGCTCATAAGGTTGTCCAGCCCCAGGCCATAGGCGGCGGCGACGAAGGAGTCGGCGGGCACATCGGGCCGGAGCGAGCCGGAAGTGCCGATGCGAACGATATTTAAGGTGGTAAGCTCCGCTTTGGGCGCCCGGCTTTGAAGGTCTATATTGGCCAGGGCGTCGAGCTCGTTGATGGCAATGTCTATGTTGTCGGGGCCGATGCCGGTGGAGATCACCGTAATGCGCTTGCTGCCGATCCTGCCGGTATGGGTGACGAACTCCCGCTTTTTCTTTTTGGCTTCCACCTCGTCAAAGTACCGGGAAACCATGGGCACCCGATCCGGGTCGCCGACGGTGATGATGTTGGGGGCAATGTCTTCCGGCTTCAGGTTGAGATGGTAGATGCTGCCGTCAGGATTGATGACGAGTTCGGATTCGGCAATTCTGGCCATAGGTGAAGTTTTACTTTATTCCGATAAAGGCCGTAATTTAATACATAATTTTGCCAGCCAAAAAGTAAAATTGTAAATGCTTGCCACGGAAGAAATAATAAGGCAGGGCCGGCGGCATCACTTTCGGCCGGCCGGACGGGGAAGAGAGGGCAGCAAAGAGGGGCGCTTTGCTTTCGTCTGGAAAGGGATCGACCGGGTCAGTTACAAAGGATAGTGATCATTTCGGTCTGTATCTTGTTACTCATATGGCCGGCCCTGTCCTGTATCTGAATGGTGTAGGACATGGTGTCGGTCGGAAAATTGGGGTTGGGCATGCAGGAAGTCGAGCCGTCGGGATAAGTACAGCAGATATTCAGCCTGTTGGGCAGCCTGACGGTGATCTCCCCCGAGATGCCGTTGCCGATGCCCTGGTCGGGGATGACGGGCAGCTTCTTGATATCGGTGAAACCGTCGCGGCTGTCGGTGAGGAAAATGTCGAAGGTATTGCCTTCAATGCCCAGGTCGCCGTCGCCGTCGGTAAAGCCGAAGGTGATCTCCAGCGTATCCAGCGGCGTGCCGACATTGCCCTGCACGATGCTCTGCTGGTTGAGCCCTATGTAGGTGATCTCCGGCTCGTCCGGATAGTTGGGCGGCTGGACACAGCTGTGAAGGAGGAAGGCCAGGCCAGGAAGGAGCAAAAAGTATATCGTTTTCATAACCGCAATTTATTCGTTAATTTTCATACATGGCGATGGGCATGGCTTTTACCGATGCCAGAGAAGGCCTGCTGCGGCGCGTAGAAACCGTTACGGAGGCCGGGTTCAGCCTGCTGGCCCTGGACATTTTCCGCTTTCAGGCCCGGCACAACCCTTTATACCGGCAATACCTCCGCCTCCTCGGCATCAGCCCGCAGGAGGTAGCTTCCGTTGAGGCCATTCCTTTCCTGCCCATTCAATTCTTTAAAACACATAAAATCCACGCCGGTTCCTGGAAACCGGCGCTGATATTCAGCAGCAGCGGCACTACCGGCATGGCAGCCAGCCGCCACTTCCTGCGCGATCCGGAGTTCTACCGCCGCAATGCCCGGCGCGGCTTCGCCCGCTTTTACGGGCAGGCGGACAATTACTGTATCCTCGCGCTCCTGCCGTCTTACCTGGAGCGAAGCGGTTCCTCTCTCCTCTTTATGGCGGAAGATTTTATCCGGCAATCGCGCTACCCGCAGAGCGGATTCTTTTTATATAACACCGGCAAGTTAGTGGAGATTTTGGCGGATTGCAAAAAAAATGGCGTCCCCACGCTGCTGCTGGGCGTCAGTTTTGCCCTTTGGGAACTGGCGGAGCGGCATCCCATGGATCTGGGCGGCATGATCATTATGGAAACCGGCGGCATGAAGGGGCGCCGCCGGGAGATCACCCGGGAGGAACTGCACGCCATTCTGAAGGCGGCTTTTCGGGTGGAGGCCATCCATTCGGAGTACGGCATGACGGAGCTGCTCTCCCAGGCCTACTCCCGGGGCGGCGGCCTTTTTCACCCCGCTCCCACCATGCGCGTGCTGGCGCGGGAGATCACCGACCCCTTCGCTCTGCAGCAAGCAGGAAAAACCGGCGCCCTCAACATCATTGACCTGGCCAACCTCGACACCATCAGCTTCAT
>CAZAXA010000357.1:0-6631 GCA_964488965.1 uncultured Phaeodactylibacter sp. | reverse complement strand
GAATATAGATTCCCGCTTAGCACTGCAGAACCTCAATTTGTGAGGAGAATCACTATAAACAACCCCAACCATCTGCGGCACCGGCGTTAAGGTAAAAGTAGTATTACCCTGACAAATATTCTCTCAAAACCCCAACTCCGGCAGCCCCACCCTATGTTCTGCCACAGCCCTGCCCGTCGCATCGTAAATGGACAGGGTGAGCTGTGTGAAATTGCCCTGAGTGGCGATACTGATCAGCCCCACGTTATTCTGCGGCACCGGCGGGCCGACGCGGTTGTCGTTGGGCTCGATCACGTCCCAGGTCTCGGTAATGCCGCTGGAGGTGACATCGTAGATGGGGTAGCCCCCATCCACTTCCAGCCGGGAGATTTCGCCCCAGTGTACATCGCCGGAAATAAAAACCACGCCGTTGGCCTTCGTCTTTTTGATCAGACCGATCATCCGCTGCCGTTCGTGGGGCACGTTCGTCCAGCTTTCCCAGCCGTTGTAGGAATGGCTGAACTGGTTGCTGCTGGCGATGATGCGGACGTCCGCTTTAGCGGAAAGCTGTTCTTCCAGCCATTGCCACTGAGCGGCGCCGAGGAAGGTGCTGTCGGGGTTCAGGTTGGGCACGTAGTCGTTCTTGTGTGCTGTATCAGTGGAATCCCGGAGGATCAGATTGTCCCGGAAGGTGCGGGTGTCGAGGAGGATGAACTGTATCTTCAGGCTGCCTGCCTCCAGCGTTTCAACTCCATAAATGCCCTCGTGTTTGCGGCGTTCCGAACCGGCGGGCACTTTCCAGAAGTCCATAAAAATTTCTTTGGATTCCGCTTTGAAGGGATAGTGGCGGCCGGAGTCGTTCTCGCCGTAGTCGTGGTCGTCCCATACGGCGAACACCCGGGTTTGGCTGAAGAGGTTTTGAAATTCTTCTTTGGCAGCCAGTTTGGCGTATTTGGCGCGCAGGGTGTCCATGCTTCGGCTGTCGCCGTAGATGTTGTCGCCCAGGAAGACGAAGATATCCGGGTTGAGGGAGGCAGCCACCTTAAGCAGCGGCTGTTCCTTATCCTGATGGGCGCAGGAGCCGAAGGCGATGCGGGTGGTGGAAGGTTCGGAGGGAGATCTGGCGTTACGGCAGGCCAGCAGGGATGTGCCGGCGAGCAGGAGGAGGAAAGAGGTTCTTTTCATAATGATCGCAGTTTAATGCTGCTTTGTCGCTTTAGTAGGTGATTTAAAGCCAGGGCACGGTGGTAAACCGCACCCTGGCGTGATTTAAAGCCAGGGCACGGTGGTAAACCGCACCCTGGCGCGATTTAAAGCCAGGGCACGGTGGTAAACCGCACCCTGGCGTGATTTAAAGCCAGGGCACGGTGGCAAACCGCACTCTGGCGTGTGAAAATAAATTTTTCTGTGCTTCTCTTATTCCAAACGGGCAAAGGTTCCGGGAAATATTTTATTTTTAAGCTGCCTGTCTTTCACCTGCAAATTTACCAGAAAATTGCCGATCGAAAGACGGGTTCTTTTATCCATTTCCCTTCACCACCCAACACTGGCCGCCGATGAGGTCACTGCTTTCTCTTCCGGGTAACAATGCGGCATGGCTGCTCTTCTTCCCGTTATTCATTTTCTCTCCACTGGAAACCCTCGACGCTCAGGCCGGTATGAAACAGGCCGGCCGCTGGCTGGAGGCCGCTCAGGACAGCAGCGATGCCGGCAAGCTCGACGAGGCCATGAGCCTTTACGAAAAAGCGGCGGCAGTTTTTGAACCGCCTGCCCGCAGCCGGGAAAAGGCGGCGGCAGAGCAATACATCCGGAGCCAGCTGGGCATCGGCAACTGCCTGCGCAAGAAAGGGGACTACGAGGGCGCCCTGGCGCAGCACAGAAAGGCCCTGGAAACCACCTCCCGCCTGCTGGGCCCCGGCCACAAGCTGGCCGCCGACTGCCACAAACAGATGGGCATGGTATACATCGACACCAGAGAAAACGACAAGGCCCGCGAGAGCTATGAGAGCGCCCTTTCGATCATCGGCAACGGGCCCGGCCCGGAGAGCGAGAAGGCGGCGGAAATATACGTGCAACTGGGCATCGTGGGCTTTCGCTCGGGGCAGTACGACGAGTCCATCGCTCAGCTGGAAAAGGCAGGCGCCCTGTACAAAAAGCTGCAGGGCGAATCGGCCCGGGCCTTCGACGACATCTATTACTACCTGGGCATCGCGTACAACCTGAAGGGGGAACTGGAAACCTCCCTTTCCATGTTCCGGAAGGCGCTCGAACTCCGGACGAGCCTGTACGGAGCGGATCACCTGCAGACTTCCGCCGCCCACAATGCCCTGGGAACCTCCTACTGGGAATCCGGCAGGCTGGAGCGCGGCCTGTTCCACCTCCACAAATCCCTGGACATCAGGCTGGCCGCGCTGGGCCCCGGCGACCATACGCTGGCCTCCGTCTACAACAACCTGGGCGCCCTCTACGACGAGATCGGAAAGTACGATGAGGCCATCGGCTATTACGAAAAAGCTCTGGCCCTGCGCCTGCCCATCCTGGGGGAGAACCACCCCCATATCGCCAACTACTACCAGAACCTCGGCGTCTCCTACAAGGAAAAAGGCGAATACCGCAAGTCTTTATCCCATCAACTCAAAGCGGCCAGGATCAAAGAAAACACCCTTCCTCCCGGCCATTCCGACCTTGCTGAAACCTACCATGAGCTGGCTACCGTGTATTATCTCATTGGCGACTGGCAACAGGCGCTGGACTATTACCGCAAAGCGCTGGAAATATGGCGTACTGCCGTAGGCGAGGCCCACCACGAGGTAGCCGCCTGCTACAACAACATGGGAACCATCTATGCCGCCCGGAAACAATGGGCGCAAGCCCTGGAGTACCAGCAGATCGCCCTCGACATGAGAAAAAGGATCTATGGCCCGAACCATCCTCTTGTGGCCAACGCCCTGGCCGCCATCGGAGAGATCTACATGGGCCGGGAGCACTGGGACCAGGCGATGAACTTCTTCAACCAGGGCCTGGAGTGCCTGGACCTGATGCGGGAGGAATACTCTTCCGCCGCCATCCGGCAGTACTTTGTGGAGAAGAATTTCAGCCTCTTCGAAAATGCGCTCTACACCCTTCACCGGCAGTATGCCCTGAGTCAGGATCCCGCCTTGCCGGAGGCGGCCTTCCGCTACTTCGAGAAAAGCAAAAGCCTGAACCTGATGCAGGCCCTCAACGAGGTGGAAGCCCGGCAGTTTGGCGGCATCTCCGGGCGGGCGCTGAAAAAAGAGGCCCGTTTTCTCGAAGAGGTCAACAAACTGGAGGAAGAGGTCATCGCCGAAGTGCAGAAAGGAGCAGAGAAAAACGACAGCCTGCTGGCGGCCGCCAACGCCCGCTTGTACGAGGCCAGAGAACAACACAAAACCTTCCTTAAAGAACTGGAGCAGCAGCACCCTGCTTACTACCAGCTCAAATACGATGCCCGCGTACTGCCCCTGGCGGAAATCCGGGCGAAGTTGCTGGATGAACAGACGGCACTGCTGGAGTACTTCGAAGGAGAACGCTACCTGTTCGCCTTTCTGATCAGCCCGCGGCAGGAAAACTTCCTGGCCATCAGGAAGGACTTCCCGCTGAAAGAATGGGTGGGCGATCTTCGTTCCGGCATGTATGCATTTATCCCCGGGGAAAACCGCACGCCCGAAGCTTACCGGAGCCAGGCCGGCCAGATGGCACAGGCTGCCTACCAAATCTGCCGCCACGTTTTCGAACCGGTGGAGGCTGTTGCCGAATTGCCCGAAAAACTGATCATCATACCCGACGGCAGCTTGAGCTACGTGCCCTTCGAGCTGCTCCTGCGGGAAAACCCGAAACCGGGAACTGCTCTAAATGCCCTCCCCTATCTGCTGAACAGCTACCAGCTGAGCTATGCCTACTCGGCCACCTGGCTGGAGCAGCTCCAGGCGGGCCGGGGGCGGCCTCCCGGCGGCGCTCTGCTGGCCTTTGCCCCTTCCTTCGACGGAGCGCCCGCCGCAGGTGAACGCAACATAAGCGACATCCGCCAGGGCCTCGGCCCCCTGATCTACAACGAGGCCGAAGTGGAAGCCATCCGGCAGTTGCTGGGCGGCGAGGCCTATGTCGGCGCCTCCGCCACCAAGGCCAACTTTCTGGCCCAGGCCGGCAATTACCGGATCATCCACCTGTCCACCCACGGCAAGGCCAACGACCTGTCCGGCGACTTCGCCTTCCTGGCCTTTACTCCCCAACCGGGTGAAGAGGAGAACGGACACCTGCTGTACAACCGCGAGCTGTACCGGCTCAGGCTGCAGGCGGAGATGGTGGTGCTGAGCGCCTGCGAGACCGGCCTGGGGGAACTGCAGCGCGGAGAAGGGGTTGTCAGCCTGGCGCGCGGCTTTTCCTATGCGGGCGCCCGAAGCTTGGTCACTTCTCTATGGAATGTCAATGACGGAAGGACGAAAGGGCTGATGGAAAGCTTCTACCGGCACATAAAAGCAGGAAAAGCCAAAGACGAAGCGCTGCGCCGGGCCAAGCTGGATTTTCTGGAACAATACGGCCAGGAGGCGCACCCCTACTACTGGGCCGGCTTCATCGCCATCGGGGATATGGAACCCATGCGGCTGGGGGGGGGACGGAACCGCTTATGGCTATTGGTGGCGGCGGCAGTAGTAATCCTGGGCTTTTTCCTGCTTGGGAGAAGGGCCAAGCTTTGAGAAACTTTTCCCCGCCCTTGGTCAGGCTAGTTTCTTAAAGCTTTGCAGAGGCCAGTACCAGCCGCCGCCAAAAGGAACGAAGCTTCTTCAACAAGGCCATGGCTTCTTCCCGTTGTGGGTGTCCTTCCTGCGCTTGTATGCTCTGCAGTATCTGAAGCGCCTGCTCCTCCTCGCCGGCCTGCAGGGCGCTGAGCGCCCCGAACCATTCCGCTTTCCGGCGGAGCGCAGCGTCGCCCGCAGCGGCCGCCCGCCCAAAAGCGGCCATGGCCTCTTCATAATTTCCAAGCTGATAGTGGGCATGCGCGAGGTAGTACCAGTCGAGTGGGCCGTTCTTTTTTCCCGGGGCGGTGAATAACTCCACGGCATAGCGGTACTCTCCTCTTCCGAAGGCCAGCCATGCCGGGTCGGGGCTCCAGGCAGCGGCGCCGCTCCTTTCCAGCTGATCGACGAGCGGAAGCTGGTAACGGGCGCCGGCCAGGTGGGCATCGGAATAGTAGTTGCCGGCATACCAGAAAAGGCTGGACAGCCCCAGCAGAAAAACGACGGCCGCCGCCCAGGGCAGGTAGGCCCGAAGGGGCCGGCGCTTCCCTTCCGCAAGTGCCGGCGCCTCGCCGGCCGCCAGCAGGCCCAGGGCAATAAGGGCGGCCTGATAGGCCTCGTACGCCTCCCGCAGGGCCGGATTGCGGCGCAGCTCCGCCTCCAGCGCGCGGCGTTCTGCTTCGGGCATCCGCTGCTCGAAGTAGGCTTCTATGCGTTCGTAATGGGATGATGCTTCCATGGGCTGCGCTTACGGCTTAAGATAGTTCAACAGCTCTTTCCTCAATTCCGGCCTTTCCTTCAGGAAATCTACCAGCTTCTTCATACAAACAGATCTTTTCTTTTTGGCAGAACCTGCGTTTCTGTAGCCCGCCATGCTGGCGACCTCCTCCATGGAGTACCCCAGCGACCAGAGCCGAAGCACCTGCCGGCAGGCCCCGGACAGGGGCGCCAGGGCTTCATCGATCAAATCTTGCCGGTCTCTTTCGTGAACGGCCCGGCTGGCATCGGGCGCTTCTCCGTCTTCATAGGCCAACGCCTGCCGGATCTCCCGCCATTTGTTCTGCCGCCGCAACTGGCTGATCCAAAGGTTGCGGCAAATGTTGAACAGGTAGGTTTTCAGGGAGCTGTCCTGCCGGAAAGCTCCTTTATCGACATTGGCCAGCAGGCGGAATACACCTTCCTGTATGGCGTCTTCGGCATCCTGTTCACTACCTCCGCTATAAAGAATGAACCGGCGGATGCTGTGGTAATATTCCTCCTCCCGGGAGAGCCACGCGCGCAGCTCCCCGGGGCCGGCATCACCCGAGGCATCCGATTTTAGCGGTTCGTCGTTCACGTACTGGCGTTTGTGTCACGTTACGCATAAAAATAATCATTTTTTTTTTTTCGAAAACGGTAACCTTTTTCCGTATTATTCGACCATAGCCTCAAAAGCAAACAGATAAAACGCCTGATACCCATATTCTTCCTGTTTAACCACAAGCTGCCGGCGATTCGCCCAGGCTAAAACAATATTAATTATGAAAAAAAATCTTATACAATTTGGGCTTGCCTTAATCTTAATGGGATTAAATTCTTGTTCAGATAATTCTTCGGCTTCAAGTTCTTCCGCTCAAACACCAGGAATAAATGAAGAAAAAGATCCTAACGCAGAACCGAATTCGATAGAAGGAGGATGGTATCTGATCTATGGAGAATATGGAGGCGTTAAACGAGACAATAATAAACCCATACAACACGATGAAAGAAATCAGAGTAAAAGCTAAATAAAAATGAAAGCAACAGCGCTCCTGTTGATATTCCTGTTAAGCCATTTGCTTTGCATTGAGATCAAAGGCCAATGTACAATTGAACAATTATCAGACAATTCCGGCTCTCAGCCAAGTTTTGGAGGAGGG
>CAZAXA010000356.1:0-6650 GCA_964488965.1 uncultured Phaeodactylibacter sp. | reverse complement strand
AAAGAAAAGAAAAAGGCCGCCCGGACGGAACGCCAGGCTTTGGAAAAGGCCCGCGGGCAATTGGCCTGGCTGCAAAAAGTGGAAGATCTGGCTTCCAGAAAGACAGAGTTAACAGAACGCCTGGAGGCCATTCGCATGGAAAAGGAACAAGTCAAAGAAGATTTTACCCGCCTGGAAGAGCACCGCAAAGCACAGCCCCTGCAGGGGCAGATCGAACGGCTGGATGATATCCTGGAGCAACAGGAAGGGCTGCAGGGCGCTCTTTTCAGCCTGGAGAAAGAACTGCGCGAGAGCCGCTCTGAGGAAGCCGCCGCTCAGGAAGCGGAGCAAAGCGCTCAGGAAGAGCTCAGGCAACTCAAACAGGAAACGGCGGAGCAGGAACCCTTGTTCGAAAAAGTGGCCGCCCTGGATGTGGAAATACGCGAGAAGAAGGAGCCGCTGGAGCAAAGGCGGGAAGAGTTGAAACAATTGCTGGAAGAAATCCAACGACGGGAAACGCAACTCGCAGAAAAGCGGGAGGAGGCCGCAACGCTGGCCGGGGAAGAAAAGTCCCTGCAGCAGTGGAAAGAAAAAAACGCCGGGCTGGCCACGCTGGCGGAAAAGCTTCCCCTGATCGGACAGCAACGGGACGAACTGCGCAGCATGCTGAAGGGGCGGCAGGAGACAAGGCAGGCCATCGCCAAACTTGAAAAAGAGCAAAATGCCTGCCGGAAGAGGGTAAAGCAGCAGGAGCAGCAACTGGATAAGCTCCAAAGAGAACGGGAGGGCCTTCTGGGGCAGTTCAAAAGACTGGTCCCACCCAATTACGTGCAGGAGCGCAGCGAGCTGATGGGCCTGCTTTCGCAGGAGATTGAACAACTCAACGTTCAGAAGCAAAACCTGCAGGAGCTGCGCCGCCTGAACGAAGAATACCAGAACCTGCTGAATGAACTGTCGGGCTTCGAAGAGCAGTTGGAGAGCCTGCAGAGCCAGGAACTGGCGCTGAACAAGGAGCTGATGAGCTCCATCGAGCTGATGGAAGCCCTTAGCCGGCAACTGAAATATAAGCGGGGCGTTTACGAACAGCAGCTGATGATCGCCAACTATGAAAAGGACCGGGCGGCGCTGGAGGAAGGCCAACCCTGCCCCCTGTGTTTTTCCACCAGCCATCCCTTCCGGGAAAAGCCGGTGCAACCCTTTGTCAATGAAGCCCGTGCCGAACTGGAAAAGGCGGAGGCCCGCTACGAGTCTGTACAACAGAGCCACCGCGAACTGCTCAACCGCCATAAGGACATCGAAACGCGGATCGAGCAACTGGCAGGCGATGACGTCAAACAGCTCAGCGGGCAGGTGGCCCGCCAATTCGAAAGGATACTCGATTACGAAGAGAAGATCGCCAGGGTGGCGCCCGAATTGGGCGGCGACAATTATGCCCTGGCGCGCGCCGGCCTGCTCTTACGGAAGATCGAAGAAGCCGACGGGCTCATCCGGGAACGGCAGGAAGCCCGCAGCCGGCTCGGGAAACTGCTCAGCAGGCTGGAAGAACAGGAGTCGCTTGCCGGCAGCCTGGAAAAAGAACTGCACGAAGAAAATATAAGCCTGAAGATACTGGAAGGCCGCCTGCAACACCAGCAGGAACAGCATAAGGAGCAGCAGGAAAAGTTCGAAAAGGCAGCCTCCCGCCTGGATGAACTGTTGCAGGCCTACGGTTACCGCTTTGAGGTGGAAACGGCGGCCAGAGTGTTTGATGCGCTGGCCCGGCAGAAAGTGGAGTGGGAAGAAAAAAACGAATCTCTGCTTCAGGTGAGCCGCCGCCTCGAACTGGCCCGCCAGGAAAAGAAACAGATGGAGCAGGCAGCTGCGGCCGATGCCCGTCGGCGGGAAACCCTGCAGCTGCGGGTCGAAGCGGATGAGAAGGTGTGGAAAGGTATCCTGGAAGAACGCAGCCTGCTCTTCGGTGATAAGGATCTGAGGGAGGCCCGGCAGGAGCAGCGCGAAAAGCTGGCGGCGGCGGAGCAGAAAGCCGGGTCGGCTTCTCAGCAACTGAAGGCGCTGGCCCTGCAGCTCGGCAAGCTGGAGCAGTCCATCAAAGAAAAAACAGAAGGGCTGCGGCAGGCGGAAAAGAAAGCCAAACAGATGGAAGAGGCTTTGGAAAAAGCTTTAAAAAAGGTAGGTTTCGGGAGCCTGGAAAGCCTTCGGCAGGCCCTGCTGGATGAAGATACGGCAAGCGGATTGGAGAACCTGCGCGAGCAGTTATCCCACCGGGAGATGGAGGCCCGGCAGGCCCTGAAGGCAACTGCCGAAAGCCTGGAGGCCGAGCAGCAAAAAGCCCTCGCTGAAGAGAGCAAAGAGAACCTGGAAAGCCAACTCCTGGAAAAAGAAGAAGCCTATGGACAGTTCCAGCAAAGTATCGGCGCTCTGGCGGAAAAGCTGCGGCAGGATGAAGAGCGGCGCAAAAAAGCGGAAGGCCTTTCAGCGCAGATCGAGGCCCAGCGCCTGGAATATGCCCGCTGGGCCCGCCTCAACGAGGTCATCGGTATGGCCGACGGCAAAAAATTCCGCACCTTTGCCCAGGGGCTTACCCTGCAGAAGCTCACCCAACTGGCCAATGAGCACCTGCAGCGCCTCAACGGCCGCTACATCATCCATAAGCGCAGCGACGAAGACCTGGAACTGGAGATCATCGACACCTACCAGGCCGATAACCGCCGCTCTATGAATACCCTCTCCGGCGGGGAGAGCTTCCTGGTCAGCCTCGCCCTGGCCCTCGGGCTGAGCGACCTGGCAGGCCGCAACGCCCAGATTCGCTCCCTCTTCATTGACGAAGGCTTCGGCACTTTAGATGAAAATACGCTGGACCTGGCCATTTCAACGCTCGAAAACCTCCAGGCCAGCGGCAAAACCATCGGCATCATCTCCCACGTCAAAGCCCTCAAGGAGCGGATCTCCGCCCAGATCGTGGTGCAGAAGCGGGGCAATGGGTTTAGCAGTGTGGAGGTTATTGGTTGATTAGGCCGGCAGCGAGTAGCAGGTTGGGGGAACACGGCGCCTTCACGGCAACCTGATATGGGTTGTTCCAGGGTTTCCCTCAAATATTTTAATTTTTTTTATAAAAGAGCCGTACTTTTTTCAATTATGCCAACATTGCGCCTCTTGCCTCCCTGCAAACTTTGCTTTATCTTGAGCATCTCAAACCTGATGTAAGAAACAAACACTAAGCGCGCACCCGCAGCGTAACGCGCAACACCAGTTTTTAATGTGGAACCATTCCAACTCCCTTTCCTCGGGCGAGGAGAGGAGCTATACCCCAAACGTGGCGCTTTTAGTTTTTCTGTTTTTTCACCTAAAAACTTGTTATATGTACAACTGGTTTAATGTATCTGATGCGCTCGCCAACGCGCTTACACACACAGAATTTGGGGCCGGCGGCTCCACCACGCCAGGATTGAAGGAATTGAGCTGAGCTCAGGTTTTTCTTCCTACAGCCTTACCAGCGATGAAAAGGGGTTTACGATATTGGGTAATGATGCGCGTACCGTCTATACATCTGGAGTATTGCAGCCGCCGCTCTTTGAAGTGACGCTGCGGGTAGATCGGCCGCCTGGTAAAACTTCAATAAATAATATTTCCTAACTACCACCCTGAGGCCGTTTTATACAATGGCCTCAGGGCTTCCTATATTTATTCGTTATCTCATGAAAAAGGTCATTTACTGTTTGTTCCTTTCTCTTTTCTCTATCGTAGGAAGAACATACTGCCAGTGCTGGGAATTGGTGTATGATTCGTATGAAGATCCTTTTAACTTTCACATATTAAGAGATATTCATTTTATTAATGATACTGTGGGTTGGGCTTGTGGCGACTATTTTGTCTCTGGTAATTTTACTCAGGGTCCATATTTAAAAACCAGGAACGGGGGAGAGAGTTGGAAACTTTTAACGCCTCCAGGCCCTTATCCCAATAACATTTATTTTACAGATGAACAAAACGGCTGCATCTCGACCAATGACTTAAACAATACTTACTGGACAAATAATGGAGGAGAAATGTGGGATGATTCGAGCTTTGATATAGCCCCAAACCAAGATGGAATAGTGGGTGGGCTGTTTTTCATCAACCGCGATACCGGTTGGCTCTCTGCCTGGGATCTTTCTATTCAAAAGACCACCGACGGCGGGAACACCTGGCAAGCTCAGTTCCAACACCCTGGTTTTTTTGCTCGAGAAATCCATTTTGTAGACGAAAACAATGGATGGGTGATCGGCAATTCTTTTTCAGGTAAGGGGCGCCTGTACCACACTACTGACGGCGGCGAAAACTGGGAATTACAGTTGTCCATGTTTCGGGATTATTCTGACGTTTTTTTCCTTACTCCTCTACTGGGCTGGATGGCTGCCGAAGACAATTCCGTATGTAGAAGCACAGATGGGGGCTACAGCTGGGACTGCCACCCGGTTTTGGGAGATGAACTGGTGGGAGTCAAATCCGTCTACTTTGCCAACGACACACTTGGCTGGATGGGTGAAACGCTTCATCGTGGGGTATTTGTCACTACCGATGGCGGAGAAAGCTGGCATCGGCAATACCTTCCCGGAGTGGAAGAAAACGGAGAAATATTTGGAGAAGAAGTGTTTATGACAAGCGATACAATAGGCTATTTTTGTACTCGTGCCGGCAAAATCTACCGCTACCGCGGCCGCCTGGCCGCCTGCGGCCCTGCGCTACTGCCCGTGCAGGACAACAGCCTCTACCCCCTTCTGCGCTGGCATCCCGCCGAGGGCTGTTTCGATGGCTACTACCTGCAGATCGGCACGGCCCCCGGCGGGGATGACATCCTGCCCCGCACCGATGTCGGCTGGGACACGGCCTACCAGCTTACCCAGGCCCTGCCGGCCAGCACCCATCTCTTCGCTACCATAGCGCCCTACAACCACGTCTACGGCGCGGCAGAAGGCTGTAACAGCACTGCCTTTATTACCATCGGTTGCCCACCTGCGCCTGTCGTCATCGATACCGGCTTCTGCGAGGGCGGCGCCTTTCCCTTTATGGACACCATTTTTCAGGAAGCCGGCGTTTACGCCTTTCCTTTTACCGGCGCTCAGGGCTGCGACAGCAGCATTACCCTGCAGCTCGCCGCCTGGCCTGTTTACGAGCTTACCATCGATACGGCCCTGCAGGCCGGTGCGCCTTACCTGGGGGCGGTGTATGCGCAGGATACTTCCTTCATCCAACACTTCACCAGCGCCCAGGGCTGCGACAGCACCGTGACGGTGAACATCAATATCCTGGTAAATGCTAAGGATGGGCCGGCAAAACCTGCTCCCGCCCTTCGTTTATTCCCTAACCCGGCTGAGAAAATTTTGCATCTGGAGCTTTCAGGCTTCCCTGCCGGCCCGGCCCGCCTGAGCATACGGAGCAGTATGGGGTGGCTCGTGTGGCGGGAAGGCTTAAACCTCCCTCCGGGCAGAACGCGGCACAGCGTCAACCTGGATGGCTGGTCGCCGGGCGTGTACCATGTGTCCGTTCAGGCCGGCGAAAGCATACGATCCGGCCGGCTGGTAAAACTTCAGTAAATATTATGGAGGGGTAGACCCTGTGGAATATTGGATTGCCCTTTGAGGGCTATTCTACAGGGTGGGCATAAATACCTGCTTGGGAGCGCAGAGAGTAAGGAACGCGCCTGCCTGCTTGCCGATGCAATCGGCAGGCAGGGGTTTGCGCGGATCAGGCTGATGATGCGGATTTGATGGACATTCGCAAGTCTTTCCAGCCTAAATGATCATTTCCGAACATGCTCTCAGGGCATTATTCGTGATAATCCGTGCGCCATTCGCGTTATCCGCGTACAGAGATACTGCTAAACTAAACCCTCTTCAATCGACATTACATCCGGGATAATCGAAAATTTGGTACTATTTTATTTCATTTTGCCTTAATTTGTGGCCACACAAAAAATTCCTCAGACAATGCAAAAAGACCTGAAGGCGCTCTTCAGCGCACAAAAAGGACTGGATGAAAGAAGCCTGGCATCTCTCATAAAAGCTCTGGAAAAAAGCAACCTGGAAGGTTTTGACTATATCGAGTTCAAGCAATCCCTGGGGCGCCTGCTGGCCATGAACCTGGATGAAAGCACCGCTTTCAAATCGGCCTTCGTCACGGCCTCTACGGTGGGGCTCACCAAGGAGAAGCTCCTCAAAACGGCCGAACATTACAAGAAGGTCCTTTTTCAGGAAAAACAGCAGTTCGACCAGGCGCTGCAGAAACAGATGGAGCAGCGGGTGGAATCCAAGCGCGCCGAGGTGGAAAAGATGAAGAAACAGGTGGAAGAATACCGCGCCAAGATCAAACAGATGGAAGAAAAGATCGCCGCCGCCCAGTCGACCATCGACCATGCCGATGAGCACATACAGGCCGCCCGCGAAAAAATCGAAAGCACCAAGGAGGCCTTTGAGGCCACCCTGCGCAGCGTACTCAACGAGATCGACCAGGATATCGAAAATATCAATAACTTGTTGTAATTTTTCCGAAACTCCATTCTATACAATATGAGTCAGTTTGAAAACCCTGAATTCAGGCAAAAATCATTCTGGAAGCGGCCGGAAGGCGTGACCGGCGCCCTTTTTCTGGGCGCCCTCATCCTGGGCGGCGGTTACCTGATCTTTGCCAACCTG
>CAZAXA010000355.1:4589-6701 GCA_964488965.1 uncultured Phaeodactylibacter sp. | reverse complement strand
CTACCCGCTTGCATTCAATGCCCACCACCTGGTGGGTGATGTAATCGGCTACCGGCTGCTGGTTCAAATCTGTTCCGGTTTATGGGCAAGTAATAATGGGCACTATCCGCACTTTATCATGAGGCAAGGGCTGGTAACTGAAACCTTGATGCCCCGGCTTGGCGCCTCAGCCACTGGGGCTGGTAATTTTGGCTTTTTCATCCAGGGAAGGCGGCTGGGGGCTGGTTTTGCTGTCTTTCTTGGGTTTGCGCAGTACTTCTTCGGCTTTTCTGGCTTCCTCCAATTAATCATGAAGGCTTTGGTTTTCTTCCTTCAGCTCGCCCAGCAGTTTGCTCATCTCCTCCAGGAGCCGGCCCCGGAGCAGCAACTGGCGGATGAGTTCCTCCTTGTCTTTATCCATGTACACCAGCGCATGGCCATCTGCCGGCGGTGGGCGGAAGGCCTTTTCCAGCGAATGCACATATGCCTCCAGGGCTTTGATCCGGTAGATTAGCCGTTTTTTATCCCATTTAATATAGGGTGTAGAATTCCTGGGCATGCTGCTGGCTTTAGGCACAGGCAAGATAGCGATTTGTCCGAAGATTTGCTATTTTTGGTGGGACTGGGTAATTACAAACAACGAACCGCTAACAGCGTGTTGCCTCAATTGGCGATGGCGTGCAAAACTGAAGCTGAGTGCTATTGCAGCGGAGTATAACCTGATGCGCATGCCCCCTCCCTCCTCCCCAACCTGAACAAAAAACAACAATCTCCCCCCCGCCCTGGGTTTTTCCCCCCAAACCACCGACCTTTACCCGGAAATCCAAACCACAAATCGATGATCCTTTTCTTTGGAAACCCCTCCGATACCATTTTCGCCGTTCAGCTCAGCGCCCCGCTCGCTGAAGAAGACATTGCCAAGCTCTCCTGGCTGTTCGGCGGCAGGCCGCGGCTGGAGGCCGAACGCATCGAAGGCCGGTTCGTCGGGCCACGGGCGGCAATGGCCTCGCCCTGGAGCACCAACGCTGTTGAGATCACCCAGAATATGGGCATCGCGGGCATCCGCCGCATCGAGCAGTTCGGGCCGCTGCCGCCCGGAGAAGGAGGCTACGACCCTATGCTGTCCCAGCAATACCGGGAACTTCATCAGGGCATCTTTACCATTGATATCGAACCGGAGCCGATCCGCGAGGTCGAAGACATTGCCGCCTACAACGAAGCCGAAGGCCTGGCCCTGAGCGGCGAGGAGGTCGGATACCTCCGGCGCCTGTCGCAGCGCATCGGGCGTAAACTCACGGATTCGGAGGTGTTCGGCTTCTCACAGATCAACAGTGAGCACTGCCGGCACAAGATTTTCAACGGCGCCTTCATCATCGACGGGGAGGCGCAGCCCGGCTCCTTGTTCAGCCTGATCAGGAAGACCTCAAAAGCCAACCCCAATTACATCGTTTCGGCCTATAAAGACAACGTCGCCTTCCTGAAGGGGCCGCGCGTCCGGCAGTTTGCCCCCAGGACGGCCGATAAGCCCGATCAGTACCAGAAAGAGGAATTCGATTCAGTCGTTTCCCTCAAGGCAGAGACTCACAATTTCCCTACGACGGTCGAGCCCTTCAATGGCGCCGCCACCGGCTCCGGCGGCGAAATCCGCGACCGCATGGCCGGCGGCAAAGGCTCGCTGCCCCTGGCCGGCACGGCCGTGTACATGACGGCCTACTCCCGCCTGCAGGAAGGCCGGCCCTGGGAAAAGGCCATGCCTGAGCGCCCCTGGTTGTACCAGGCGCCCATAGACATCCTGATCAAGGCCTCCAACGGCGCCTCCGACTTCGGCAACAAGTTCGGGCAGCCCCTCATTGCCGGTTCTCTCCTGACCTTCGAGCATCAGGAACATGCCCGCAAACTGGGCTTCGACAAGGTCATCATGCTGGCCGGCGGCGTCGGCTACGGCAAGGAGGCTCAGGCCCTCAAAGAAATACCCCAACCGGGCGATAAGATCGTACTGATGGGCGGCGACAACTACCGCATCGGCATGGGCGGCGCCGCCGTCTCCTCTGCCGATACCGGCGAGTACCACTCGGGCATCGAACTCAACGCCGTGCAGCGCTCCAACCCGGAAATGCAAAAGCGCGTGGCCAA
>CAZAXA010000355.1:0-4579 GCA_964488965.1 uncultured Phaeodactylibacter sp. | reverse complement strand
GCCACCTTAACTGCTTCTCGGAACTGGTGGAAGCCACCGGCGGCAGGATCGACCTCGACAAGCTGCCCGTCGGCGACCCTACCCTCTCCATGAAGGAGATCATCGGAAACGAATCCCAGGAACGCATGGGGCTGGTCATCTCCCCGGAAAACCTGGATATGCTGAAAAAGATCGCCGAACGCGAACGCTCGCCCTTATACGTGGTAGGCGACGTCACCGGCGACGGGCGCTTCGCCTTCGAATCGGGCGGCAGCGGAGCAAAACCGATGGACCTCGCCCTGGCCGATATGTTCGGCAGTTCCCCCAAAACGGTTATGGAAGATAAGGCCGTGGACAGGCGTTACGAAGAGGTGGATTACGAGCCTGGCCAGTTGCATGCGTATCTCGAACAGGTGCTGAAGCTGGAAGCCGTGGCCTGCAAGGACTGGCTGACCAACAAGGTGGACCGCTGCGTGGGCGGCCTGGTGGCCAAACAGCAATGCGCCGGCCCCCTGCAACTGCCCCTCAACGACTGCGGGGTGATGGCCCTGGGTTTCGATACCGCCTATGGGGTGGCTACCTCTATCGGCCACGCCCCGGTGAGCGGCCTGATCGACCCGGCGGCGGGCTCCCGCAACGCGGTGGCCGAAGCCCTGGCCAACCTCGTCTGGGCGCCCCTGGAAGACGGCATCCGCTCCGTCTCCCTGTCCGCCAACTGGATGTGGCCCTGCCGCAACGAAGGGGAGGACGCCCGCCTCTACCGGGCTGTCAAGGCCGCCTCCGATTTCTGCATCGCCCTGGGCGTCAACATCCCCACCGGCAAAGACAGCCTGTCGATGAAGCAGAAATACCCGGACGGCGAGGTCCTGGCGCCAGGTACCGTGATCATCTCCACCGTAGCCGTATGCGATAATATACGGGGGGTCGTAGAGCCGGTATTTCAAAAAGGCGGCGGCCCCGTCTATTACGTCAACCTCTCCATGGACGCCTACAGGCTGGGCGGCTCTTCCTTTGCCCAGGTGCGCAACAAGGTAGGGGCCGATGCGCCTGACATCCGGGACGCCGAAAAATTTGCCTCAACCTTCAACGCCATCCAGCAACTGGCCAAAGCGGGAAAAATCCTGGCCGGCCACGATGTCTCGGCAGGCGGCCTGATCACCACCTTGCTGGAGATGTGCTTTGCCGATAATGAACTGGGCGCGGAGGTCGCCCTGACGGCTCTGGGCGAAAGCGACACCGTCAAACTATTGTTCTCGGAGAACTGCGGCCTCGTTTTCCAGGTGAAGGATGAAACCGCCGCCCCCGAGCTGGAAAAACTCCCCATTCCCTGCCGCCTCATCGGACGGGTGAAGCCCGGCAATACCCTGAGCATCAAAAACGGGGCGGAAGCCCACCATTTCGACGTAGCCAGGCTGCGCGATATTTGGTATGAAACCTCCTGGCTGCTCGACCGGAAACAAACGGCCGGAGGCAAGGCCGACGAGCGTTACCGCAACTACAAGCGGCAACCCCTGAAATATATCTTCCCGGAGGGCTTCGCCGGCAGGATGCCCGTCATTGCCCCTGCGGCCCGGCGCCCCATGGCCGCCGTCCTGCGGGAGAAAGGCAGCAATTCCGAGCGGGAGCTGGCCCATGCCATGTACCTGGCCGGCTTCGAGGTGCGCGACGTGCACATGACCGATCTGATGGCGGGGCGGGAAACGCTGGAAGACATTCAGTTCCTGGGCGCCGTCGGGGGTTTTTCCAATTCCGACGTACTGGGTTCCGCCAAAGGCTGGGCCGGCGCCTTTCTCTATAATGAAAAAGCGCGGGCCGCCCTGGAGCGTTTCTTCACCCGCGAAGACGTCCTGTCGGTGGGTATCTGCAACGGCTGCCAGTTGTTCATCGAGCTGGGGCTCATCAACCCCGGCCACGAACAGATGCCAACAATGGGCTTCAACGATTCGCATAAGCACGAAAGCGGCTTCACTTCGGTGCAGGTTGTGGAGAACAATTCCGTAATGCTTTCCAGCCTGAGCGGCTGCACCCTTGGCGTGTGGATTTCCCACGGTGAAGGCAAGTTCGAACTGCCGCTGCCCGAGGAACGCTACAACATCGTGGCCAAATACGGCTACGACGGCTACCCCGCCAATCCTAACGGCAGCGACTACAATACCGCCATGATGGCCAGCGCCGACGGCCGCCACCTGGTGCTGATGCCCCATATCGAGCGCTCCATGTTCCCCTGGAACTGGGCCTGTTACCCTAAAGAGCGGCAGGATGAGATTTCGCCCTGGATCGAAGCGTTCGTGAATGCGCGGAGATGGCTTGAAAACAGGCCCTGGTATGGAAAAGCCTGATCTCACTGATGACTACGGCCGCCTGCTGCGCAGCCTCTGCCGGGCCGTCGTTTTCCTGGCCTCCTTTGCTGTAGTGCTGGCGCTGGGCCTGCTCGCCTACGGCCTGATGGGCAACCCTTTTGCCCGGCGGCCTGCCCTGCCGGCAGCGGCCGCCCCGGCGGAAAGGCCGGCAAGCCCGCCGCCTGCCCGCGCCGATGAGCGCATCGAGGACGGCATCCACCTGGCCACCGGCCTGCGGGTGGCCGAGGGCTTCGAGCTGGTGCGCGCCAACTGCACCGGCTGCCACAGCGGCAAGCTCATCGCCCAGAACCGCGCTACGCGCGACGGCTGGCAGGAGATGATCCGTTGGATGCAACGCACCCAGGGCCTGTGGCAACTGGGCGACAACGAAGCCGCTATCCTCGACTACCTCGCCGCCAACTACGCCCCTCAGGAAACCGGCCGCCGCGCCAACCTGGACGTGGAGGCCATCGAGTGGTATCTTCTGGAGCAATGACCAACTCAGGTTTCATGTTCTATGTTTTCCGGCATAAAATACATGGCCGGCGCCACCAGGAACAGGACAAACGACAGGTACACGGACAGCGGGCTGAGCAGGGCCGCCGCCAGATAGATGCCCAGGGCTATGCGGTTCTTCCTCAATACCCGCCGCTGTGCCGCCCGGCTGATGGCCTCGTGCAGCAGGCCTGTGGCAAGCACGTAATCCCTCATGAGCGTAAAGGCCAGAGCGCACATGAAAAAAATGACGCCGTACAGGCAGGAGGACTGCCAGAGCATAGGGTTAGCGCCGATAAAATTAGTGCCGAAAGGGATAAGGCTCATCCAGAAGAGCAGGTGGATGTTGTACCATAACAGCTTCCGGTCCGTCCGCCCGATCTGGTGAAACATCTGGTGGTGGTTCACCCACATGATTGCCAGCATCACGAAGCTGACGATATAGGAAAGGAGCCTGGGCAGCAGCCCCTTCAATTCTGCCCACAGGTTGTGCTCGGTGGGTATCTGCTGCAATTTCAGGTCGAAGACCATAACCGTAATGATGATGGCGATGACGCCGTCGCTGAAGGCTTCCAGGCGGCCGGTGGGGATGGCAGGCATTTTTTTAAGAGTAAATATAGCTTCTGCGGGCTAAATTTTTGATCTTTACCTTTGGACGGCAACTTCCCGCTGTCATCATTCAATACAGGAAAATGATCAGAATAACAGCGCTGGCCCTCCTCGTCGCCCTTTCAGCCTGCGCCGGCTGGAAGGCGCCCAATTCCGGAAAGGATACATACGATATGGCGATGGATCAGGACGACAACCTCCTGGCGAAGATGAGCCTTCAGAACCTGAACGGCTTCCGCTGGATGAATAGCCCGGCGGGCCTTCAGGCCTCCGGCAATTCGATACAAATAACCGCCGGAGAAGGTTCGGATTTTTTCAACAGCCCGGAGGACGGTAAAATAACCGCCACCGCCCCGCTGCTGTACCGGGAAGTGGCGGGCGACTTCGTGGCTACCGCCCTGGTGCAACCCGATTTTTCTTCCGTCTGGAACGCCGCCGCCCTCATGGTGCATATCGACAGCACCCGCTGGATAAAGTTCGCCTTTGAAAATTCGGATGCGACAGGGCCGGGCATCGTGTCGGTCGTCACCAACGGCGCCTCCGACGACGCCAACGGGCCCATTCTGGCCGGCCGCAGGGCCGTCTGGCTGAGGATTATCAGAAAGGGAGGTATCTACGCCCTGCACTGGTCGGAAAACGGCAGCGATTTTAAAATGGCGCGCTTGTCCTCCCTCCCCTCGGAAGGGGCAGTAAAGATCGGTATGGAAGCGCAGAGCCCCGTGGGTAAATCCGCAACGCACAGTTTCCTCTATTTCTCGCTCGAAGAACGGGTGGTGGAGGACCTGCGGAAGGGGCAGTGAAAAAAGCCCTCCCCTCTACCATAGACATAAACTGCATACCCCGTACAGCCTGTGCTGTACCCGCTAATGAAAGGTGGTATAAGAGGGAAGGGCAAATTTTCAACCGCCACAGGGCGGTTGCACCGTTGGTTTTTTACTTGCGCAGAAATACTCCAGCTTGCATAGTACAAATGTAACAAACTTTGGCTAAAAAATCAAATTTAGGTTAATTTTTATGGATTAAAACTTTCATAATTCAACTAAAGCCACTGTATAAAGGTTGATAGACAGGTGATTTCATGATCATGAGCGGCCATTCGTCCGTCCGGTAGTGGGTTAAAACCGTTGAAGTTTCAGCCGCAAATGGAGAGCGGGCCT
>CAZAXA010000354.1:0-6706 GCA_964488965.1 uncultured Phaeodactylibacter sp. | reverse complement strand
CCGTTTATGTCAAAGAACGTTTTCAAACTCACTTTCGCTTTACGCGAAAGGACCGCTATATTTTATTATTGGTTTCATATTGCGGCAGTTTTACGTTTATACTTTACAATGCTTTCAGCCACCACATTAAGAATTTTTGTGGCTTCTTCCTCTTCGGCAATAATCTCATAAACCTTGTCTGCCGACCACAAACAAAGTAATTCTTTTGAATCAGCTTCAAACAAGTTCGAGAGAATAATAATCTGCTCTCTTTTCGCTCGCCTGTCGCCCTTCTCAATTTTACAATATGTTGCAGTATCAATCTCCAACACGGCAGCTAATTGCCTTTGAGGAATTTGCTTCTCCTCTCGAAGCGACCTTAACTTGTCACCAAAGATACTTGACATAATTTTGTCTTGACATTATTTGGCAAATATACAATTGAAAACCGAATAATAAAACTTTTTGTGCCTTTTTTAATCTTTTTTGTTTTTAGCAAGCCATAACTCATGCCTCTCAACAAATTCGTTGAAATACTCATAATCTCACCCCCTAAATTAAGCAAGTATCGCATGAACAACAATGCCCTACAAAAAAAACGGCCGCCCCCTCGGGCCGGCCGGAATTAAACGTCAAAGTATGAGAGTAGGTTAATGCAAATTGTAAATCGTTAAACAGAGTGATGCAAAAGAACGCTGCCGAACCGCCTGTTTGCGAAAACCCGTGCGATCCGTGTCATCCCTGCCTGCCGCTTGCAGCGGCAGGCAGGCAGGCGCGTTCCTCAGTTATGAAACTGCTCCGCCTCCGTGCTTCCCGCCATAGCCACTGTCGATGACTGCCCCTGCTGCACGCTATTCTGGACGAAGTCGAAATACTGTGTGCCGACGAAAGCCTGGTGTTTGACTGCCTGGAAGCCGGCGCTTTGCAGGGCGAATTCGCGTTCCTGCAGCTCGCTGTAGCCTGCCATACCTCTCGCCTTATAGGCTTTGGACACTTCGAACATGGAGGTGTTCAGCGCGTGGAAGCCCGCCAGGGTGATGAACTGGAAGCGGTAGCCCAGCCCGGCCAGGTCTTCGCGGAAGGTCAGCATTTCTTTTTCGCTCAGGTTGGCCGCCCAGTTGAAGGAGGGCGAGCAGTTGTAGGCCAGCAGCTTGCCCGGGAATTCGGCGTGGATGGCCTTGGCAAACTCGCGCGCCTGCCCCAGGTCCGGGTGGGAAGTTTCCATCCACAGCAGGTCGGCATAGGGCGCGTAGCTCAGCCCACGGCTGATGCACTGATCGATGCCGTTGCGGACGTAGTAGAAGCCCTCGGAAGTGCGCTCCCGGCTCAGCACGAAGGGGCGGTCGCGCTCGTCGATATCGGAAGTGAGCAGGTTGGCGGCGTCGGCGTCGGTGCGGGCGATGAGCACCGTGGGCACGCCGGCCACGTCGGCGGCCAGGCGGGCGGCCACCAGCTTGTTGATGGCTTCCTGGGTGGGCACCAGCACCTTTCCGCCCAGGTGGCCGCACTTCTTGGCGGAAGAGAGCTGGTCTTCGAAATGCACGCCGGCAGCGCCCGCTTCGATCATGCTCAGCATGAGCTCATAGGCATTGAGGTTGCCGCCGAAACCGGCCTCGGCGTCGGCGATGATGGGCGCGAACCAGTCGATATCGCCTTCGCCGCTGACCGACTGTATCTGGTCGCGGCGGCGCAGGGCGTTGTTGATGCGGCGCACCACATCCGGCACGGAATTGGCGGGATAGAGCGACTGGTCCGGGTACATGGCGCCGGCCAGGTTGTTGTCGGCAGCCACCTGCCAGCCGCTGAGGTAAATGGAATCGAGGCCGGCGGCCACTTCCTGCACCGCCTGATTGCCGGTGAGCGCCCCCAGGCCGGAAACCACCGATTGCGTATGGAGCTTGTGCCAGAATTTTCTGGCGCCTTCCCGCGCCAGCGTATATTCTACCCGCAGGCTGCCCCGAAGCCTGGCCACTTCCTCAGCCGTATAGGGGCGCCGAATGCCTTCCCAGCGTGGGTTCGTCAACCAATCCGTCAATAGTTGCTGGACTTTGATGTCTTGCTGCTGCATTTTTTTTGTTTGTTTTTGAAGTTATTAGCGAAAGAACTTTGGAAAACCTTTGAGGTTTGCGAAACCTCAAAGGTTTAGCTTAATCGATCAACTCATAAGCCGGCAAAGTCAGGAACTCCGTGTACTCCTCCTCCCCGATCAGCCGGTCAAACAGGTTGATGGCCTCCTCAAAACGGCCGTTCTCGTAGGCCTCTTCCCCGACGTATTCCCTGATCTTTTCCAGCTCGGTGGGGAGCAGGCAGCGGTAGAGCGAGTAGTGGATTTCCCTGCCGTCTTCCAGCCTGGCGCCGGAGTGTATCCACTGCCAGATCTGGGTGCGGGAGATTTCGGCGGTGGCGGCGTCTTCCATCAGGTTGTAAATGGCGGCGGCGCCGGCGCCGCGCAGCCAGCTCTCCAGGTAGAGGATGCCGACGTTGATGTTGAGCCTCATGCCTGCCTCGGTAATGGCGCCTTCCGGCACGCGGAGCAGGTCGGCAGCGCTGACGTTAACGTCCTCCCGCTTGTTGGCGATCTGGTTTTTTTCGGGCATGTACTGATCGAACACCTCGGTGGCCAGCGGCACCAGCCCGGGATGGGCCACCCAGGTGCCGTCGTGGCCATCGCGGGCCTCACGCACCTTGTCGGCGCGTACTTTTTCGAGGGCTTTCCGGTTGGCTTCCTCATCGCCCCGGATGGGAATCTGGGCGGCCATGCCTCCCATAGCGTGAACGCCGCGGCGGTGGCAGGTTTTGATCACCAGTTGGGAATAGGCCTTCATAAAGGGTACGGACATGGTGACCTGGGCCCGGTCAGGCAAAACGAACCCCGGCAGCTTTCGGAATTTCTTGATGAATGAAAATATATAGTCCCAACGGCCGCAATTCAATCCTGAAGAATGGCTGCGCAGTTCGTACAGAATCTCATCCTGTTCAAAAGCGGCCAGGATGGTCTCGATAAGTACGGTGGCTTTAATGGTTTTCTGGGGTATGCCGATATAGTCCTGGGCAAAGACGAAGACGTCGTTCCACAGGCGGGCTTCCAGGTGGCTTTCCAGCTTGGGCAGGTAGAAATAGGGGCCCGAGCCGTTGGCCAGCAGGTTTCTGGCGTTGTGGAAAAAGTACAGGCCGAAATCCGCCAGGCTGCCGCTCATCTGCTCGCCACCGGCCAGCAGGTGCTTCTCTTCGAGGTGCCAGCCACGGGGGCGGACCAGCAGGGTGGCAGTCTTTTCGTTGAGCTGGTATTTTTTGCCGGTATCGGGCGCCTCAAAGCTGATGGTGCGGCCGACGGCGTCGATCAGGTTGATGTGCCCCTGCATATTGTTATCCCAGCCAGGGCTGTTGCTGTCTTCAAAGTCCGCCATAAAACACCGGGCGCCGGAATTGAGGGCGTTGATGACCATCTTGCGGTCTACCGGCCCGGTGATCTCCACGCGGCGGTCCAGCAGGTCGGCGGGCAGCGGCGCCACCGTCCATTCGCTCTCCCGGATGTGCTTCGTTTCCGGCAGGAAATCCGGCATTTTGCCGTTGTCGATCTCCTTTTGCCGTTCTGCCCGGCGGGCCAGCAGTTCTTTGCGCCGGGCGTTAAAATGCCGGTGCAGCTCGAGCAGGAACCGTTGTGCTTCTTCACTTAAAATGGCGGCGTAGGGCGCGCGGTATTTTCCCCGGATCGTCAGCCCGTCAATGGCAGCGTACGTTTTGGCGGTAATCGTCTCCATATTCATGATGATTTTTGCGTTACAGTCCGCAAGATGGGCATTTTTCTCTAAAAGCGGAAATTCCGCTAATCATTTTTTTTCCACAATTTTGTATCTTTGAGGTATAGTACAGATGGAAGGCACTTTGAAAGCGACTTCCATCTACAAGGGTACACCATGATCGAACAACAAGCCATCATCAAGATGATCTTCGGCTTCAAGGCCAAATACCTGCGCCAGCAGAAAGGCCTGTCCCTGGAAGAGCTGGCCGAGCGGGCCGGCCTCTCCAGGTCTTACCTGCACGATATCGAGAAGGGTAAGAAATACCCCAAGGTGGACAAGATCAACGCTATGGCGCAGGCCCTGGAGGTGGATTACGACTTTATGGTCTCCATGCGGGCATCCAAGAAGCTGCAGCCCGTCATCGACCTGCTCACGTCGGATTTCATCAAGGAATTCCCATTGGAGCTCTTTGGCATCAGCCCGGAAAAGCTGTTCGAGCTCTTCTCCAATACGCCGGACAAGGTCAATGCCTTCATCAGCACCCTGTTCAAGATCACGCGCAACTACCAGATGCAGCGGGAACACCTCTACCTGGCGGCGCTGCGGTCCTATCAGGATATGTACGACAACTATTTTGAGGGCCTGGAATCGGCCGTGCGGAGGTTTCGGGAAGAATTTGGCGCCAGGGGCGCCCTGCCTTATACCACGCCTTTTCTGGAAGGGCTGCTCCGGGAAAAGTTCGATGTGAAAACCGACCGCCAGGCCATGGCGCGGGAAAAGGAACTGAAGCAGCAGCGTTCGTTCTACTCTGCCGAATACAAAACGCTCTTCCTCAACGAAGGCCTGAGCAGCGCCCAGGAAAACTTCCTGCTGGGGCGGGAGCTGGCCTTCCAGTACCTGAAAATGGCAGAACGCCCTTATTTCACCCGCATCGTGGAGGCCGACTCTTTCGAGCGGCTGCTCAACAACTTCAAGGCCTCTTACTTTTCCGTTGCCCTGCTGATGGATGAAGAACACATGGTAGAAGACATCCATGCTCTTGCCCAGAGGCCTTCCTGGGAGCCGGCGGCCTTCCTGGGCCTGCTGGACAAATACGACGTCACTCCCGAGATGCTGCTGCAGCGCCTGACCAACCTGCTGCCCCGCCATTTCGGCATCAAAGACCTCTTCTTCCTGCGCCTGGTGGGCGATGAGGAGCTGAAGCGCTTCCGGATGACCAAAGAGCTGCACCTTTCCCAACTCCACAACCCCTACGCCAACGAGATGAACGAACACTACTGCCGCCGCTGGGTGTCGGTCAACATCATCAAAAAGGTCAAAGCCCGGCAGCAACTCAACAACCATACGGCGCCTGAAGCCGACGCCCAGATCTCCCACTACTGGGAAACCCCGAACCGCTACCTTTGTATCTCTCTGGCCAAACCGGATTTTCAGAACCCCTCCCGGGGCGCCAGCGTGACGATCGGCCTGCTCGTCAACGACACCCTGCGCCGGCTCTTCCGCTTTCTGGACAGCCCGGAGCTTCAGGCCCGCATCGTCAATACTACCTGCGAGCGCTGCGGCATTTCCAACTGCGAGGCCCGCGCCGCAGCGCCGGCAGTGCTGGAACAACAACGGAAACTGGAAAAGATCATGGTGGCGGGAAAACGGCTGGGAAACCCCTGATCATTGGGTTGAGCGGGCCATTTTTCACTCCTCTTCATCGCCCATCTGATCCTCTTCGTGTAAGCGGTTGAACAGCTCGTTGAGGCGGTACATCTCGTCGAGGGTGTCGTCGAGAAAAAAAGCGATATCGGGGATGCGGCGCACCTGTTTGCGGATGCGTGCGGTGAGGGACTGCTTGAGCCGAAGGAGGTGCTCCTCCATTTCCAGCAGCACGCCCTGCTTGTGGTCGGTATTATAAACGCTGAGGTATATTTTGGCCAGGTTGAGATCCGGCGTCACCTTCACCTTGGTAACCGTAACCAAAGGCTCTACGCCGTAGATGTAGCCGCCTTCGTTCTGCAATACGATGCTGAAATTCCGCTTGACCAGCTCGGCTACCTGTAATTGTCGTTTCGTTTCCATGTTTTCAATCTTCTCTTGTCACAAGCTCGGCAAATATAGGGTATTTCGACGAATGCTGCGCATTATCAGGATACTGGCCGCAAGCGTCAGTATTCATTGTCCCAAAGGGATACCGCCCGGCATTTGTTGCCTGTTGTTTGTTAACAAATTTCAGAGAAAGAGGTTTCTCAGGTTTTAACAAAAAGTTTTTTACTTTTGCAAGGATTTGTTTGCAGCATGAATTTACTGGACACCTCCATAGAATACTTAAAAGGCGTCGGCCCCAAACGGGCGGAACTGCTGCAGAAGGAACTCGGCATCTTCACCTTCCGGGACCTGCTGCAGCACTACCCGCACCGCTATATCGACAAAACGCAGTTCCACCGCATCGGGGAGCTGAGCGAAGACAGCGGCGAGGTTCAGCTCCGCGGCATACTACGCCGCCTCAGCGCCGTCGGCGAAGGGCGCAGGAAGCGGCTGGTGGGGCGCTTTCGCGATGAAACCGGCGCCATCGACCTGGTGTGGTTCACGGGCGTGCACTGGCTGGAAAAACAGATCGAGGTGGGCAAGGAATACGTCATCTACGGGCGCATCAGCGGCTTCCGGGGGCAGCTCAGCATCCCCCACCCGGAGATGGAGCTGGCCAGCGAGGAGAACATACGGCAGGCTGCCACCTTCGCGCCCGTATATTCCAGTACGGACAAGCTCAATACCAAAGGCCTGGATTCCCGCGCCCGCCGCCGGATCATGAAGGCCCTGTTCGAAAAGATCGGCCCGCAGGATACGCCGGAAAACCTGCCGGCCTACCTCATCCAGAAATTCAGGTTCCCCTCCCGCTTCGAAGCCCTGCAATGGATACACTTCCCCCGCGACGAACAGGAACTGCAGGGCGCCCGCAGCCGGCTCAAGTTCGAGGAGTTGTTCTTCCTGCAACTGCG
>CAZAXA010000353.1:0-6714 GCA_964488965.1 uncultured Phaeodactylibacter sp. | reverse complement strand
TAAAACCGTTGAAGTTTCAGCCGCAAATGGAGAGCGGGCCTCCAGGCCCGCTGAAGAGATCAACGGATTTAACCCACTGCCCGTCCGTCCATTTAATGATTTTTCTCGCGATTTTTTCTCCATCTCACGTATAATATTTACATATATATTCGTTATATTGGCTGTAGATCGTGCAATGGCCAGGCGGCTATCATATCCCCCAGCCGCTATCCCCCCTTCAGGGCCTGCGTAAACGCTTTTTTTCTGAATCACGCTTGATCTTGTTGAAAGGGCGCTTCCCTTTGCGATAAGGGCCGGCCCAACCGTTAGCGAACAACATATGCCGTGAGGCGCCCCTTTAGGGCATTCAGCAACTATCAGCAGAAGCAACCCGGCTTCCCCAGCCTGGCCGGAGACAATAATTCCAAAAACTAAAAACTTCAACATGAAAGGAAATTTCATAATCCCGATTCTTTTATCCCTGGTTACCCTCGCCGCTTTTGGCCAGCAGGCCACCCTGGAAGGGCAGGTTTTCATTCACAACAGCGGCTACCGTACCGGCAAGGTACAATATGTCGAAGGCGCCTATATCAGCGCTCCGAACACCACGACGCAGGCCAGTAACAAAAAGGGCGTTTTCCAGCTCCGGTTCGCCGGTGTGGACGCCGGCAATGCCGTGGCGCTCAGTGTGGAGAAGGCGGGAATGGAGGTGGCCAACCCGGCCGGCCTTCAGGGTGTCGTCATTGGCAGAGAGGCGCCCCTGCGGGTATTCCTGGCGGAAAAAGGGCAATTGGAGCAGGCGCGAAAGGCCTTGCTCAGCAGCAGCCTGCAGGCCCTCAATGCCCGCCACAAGGCGCTTACCGCCGCCCTGCGCGCAGGAGGGCCGGAAGGCCAGGCCGCCGTCCCTGAGCTTGGAAAGCAGCTCAACAGGAAGATTGCCACCCGTTTCGAAGCGGAGCGGCTGCTCAACGAGCAAATGGAAGAGCTGGAAAAACGGCTGCCGGAAATGGCGGATCAACTGGCCGGCGTGAACCTCGACTTCGCCTCCGTCGCCTACCGGCAGGCCTATGAGTTCTACCGGCTGGGGGAGATGGAGAAGGCCGCCGCCACGCTGGATGAGGCCTTGCTGGACAGGGAGGCCGATGCCGCCCTGTCCAGGCTGCAGGATGGGAAGGGGAGAGGCAAGGCCAGGCAGGCTGCCGAAGAAGCAGAAAAAGTACGGCAGGCCGCGGAGGCCTATCAGCTCAAAGCGCAGGCCCTGCTGATGCTGTTCCGGTACCTGGACGCAGGCAGGGCCCACCTGAAAGCGGCCACCCTGCTGGAAAAGGCCGGCGAGCAGGAGGACGTCAGGCTGGCCGGCGCTTACACGGCGGTGGCGCTGGATTACCTGCTGCGGGCGGAGTACGGGAATGCGCTCCCCTACCAGCAAAAGAGCCTGGCGATAAAGGAACGCCTGCTGGGGCCCGGCAGCCCCGAAACGGCTGCTTCCTGCAACCTGCTGGCGGAACTCCACCGCCTCCGGGAAGACTACCCGGCAGCCCTGGAAGTACAGCAGAGGGCCGTGGCCATCTATGAACAGGCGCCGGCGCCGGGCCATCCCGGCCTCGCACATTCCTATGCCGGCCTGGCCGCTGTCTATCGCGGCATGGGCGAATATTCCATGGCAACGGAAGCCCAGCAGAAAGCGCTCGCCATTCAGGAACAGGCCCTGCCGCCCAACCATCCCGATGTCGCCCGCTCCTACTATACCCTGGCGGAAATCCACCAGAAGGAGGGCGCCCAGATGAAGGCACTGGAAGCTGAACTGAAGGCCATCTTCATCCAGGAGCGGTCCCTGCCGCCCAACCATCCTGATATCGCCCGCTCCTACGGAAGCCTGGCCCTGATCTACCTCAACCTGGGAGATTTCGAAAAAGCCCTGGCAGTCCAGCAGAAGATCATCGCCATGCAGGAACAAAGCCTGCCGGCCAACCATCCGGATATTGCCAACTCCTACCACAACCTGACCTCTACCTTTTACTTCCTCAAGGACCTCGACAGCGCCCTGGAGTACGAACAGAAAGCCTACGCCATCCTTAAGGAACAACTGCCGCCGTATCACCCCCAGATCCAGTCGGTAGAATCCACCTTCGCCTTCCTGTACACCACGCGTGGAGAACGCCGGCAGGCCGCCGGCCAGTACCGTGAAGCGATGGAAGACCTCCGCAAAGCCCTGGAATTCCAGGCGGACAACCCGGAAGCGAAAATGCTCATCAAGCGAATAGAGGCCGGGCAAACAGGCGGCCGGGAAGCCCTCGCCCTCAAGGGGACGGCCAGGAATAAACCCGCCCCCCAGAGGGCCAGCCGGGCAGAGGCCCCGAAAGAGAAGGCCGCCGGCCACTACGGCCGTTATCAGGTCACCAAAGCGACCAGCCTGAGAGAACGCCCCTCTTCCTCCTCGGCAGTACTCCGGAGGCTGGCTGTGGGCGACCAACTGCAGGTGGTCGAAAAAACGGAGCATTACTGGTGGAAGGTTTCCGACAACGGGCGGGTAGGGTATGTGAAGGCTTTGTTGCTGGAAGGGGTGGAGTAAGCCCGAAAATTCCTACCTTTAGGAAAAAGCACCATGCCCTACCTCACCGTCAACGGCGTAAAACTCTACTACGAAGATGCCGGCCAGGGCGCCGAAACCATCGTCTTCTCTCACGGCCTGCTGTGGAGCGGCCGCATGTTCGCGGATCAGGTGCGCCACCTGAAGGACCGCTACCGGGTGATCACCTACGACCACCGCGGGCAGGGCCGCAGCGAGGTGGCGCCCACCGGCTACGACATGGACACCCTCACCGGGGATGCCCTCGCCCTGATGGACGGCCTGGGCATCGGGCGCTGCCACTTCGCCGGGCTGAGCATGGGCGGTTTCGTGGCCCTGCGCCTGGCCGTGCGCTACCCGGAGCGGATACAGTCGCTGATACTGATGGAAACGACGGCGCAGCCGGAACCTGCGGAGAACGTGCCCCGCTACCGTATGCTCAGCAATATCGTCCGGCTGCTGGGGCCCTGGCCGGTACGAAAGCCCGTCATGAAGATCATGTTCGGCCAGGCCTTCCTGCAGGACCCCGCCCGCCAGGCCCTGCGCCGCCGCTGGGAAAAGGAACTCACCGCCAACAGGCGCAGCATCACCCGCGCCGTACAGGGCGTCATCAACCGGAAAGGGGTGCCCGCAGAGGACCTGGCCGCCATCCGGCGCCCCACCCTCATCATCGTCGGCGAGCAGGACGTGGCTACCGCGCCCGCCAAGTCGGAATATATGCACGAACACATCCCCAACTCCAAACTGGTGCGCATCCCCAATGCCGGCCATACCTCCAGCGTGGAGGAGCCGGAGGCGGTAAATGCAGTGGTAGATGCGTTTCTGAATGGCATGGGCGCCGAAAATTCCGGGTGATCTCAAAACGGGAAAAACCATCGGCACACCAGTTTTGCCGGATAGAATACACTTTATTCTCCTGGCATTCACTATTTTGTACGGATAAACAAAACCCGAAAACTATGAGAACCCTGCACCTTTTTCCATGAACCCGGAAGCCATGAATCACATCCCCTCCACCAGTATCCTCCCGATATCCGGGTCTTCCACGATAGGTATGAGGTTGGCGCTGTTGGGCCTGGCGGGATCGGCGAGGTCCTGCGCCATGGCCAGGCGGATGTCGTTGGGCAGGAAGCTCAGCTTGATGAAGGCGATGACGTTGGCCAGTTGCCGGCTGCTGAAGGGCCGCTCGGCGAGGGTGAGGTAGTTGACCAGGCGGGTGCAGATGGTGGCCAGGATGTCGACCCGCAGGGCGTCCTTCTGGACGGTCCGGCGCAGGGGCGCCTCCACCTGGGCGGCAAAATCATCGGCATCGCAGATGTCCTGCGGGCGGATCAGGGCGCGCAGTTCCTGGTTGACGAAAGAGATAAAAGAGATGACCGTATTCTGGTCGAGGCAGGAATCGGCCAGGGTGCGCACCAGGCCAAGATTGGCGCCCAGATTGTCGATCCCGGCGATGGTTTCGAAGAACTGCACCAGGGTGCGCGGGGTAGTGCGCAGGCCGGTGACGACCTCCGGGTAGGTCAGCACGAAGTCGATGCCGCGGGAGTCTACGCCGTTCTGTTCAGCCCATTTGGCCCACTCCCTGGGGTCGAACTCCAGCGTGATGTGCATCATGCGGGTGATCATGGCGTCGTCCATGGGCGTCACCGAATAGTCGCCCCCGTCGGGGTTGGCGGTGAGCACGATCTGCCATTTGGGCGGCAGCTTCCAGCTGACCAGCTCGAAATTCTGCAGCAACTGCATGATGCCGCGCAGGATGCGGTCGTCGGCCCGGTTGACGTCGTCGATGAGCAGGATGCCGGGGCCTTCCTGTTGCGGCGCCCATTCCGGGGAGCGGAAGACGGTGCGCCCCTGTTCGATGGCGGGCATGCCCACCAGGTCGCCCATCTCCTCGAACTGTGCCGGGGCGATGTAGCGGAACTGATAGCCCAGCTCATGGGCCAGCGCCTGAACGATCTCCGTCTTGCCGATGCCGTGCTTGCCCCATATGCAGATGGGCGTCTTGCGTTGCCCACGCTCCTCGGCCCGCATATTGGCCTGCAGCACGTGTTTCACAAAAGCGACCACTTCTCCGGCCTTGGACCGGGCGCCGTAATATATATATTCGTATTGCGCTTGTTTGGCCATATGTTGTCTGCTTTCCGGCTCTAAGTTAGGGCTTTCTGAGCATAAGTGAGGGGTAGAAGAAGACTATTCCCAAAAAGCAGGGCTGAACAAACTCACAGGCTGCCCATATGGTTATCATAAATGATGAACTTCCTCGACGACATACCGCAGGACCTGGTGAACTTCCTCCTTACCACCTTGTTTGCCCTGCTTATCGGGCTGGAACAGCGGCGCCACCATGAACAGGAAAAGATGCGGTATCTTTTCGGAACAGACCGCACCTTCGCGCTCATCGGCGTGGTGGGTTTCGTGTTGTATTTCTTTGACAAAGAAAAGATGCTGTTCTTCGGAGCGGGGGGGCTGGCCTTATCCCTCTTTTTCGCCATAGCTTACGCCGGAAAAATCTGGAAGGAGGAGCAGTTCGGCATGACGTCCGTCATCATCGCCCTGATCACCTACTGCCTGGCCCCGCTGATCTACACGCAGCCGCCCTGGCTGGTGCTGCTCATCCTGATCACCGTTCTGGTTTTGACCGAGATCAAGGAGAACCTGATCGCCTTTTCCGAGAAGTTTGATAAGAACGAATTTACCACTCTTGCCAAATTTATTGCCATTGCCGGGGTCATACTGCCGCTGACGCCCCATGAGCAGGTCATCCCCGGGCTGGACCTTACGCCCTACAAGTTCTGGCTGGCAGTAGTGGCGGTCTCTGCCATTTCTTATACCAGTTATTTACTGAAAAAATTTGCTTTCCCGGAGGCAGGGCTCTTCCTGACGGGAGTGCTGGGCGGCCTGTACAGCAGCACGGCCACCACCTTTTCGCTGGCCGGGAAGGCCAGGGCAGCCCATTATCCGCCGGCGGCCGCCGCATCGGCTATCCTGGCCGCTACTGCTATGATGTACCTGCGCATCCTGGCGCTGGCCTTCCTGTTCAATGGGAGGTTGGGCTTAAAATTGCTGGCGCCGTTCCTGGTTTTATCTCTTGTGGCGGCGGCCGTTTCCCTGTTTTTTTACTTTCGCAACCGGGACAAGGAAGCCGGGGGTGGCGAGCCGGCGACGGAGCAGCAGCGCAACCCGCTGGAATTCCGCACCGCCCTCCTGTTCGCTTTTCTGTTTATCTTCTTTGCCGCCCTGACCCATTACGTGCTGAAATTCTACGGCGGCAGCGGCCTGAGCGCTTTGTCCTTCATCGTCGGCGTGACGGATATCGACCCCTTTCTGCTCAACCTTTTTCAGGGCAAACAGGCCTTTGCCGAACACCTGGCCGTTATGGCTACCATACAGGCCACCATCAGTAATAACTTCCTGAAAGCCTTATATGGCGCCGCCCTGGGGGCGCCGGCCATGCGGCGTTATCTGTGGCTCGGGTTCGGCACAGTGATCGCGGTGAGTTTCGTGGCCTTACTGCTGGTTTGAGGCCACAGGCCGATATTTCCTGCCTTTCGGCACAACTATACTTCAGGGCAAGCTTGTTTTAATAAAGTACAAACTGCTAACCTCACCAAACAGGGCGTATCCGCCCGGCCAATACCAAATGCCTTCAACCATGGCCCACCGAACTGCAATATCCGCCGGCGCTCAGTCTTCTCCTCTAAAGAACAGCGGCAAGGTCATATCCGTACGCGGCAGCGTAGTCGATATTCGGTTCGAGCATTACCTGCCCTCCATTTATACCCTGCTGCGGGCAGGAGAAGAACAACAGATCGCTATCGAAGTACAATCCCAGCTCAACCAGAACTGCGTGCGGGGCATCGCCCTGACTCCCACCCAGGGGCTGGCGCGCGGTATGGCCGTTGTGGATACAGGCGGCCCCCTGAAGGCGCCGGTGGGCAAAGCCGTCCTCTCCCGCATGTTCAACGTTTTCGGCCAGCCCATTGACCACCAGCCGCCGCCGGAGGAAACGGAATGGCGTTCGATACATCAGCCGCCGCCACCCCTGGGGCGGCGGGCCACCCGCTCCGAAATATTCGAGACCGGCATCAAGCTCATCGACGTGCTGATGCCGCTGGAACGGGGCGGCAAAGCGGGCCTTTTCGGCGGGGCGGGCGTCGGCAAGACCG
>CAZAXA010000352.1:0-6737 GCA_964488965.1 uncultured Phaeodactylibacter sp. | reverse complement strand
GGTGTTCGATTTGACTGTCAGCGGCGCATACAGGGCGGCGATGCCCAGGATGAGCAGGATGTTCAGGATGTTGCTGCCCACGACGTTGCCCAGCACCAGGTCGGCATTGTGCCCCGCCGCCGCCATCAGGTTGACGGACAGCTCCGGCGAGGAGGTGCCGAAGGCCACGATGGTCAGGCCGATGACGATATTGGGCACCTTCAGGCGGTGGGCCAGGGCCGAGGCGCTGTCTACCAGCATGTTGGCGCCAAAGATGAGCAGCACGAAGCCGGCGATGAGGATGAGCAAGTCAAGCATGTATTCCCTTTATTTTTGAAAAGAAGCTACAATAATACTTTTCGGCCACGGATATTTATTACTTTTCAGCAAATGTTTTGAAAAGAGCTACTGCAAAATGCCTGAATGCTGCCGCCATCACTCTCCTCCTTCCACCAACACCGGTATCCGCACTTTCTGCAGCACCGGCTCCCGTTTTACCTTCGACCGCTGAACCGGCGCCTCCCGGGTTTCGGTAAAGTACTCGTCCCGGTAGGTTTTGGTTACCATCACGGCCACTACTTTTACGTTGACGTTGATGCCTTCCACGTAGTTGTCATTCTCCAGGCGGATGGCGAATTTACCCTGGGTGATATTGTCGATGCGGCCATAACCCGTAATGCTGTTGCCGGCGGCGATCTCCTGATACTGGCCGCCCTGATCCAGGAGGAGGGCGTATTTGACGTTCTCGCCGGAGGGCGGGTTGGTAAAGACGGAAACGCCCTCGATGGCCAACAGGGCCAGGGCGCCATAGCCGCTGGAGATCAGCCCTGCGCCGACAGCGCCTTTGGTTAGGCCTTTGGCCAGCGTGGCCAGAGCGCTGCCGTTGGCCTTTTCGTACCATTCCCGGGCTTCTTCGCCAGCGCCTACCCAGTAGGCCCAGGAGGAGGCCTCCGTCACTAATGTGGGTTCTTCGGCCGAGGGTTCGTAGCGGTTGAGGGGCAACTCGAAAGCGAGGTGGGTGATATTGTCCATGCTGATGTTGGTGCGGGAATGGACGCGCTCTATCCGGTCCAGCAGGTTTATCACATTGGTGTCCACCCGGGCCAGCACACGGCGGCGCTGCTGCACTTCCCTGGCCTCCGTTCCCGACAGGACGGTCTCCGACCGTACCTTATACGTTGTATCCACGCGTTCTTCCCACCGCACGGCAGGGTTGAAGTTGACGGTAGCGGCGCTTGCCGGCAGGCGCCTGATGTGCAGGCGGCAGACGCGCTTCTTCAGGCGGTGGGCATTCTGCAGGCGGAACTGGAAAATGGCGCGCGTGTACACTTTCAGGCGTTTGTCGTCAAAGCCTTGGGCCTCGTATTCCAGAATGCGGGAATTCTCAGGGTATTCGATGACTTCAAAGGCCTTGAGGCTCCTTCCCTCCTGCAATTCCAGGCTCGCGATCAGCACATCGCCGGCCTCGAAGCCGTAGTAGAAGCTCTCTTCGCTGTTGGGGCCCACTTCCACCGTCAGTTCAGCGACGGTGACGGGAAACTGGGCGCGGAGGGCCGTGACGAAAAAGAGAAGGGTAAAGATGCTGGCTATTATCCGTTCCATATTGGTTATGCTGTCTTTTTTTACCGCCGAATGGCCTGGCCTCAAAGATAGGGAGCGGCTGGCTTATTTGGGATGGGGCGCCTGCTAAACCTGCTAAAATAACGTGAGGTTTGAGGTTAAGGCTGAGGCTGAGGGCGAAAGATGGCAGCCACAATCCTGGCCGAAAAATAACCTCAAATTATTGATCAACAACTTCGTTCCGGCGCACTAGCCTTCAGGGTTCTCAACCTTGACCTTAACCTCAGCCTCAACCTGCCTCAGTTTGCTGAATGGCAACACATCCAGGTCAAACCTCACGTTAAAATAGTGCAGCGTTACCCTGAAACGTGGGGTAGTTATTTTTGTAATGATTATATTTATTATCATTATAAAAGTAATCGTTATTTTTATGATCATTATAAATATGGCCGTTATATTTATAATCGTTACAAAAGTAACTATTGAGGAGCGAGCATGATTAAAATGGAATACGGATTCGGGGTTGAGAATTCTTCTGATCTTCACAAAAACCGTGCAGATTCCTGCCTTTCTACGGGTTAGCAGCGGTAGCGCCTAATCCCTGCCAGCCTGCGGCACAGCCCGCCTGCGGGGCCGCAGGCCGGCAGGCAGGCGGGCGGGCAATCTGCCAAACTCGCGTTATCCGCGTCATCCCTGCCAGTGAAGCCACTGGCGAGCAGGCAGGCGCGTTCTATCCCTGGGCGTCTTTCAACCTTTATGCCCACCCTGTGGAATAAAAGCTTTGCTATTCCACAGGGCCCATCCCTCAGTAATTATTGTAAAAACTATGGCTTTTATACTTAACGGCAATAGGTTTTCCCGCGTGGCGGGAAAACCTATTGCAGCGGAGTATAGTTATATCATGGCACGGCGATCAGGATGATCGGGGCACGGGGCGGCGATCAGGATGATCGCGGCACGGGCAGTCAGGATGAGCGCGGCGCGAATTTGGCGTAAATGTCCAGGCTGATAAAGCGGCCGTTCTTCACTTCACAATCCACCATAGTGCCTTCCAGGATGAAATCCAGTTTTTTCATGGCCTTTTTACAATTCCGATTCTCCGTCTCGACGAAGCCTTCGATGCGGTGCAGGCCCATTTTTTCAAAGCCGTAGCTGCAGATCAGCGGCATGGCCTCCATCATGATGCCTTTGCCCCAGTACTCGGGCAGCAGCCAGAAGCCGGCCTCCGCCTTGCGGTGTTCGTGACTCCAGTTGTTGAAACCGCCGGCGCCCATAAAGGCGCCATCCCCGGCGGAGCAAGCCGCCCACCAGATGCCGGTTTGGTTAGTTTCCAAACTCTCGAACCAATCCATCTGCTCCTGTGTGGCCTCCAGCGTATCGAAATGAACGCCATAGTATGGAATGACATCAGGATGGGACAGGCCGTAGAAGACCATATCAATGTCTTCCTGCCGGAACCGGCGCAGCAGCAGCCTGCCGGTGGTGAGTGTGGGAAAGGGTTTATTCATTTTTGACAGCTATTTTAATTTCTGTCCATGTGATCAGGCGGATGAACAAATGTACTTATCGCCAAAAGTAGTTTTGGGGTCGTCGATGACGAATTGACGGGCTTCGGCAAGCCAGGATACGGCGCCGGGAGCGGCCAGGGCCGCCTCTTCCGGGCTCCGCATGGCCTGCCGGATGTCCGCATGCAGGTATTGAAGGTATCGGGCCAGCATGATGCTTTCATTTGATGTTCAGAATGCCGGCAATTTGCAGGGGATATTGTTGCGATGCCAGTTCATATGTGCAAACGGCACGCCTTTTTTAGCGGCTGGAAAAAACCGGCTCAGTTTTCCCGCCATGCTGAGTAACCTTTGCCGGCCCCGGTAAATGGAGAACAGGCACGCGGCCGAAATTCAACCTTTTTCTTAACTTCATTCTTCCGTTAATGATGGCCATTCAGACGGACTGATCCAATATACACTAAACATAAGCCTGATACAAAGGCCCGAACATCATGCAAAACCTTCGCTTTCTCCTTTATTTACCGGCTTTTCTGCCCTTGCTGCTGCCGGCGCAGCAACCCCGGCTTATCATCCCCGCCGGCCCTGCCGGGCAGATAACCGCCTGCAGGTTTTCGGATAACGAAAAATACCTGGCTTCTGCCGACGAGGCCGGCCAAATCATTCTCTGGGATATAGCTACAGGCCGCGAACTGCGGCATTTTTCCTCCTCCATCGAACTTACCGGGCTGGCGATCTCTCCGGATAACCGCCTGATTGCCGGCTGTTCCAGAGATTGTACGATCGAAATCTGGAATATAGCCAGCGGCCAGGCTGCCTGGAAAAACAAAGTAGAATTCACCAGGATCGTGAACCTTTCTTTTTCTCCGGACGGGCAGTTCCTGCTTTCAGAAACGGACAACCGGCATTTTCAGATCTGGGAAACCGGCAGCGGCAGGCTCCTGAGGGAACTGGAAGGCAGTTGTGCAGATTTCCGGCATCATTCCGGCCAGGTGGTTATCGGTAGCGAAGCACTGTACCTGATGGAGCCTTACTCCGGCAGGAAAAAGTTGTTATACACCGGAAAAGATACCATCCGGCAGGCCCGGTTCAGCAGTGAAAACGAGCTCACGCTCCTCGCCGATACGGTGGCCATATGTTATGATGTCCGAAAGAAAAAAGTGATCCGGCGGTTTTCAATTGCCTGGCCCGATGAACACGGCGCGCCCATCCTGCCCATCGATCCGTTTGAGCGCTACAACCAGAAAATCCGCTCTGATGAACTCCTTTCCGAACTCACGCAATGGATCTCCCCCGATGGAAGCAGGATCCTCCAGGTTTATCAAACCAACGGCCCGGCAACCGTCCGGGAATGGGATACTCAAAACGGGCAACTTTTCCAAAAGCAGGCCTATCTGACGGATGGACAATATACTAAAAGCTACCTTTCCCCCGGGGGAAGCCTGCTGATGTCCACCATACTGGACAACAGCGTTGGAACGCCGGGGGAATTCTGGTTCACCGACGCCAGGACTGGCCACAGGCAAACTCAAATATCCGCAAGAGGAACTTATTCCCAGGCAGGCCTTTCTCCTCAGGGCAGCCAATTGTACCTGAAATCCTATTATATGGAATCTGCCCCGGGTTTGGCCGGAATCTGGCAGTTGGATGGCTTAAAGCTTTTGCTTAAAGAGGAAGAACAAGGCCGCAGCCGCTTCGAATTCACCCGCCATGAAAACATCAGCTTTTGGGAGTCCGCTTATGCTGATGGTACGCTGGCCTGGAAAAACCACGCCACAGGGGATACGCTTTGGAAGGTAAACACTGATCCTGATAGTTACTGGGGCGACTATAGTAATACGGCCTTTGGCCTGGACGATTCCGGCAAACGGCTGGCGGCAGGCCTGCCGGGCGGGATGTTGTCATTATGGGAGGCCGGCAGGCCCGGCTCCCCGCACTGGAGCGCCAGCCTGGAAAGCCAAAAGATAGATTGGGTGCGGTTTTCAGGCCAGGGCGGCAGGCTGGCAACTTACGCCGGCGGCCGCTTCCAGGGCTGGCGGATACCGCCCCCGCCTGGTGTTTTGGACGCCCGCCCGCCGGGGCCTTACCCTGAACCCAACCCAGCAATTCCCCGGCCAGCGCCTGCTTTGCCTGGCGAAACGGGCCCGGCGGCGCCCATCCCGGCGCCTCAGGCGCCTGTACAACCTGTCTCGCCCTCAGGCCCGGAACCTGTTTTTGACACGCCCCTTCCCGGCTACGGCCCGGCAGCCTGCTGGATAAGCCCATCCGGCGAACGGGTGATCGCAGCAAGAGAAACCCCTGGCGGGCAAAAGCCGGAAATTTCCCTTTTTGAATTGAATGCCCTGAACGGTGAACTGAAGTTGCTCCGAACGATCCCGATGGATTCTCTGACGGCTGCTAACGGCATCCGGAGCCTGGAAATCACGCCCAACGGAAAGTACCTCATCGCGCAGGGCAGTTACGACATGCAGGACTACCTGGGCGAATCGATGGGTAAAGCGGGATATTGGGCAAGTATCCGGGATATTGGCAATGGTAAGCTGACAGCCAGCTTCCCGGATTTGCAAAAGCCCTTCATCGGCCTCTCTCCGGATGGGCGCTATGCTTTCCTGCTGCGCCCCAATGCCGTTGAAGTGGTGGATGTCGAAAAAGACAGCCTGGCATTAACCTTCATCACGATTGATAAAGACTGGGCAGTAGTCGCCCCCTCCGGCCTGTTCGACGCCAGCCCCGGAGCCATGAAGCTCATGTACTTCACCCTCGGCCTGGAAACCGTCGAACTGGAGCAGCTCAAAGAGCGCTACTATGAGCCCGGCCTGATGCAAAAACTACTCGGCTTTTCCGACGAGCCTATCCGATCTGTCGAAGGCTTTGATACGATCGCCCTCTACCCCATCGTATCGATGCAACTGGATACGCAGACCCATCAGTTGCAGATCGGCCTCACGCCCCGCAACGGCGGCCTGGGCAAAGTAAGCGTGTTCGTCAACGGCAAAGAGGTCATCGAAGACGCCAATCCGCCCCAGGGGTTTGAAAGGCAAAGAAGCGCTTCCATAAATGTCAGGCTGGCGCAGTACAGCCGCTATTTCCTACAGGACAGCCTCAACACCATCTCGGTGCGCGCCTACAACCAAACCGGCTGGCTGAAAAGCCCGGCGCATACGGTGGCTTACCGCCCCCGTTTTGCCCGCAGCAGGGGTTCTGCGGATGATACGGCCCCTTCCGTTCCTTTTGTAGCCATACGCGACCCGGCGCTCTACGCCATCATCATCGGCACGGCCAACTATGCCGGCGAAAAGCTGGACCTCAAATTCCCGGGCAAGGATGCCGCAGCCATGGCAAGCGCCATCCGGCAGGCCGGCGGCCAGCTATTTGGAGGGGAGGTGCATATCCGGCTTTTTACCACCGATACTACTGACGCGGGTATGCACCCCACCAAGGCCAATATCAGGGCCGCCTTTGATGGCCTTAAAGCACAGGCCATGGCCGAAGACATTCTGCTGGTGTACCTCTCCGGCCACGGCGTCGCCTACGGCGATGCCGAGCGGGCGCAGTTCTACTACCTCACTCAGGACATCGGCAGCGAAGACCTCAGCGATGAAGGGGTGCGCAACACCCGCGCCATCTCGTCCGCCGAACTCACCAAATGGATCAACGACATCCCCGCCCTCAAGCAGGTCATGATCCTGGACG
>CAZAXA010000351.1:0-6740 GCA_964488965.1 uncultured Phaeodactylibacter sp. | reverse complement strand
GTCCATCGTTACGCCCAACCTTTGTGAGTACACCGCCGAACTGCCTGTCCTCGTCGAAGAGCCCCGGGTGGTAGTACCCAATACTTTTACGCCCAACGGCGACGGCCAGAACGATTTCTTCAACATCGTACTGGAAGGCAAAGCGGAAAACCTGAACGTCACAGAGTTCAAGGTCTTCAACCGCTGGGGGCAACTGGTTTACGACAATGAAAACCCGGGACTGGGCTGGGATGGCGCCTTTAACAACAAGCCACAGCCTTCCGAAGTGTATTTCTACATGATATCGGTATCCCTGTTCAATGGCAGCCCGCACTCGAAGTCGCCCTTCCGGGGAGATGTGACCTTGTTGCGGTAGACGGCGGACAGGCCAAGCAATATAGCCATGAAGCCAGACGGCGGACGGCGCGAATTAATGAGGGAAGTGTTTCAAAGCATCCTGCCGGGGTACCTTTGAAGCACTTCCCATTCATATCTATCTCTCATTTTCTCAGCATCTTCCCCGGCCTGCTCACCAATTGCCCATTCTGAAAGGCCAGTTTTCCATTGACCACCACCCATTCCATTCCCTCCGCCAGTTGATGAGGTTCGCTGAAAGTAGCCCGCGCCTTAACTTTTTGAGGATCAAAAACCAGCAGGTCGGCATGATAGCCGGCCTTTAACAGCCCCCTGTTTTTCAACCCCAGAGTCCGGGCGGGCAGGCTTGTCATTTTGCGCACGGCCTCCGCCAGGGAGAAGCGCTGCTCCTGCTGTACGTACTGTTCGATAATTTTCGGAAAGCTGCCGTAGCCCCGCGGATGATGCATAGTGGGGCTGCCGTCCGAACAGATCATCACATGGGGGTCTTCCAGCAGCCGCCCCTGCAGGGCCTCATCCATCACGAAGTAAGCGCCGGAAGCGCCGCCGGGGCCGATATCCAGCAGCACTTCTTCGAAGGGCCTGCCCTGCTCCGCCGCCACCTCCGCCAGCGTTTTGCCGGCGTAGGGCGCCGTGCCGAAAAGGGTGGCCCCGGGGCCATTGCGGGCCATGACCTTTCGGCGCAGGAATTCCAGCAGTTCCTCACGCCGTTCCCGCTTCACCTGTTCGTAATTGTTCGGCGGCTTGGCCCACTGCGGGAAAACGATGCCGATGCCGGTGTAACTGGCCGTGTAGGGATAAATATCGGCAGTTACGGAAAAATCACCCTTGCTCCTGGCTTCTTCCAGCAGGGCCAGGATTTGCTCCGCCCGCTCTTCGCCTTTGCCGTAGACCACCTTGAGGTGAGAAACCTGAACGTTGCAATACCGCCCCTGGCGCAGGAGTTCCTGTAAGGAAGCTTCGATGGCGTCGTCATCCTCATTACGGATATGACTCATGATGAGGCCGTTCCTGGCGCCGACGCCCCTTGCCAGCGCCGCCAGTTCCTCATCGCCGGCGTAGGTTCCGGGCGTGTATTCCAGGCCGGTAGCCATACCGAAGCAGCCGGCGGCCAGGGCATCGGCGAGCAAGGCTTCCATGCGGGCCATCTCCGCCGGTTCGGGCTCCGGTTTATAGCCTGCCCCGCTGAGCTGCCGCAGCGTTCCGTGGCCGGCAAAAAGGGCGATATTGACGCCCGGGCCCAGGCTGTCCACCTTTTCCATCCACGGCCGGAGGTTTTCGTATTCCGGGCTCTCCCCGTCCTGCCCCAGGCAGATGGTGGTGACGCCCATGGCCAGGAAGTTTTCGAAGCCCGGCGTTTCCAGCGGGTTGCCGTGGGCATGGGTATCGATGAAGCCGGGCGTGACGTATTTGCCGGTGGCGTCGATCACCTGCTCTACGACAATGGCAGCGGTGTCTGCCTTGCCGATAAATAATATGGAGTCATTCCGGATGAGAATATCGGTTAGCCGGGATACCGAGTCCCGCCCGTCCAGCACCTGGCCGTTATAAATGAGCAGATCGTACTGCCCGCCCCGGGTTTGGAGCAGTTTCTGAAAGGGAGTTGGGGAGGTGCAGCTGAAAATGGATATAGTCAAAAGCAGCAGTATGCTATTTCGGCAAAAGAGAAAGGCAAGGAATTTCATAGGCATTTCTATTGTCCGGCTCAAATATAACGGACGGTGGGAAAACCGCCCAGCCTTATCTGTAAAATAAAAATTTATTATTTTTAACTTTCTAAAAATAAAATATCAATATTTTTAAAAAAACCTGGACAAATTTGGATAAAATCATTATATTGTTAAGTTAATCCGTATTCCTGGAACCCAAAATCTCAAACCATGCGCACCTTACACCTTTCCCTGTCCTTTTTTCTAATCCTCTTTTTAAACCTTACTGTTACAGCTCAGCTCCCTCAGATGACCCCTCAGGCCGAGGGCTTGTTGCCGGCGGAATATATCGTTTTCGGTATTTCGGCGCCCAGCGAGGAGGTTGCCTGGGCCGTTGCTTTTGACCAGAACGCGTCCGGCCAGGTTCCTCTGGATCATAAGAACATCGTCCTTAGAACTGCCGACGGGGGAGCCACGTGGACAGCTTCGGAAATTGAAGAGGCTGCCGGTTACATCAGCTTTGACATTCATGCCCTGGATGAGCAAACCGCCTTTATTATTGGCCAGCCGTATGGGAACGGCCTGCCCCATTCCCTGTTTCAAACGGCAGATGGGGGATCGAGCTGGCGAAGGGTGCTTACCGATGTTGCCGCCGGCGTGTGGGTACACTTTTTTGATGAGATGAATGGCCTGTGTGTCAACCATTCTGCTGCAAAACAAACCAATGACGGCGGCCTCAGCTGGGCCAACGTGGCCTCCCCTCCTTCCTTACAGCTCAATGAATATACTTCGATCTACTCCGGAACCAATTCTTTTATTGCCGTGAATGACACCGTTTATTTCGGCACTACTCTGGGTTATGTTCACAAAAGCACGGACAGGGGCATGCACTGGACAAAGCACCACACCGGTTTACCGGCTGATAATGACATGATATATTCCGTCGCCTTCAGCGACGGGTATAACGGCCTGGCTATGACGAGCAGTGCGGGTAATACTACATTTGCCCGCACCAGCAATGGAGGGGGAGGCTGGGAAACCTTCGACGGCCCTTCCACCATGTGGCTCACCAATATCGCTCACGTACCCGGAACGGAAGGCTCTTTTGTGGCCACTTCTGTCTTTTTTCCGGGCGCTTTGATCTATACGGAAGACTATGGCGAAAACTGGACTACAGTGATGACAGCGGCTTTCCGGCCCATTGAGTTCGCCTCGCCTTACGTAGCCTGGATAGGCCGGACCGGCCGCACCAATGCGAGCCAGGCCGCGCTGTTCAAATGGGAGGCTGATTTCTTTGTGGTCGGCACGGAAGAGCGTGCGCCATCTTGGGGCATCGAGATCTTCCCCAATCCCACCGCGGATCATTGGGTGGTGAAAGCGCCGGATGAACTCAGGCCCGGCCTTCGGGAATTTCACCTGTATTCGCCTTCCGGGCAGTTGATGAAGTCATGGAAGTACGATGGAAGCCCGGGTCAGAATCTGAGCGCCAACGGTATTCCCTCCGGGGCTTATATCCTGAAGGCCAATGGGGAAAAAGGCATTTTTTCCGCGCCGGTAGTGCTTCAACGGTAAACATCAGGCGCCGGTTTTTTCAGGCGCCAGACATTCCTGTTTTCCAGATATGGACAGGCGGTGGCTTTTGTCCCTGGCTTTATTATCTTTGTCAAAACCCGGGTTAATAAGTAGATAATGAAAATGACGCTGGACACAAAAGCTGAAAAACTGGGGTCATTTCTGGAAATGCTAAAGGAGCATGATCTTCTAAGCAAAGGCGGGATCGAGGAAATTGAAGGGATGGATTTGTCAGAGGTTGAAAAAGTACTTTCTCAAGAGAGGAAAACCAAGAAGAAGGAGGCCGGAGAGCCTGGAGCACGGGCCCCGACAAAAATCGGGGCAGGCTCTCCAGTGCCCGTGAAAACCTGCTTTATGCAGGTTTTAAGTATGCAGTTGCCATTTTAAGAGGCTGCCAAAGGCAGCCTTCGCGGGCCTGGAGGCCAGGGCTCCTGTTAAAGTGACAAATTAGTACTAAATAGCTACCCCATTTCTACGCATTCCCAGACATTTCCCCATCCCGGGCCGGATGCTTCCGCCCAAACCCATACGCCACCTGCCCGAAGAACCCCTTCGGAAAACGCTCCACTCCGGGAAAGCCAAGCTTAATATCGCGCCCGTTGTGCGGGATGACGGCCGTGCCGAAGATATAGTCCCACATCGCCAGGGTAATACCGAAGTTGATGCCGTGCGGATGGCCCTCCGGCAGGTCGTAGGAATGGTGCCAGATGTGCATCTCCGGGCTGTTGAAGATTTTTTTCATAAAGGGGCCCAGCAGCAGGCTGCCCAAGGCCGCGCTTAAGGCTACGGCGCCCAGCTGCTGCCACAGCGCAGGATCGGAAAGCAGGCGGATGCCGAAGCCGCCGGTGGCGATGGCGATGCCGATGAGCAGGCCCACTGCCCCGCCGGTGACATAGCCCGGTACAGTTATGTTGGAGTGGTTGTAATGCCCCACCGCCAGGGTGAAGATGTGGATGATGAAAAAGTCGTACAGGCCCACGCCCAGCAGCGCCAGGGGGATGTACTCAATGGAACGGTACACGACCGTCTCCATCCAGTGGTAGCGCAGGTGGGCGGCGAAGCCCATTTGCTCTACCGAGTGGTGTACTTTATGGAATTCCCACAGGGCCGGCACGCGGTGCAGCAGGCGGTGCGTCCACCACTGCACGAAATCGCGGACGAAGAAACCAACGAGCAGGACCAGCCAGAGCGGCGCAGTGCGCAATGGATTGGAAGCCTGCAGGTCAAAACCTGTGATGGATTTTATAGTATTGTTGAAGAACTCCACCACTACATCAGAGGCGGCATTGTAAATGATAAGGGAAAAGAGGAAGAAGTTGAAGAACATGTAGAAAAAGTCCAGCCAGAAATCCTTGCGGAACCTTGGCTGGCCTTTGCGCCAGGGCGACAGCAATTCCAGCGCAAAGAAGAATGCCGAAACCAGGATGAGCCAGTAAAAGTAGTTGTGCCAGTCCGGGTGGGTAATTTCATGCCACAAGTACCGGGCGTAACCCCGGTAACCATCGACAAATTCCTGCCAGTAGTTCATTGATGCTGGATAATTGAATAAGGTAAATGCAAAAAACCGGGGAATGTTGTCATTCCAGCGTCAAAGATACGGCAGGAAGAGAGGGCGATGGTGTGACATTGGTCACTGTGCTCATTGATCAGTTGATGATTGACCGGGCAATCAACCCAATCAACCATCAACCCAGTCAACTACTTATTCGGCTGCGGCGTCATGCGCAGATAAGGCTTAAGCTGCTTGTATCCTTTCGGGAACTTCTTGTCGGCATCCTCATTGGTGATAGATGGCAGGATCACGACATCCTCGCCTTCTTCCCAGTCCACCGGCGTGGCTACGCTGTAGTTGTCGGTCAACTGCAGGGAATCGATCACGCGCAGGATCTCGTGGAAGTTGCGGCCCGTAGACGGCGGATAGGTCAGGGTCATGCGTACCTTTTTGTTGTGGTCGATCACGAATACGGAACGCACGGTAAACTTCTCGGTAGCGTTGGGATGGATCATATCGTACAACATGGCCACCTTGCGGTCCTCATCGGCGATGATGGGGAAGTTCATCGTAATGTGCTGGGTCTCTTCGATGTCCCTGACCCACTCATGATGGGAGTCGAGCGGGTCGACGCTCAGGGCGATGACCTTGCAGTTGCGTTTGGCGAACTCTTCCTTGAGGGCGGCGGTACGGCCCAGTTCAGTGGTACAAACGGGGGTAAAGTCAGCGGGGTGGGAATAGAGCACCCCCCAGTTGTTGCCCAGCCATTCGTAGAAATCGATTTCGCCTTCAGTAGTTTTGGCTTTGAAGTTAGGAGCGACATCTCCAAGTCTGAGAGACATAATGTTGAGGTTTTAAGTTAGAAATGATGACAATCGGTTCTTTAGGGAGAACAAAATTAAAGGTTTTTTGAATGAATTGCCGTGCTTTATTTTCATCAAAACCTTTCCGTGCCCGGCAGCGCCGGCTTCACCGGGTATCCGGATCCGTTCTGTTTCCATTGCCGCAGGGTGTATCCGGCATGGCCGTTCAGGTGGGCCTTTCCTTCCAGGAAGGGGCGCGCCAGTTGCCCTATGGCCTCGTTCTCAATCAGGAAGCCATCGTGGCCGTAGATGCTGTCGATGAGTTCGAGGCGGGCGCGCGGGATGTGGTTGGCGATGAAGGCCTGCTCCTCCACCGGGAAGAGTACGTCGGATTGTATACCGATCACCAGGGTGTTGGCAGCAATCTGCGCCAGGGCCTTTTCCTGCCCCCCCCTGCCCCTGCCCAGGTTGTGGCTGTCCATGGCCTTGCTGAGGCTCAGGTAGGCCAGCACATCAAAGCGCTTGTGTAGTTTGTAGCCCTGATGCCGCTGGTAGGAACTGGCGCGGAAGCCGTCCAGCTTATCCGCTTCCTCGTCCTGCTGGCTCATCTGATAGGTTCGGTAGTTGCGGTAGGAAAGCATAGCGATGGCCCGGGCGGCTTCCAGGCCGCGGCGCCCGGCCTCCTCGTTGTTATGGTACAGGGTAGGGTCGGCTTCAATGGCCATCCGCTGGGCTTCATTAAAGGCAATGCCCCAGGGAGAATGCCGGGCATTGGTGGCCAGGACGCAGATATTCTCAAACAGGGCGGGGTCCATCACCGCCCACTCCAGCACCTGCTGGCCTCCCATAGAGCCGCCGATGCCCAGGCGG
>CAZAXA010000350.1:0-6747 GCA_964488965.1 uncultured Phaeodactylibacter sp. | reverse complement strand
GCCGAGCAGCTCCTGCAGGCGCAGGCGGGCCCCGTCGGTTACTATGGGGTCATGGCTGTCTGCCCGTTGTTTAAGGTCGAGCAATTCTGCGCTGAGCCGGTTAGGGAAGTTGATGACATCCTGGTAGGTTTCGTGTTTGGGCTGGACGAGTTTTTCCTCCCAGTGCCGGATATTCTCTACAAGGGCCTGGCTGGCGTCGAGCAGTTCCTGGGTACACTCGATCTTTTTCAGGCTGGCCTGCAGATGCTCTACCTGTTGTTTGACTTCCTGCATCTGCTCCACGCTTCGGTGGATATCGCGTACCGCCTGTTCGACAGAAAGAAGGATTTCCTGCTGCGACAGGTAATCGGCCGGGGTGGCGCCGAGGCGTGGGTCGGGCAACAGGCTTAACTTTTGTTCCCATGCCTGGCCATGTATTTTCAATTGTACGGTGTACTCGCCGGGGGCGGCCATGCCTCCTTCGTAACTGCCCAGCACGAAGACGCCGGGCACTCCCGGCAGGGGTTCCCTCCTGAGGTCCCAGTAAAAGCGGTTAAGCCCCCGTTTGCCGGGCAGCAGGGCTTCCGCTTTGGGGCCGCCTTCGTATTTTCTGAAGTTTTTATCGGCCTGGTTGCTGTAGGAGCGGACCAGGTTGCCGTAATGGTCCAGGATATTGAGCTGGAGGCAGGCGCTGTCCATATTATGAGGAAGGTAATAATAGAGCAGGGCGCCGTCGGGAGGATTTTGCCCCAGGCCGCTGGCTGGTTCGCCGGGAGTGCCTGCGGAGAAGCGGGCCGTTGGGGAAGGCTCGAAGAGCCGGACGGTGTTCACCATGAGTTCTGTGCTCTGCCGCAGGGGTTCCAGCCCGTCGAGTATCCAGAGCGCCCGCCCGGAAGTGGCGGCAATGAGGCTGTTGTCCTTCACTGCCAGGTCCTGGATGGGGCAAAGGGGGAGGTTGAGCTGAAAGCGCTGCCACTGCCGGCCATTATCCAGAGAGATGTACATGCCGGCCTCTGTTCCACCGTAGAGGAGGCCCGGCCGTTGCGGGTCTTCCCGGATCACCCTCAGGAAGGCTTCTTCGTCTATCCCCTGGGTGATCTGCGTCCAGTTCCTGCCATAATCCTGAGTGTAGAAAGCCAGGGGACGCAGGTCGTCGAACTTATACCGGGTGGCCACTACATAAGCGGCTGCCGGGTTGTGGGGGGAGGCCTCGATACAATGGATCAGGGCTTCGCCCAGGCGGGGCGGAGTTACCTCGGCCCAGTCCCGGCCCTCATTGCGGGTCAGGTGCAGCCGGCCGTCGTCGCTGCCCACCCAGATGGCGCCGGCCTCGTGAGGAGAGCAGGCTATATAACTGATGGTGTTGTAATTTTCTCCGCCGGCGCCTTCATTGGTAAAAGGGATGCCGCCTCTGCCCTGTTTGGCCGCCTCGTTGCGGGTGAGGTCGGGGCTGATGGCCTTCCAGCTCCGGCCGCCGTCATCGGTGCGGAGCACTACGTTGGCCCCGTGATAGAGCACCCCGGGGTTCTGAGGCTGGGCCACCAGCGGGGCATTCCAGTTGAAGCGGTATTTCATCTCGCTGGGAAGCTGGCTCAGGCTCAGGCTGGGATAGGCCATGATGTCTTTTCTCTGCCCGGTGCGGTGGTCGTAGACGGTCAGCTCGCCCTGGTAGCTGCCGCCGTAGACCAGGGTGGGGTCGTCCGGGTCGAAGGCGATGAAAGCGCTTTCGCCGCCGGCCACCGGGTACCAGTCCTGGGCCGTAATGCCTGCCGTATGCGTTCGGCTGGGAATGGCCACGGTGGAGTAATCCTGCTGGCCGCTGTAAATATAGTAGGGGAAGCGGTTATCGGTGATGATGCGGTAGAACTGGCCCGTCGGTTGGTTATACTGTGTCGACCAGGACCTTCCGCCATTGAGGGTGATGGCAGCTCCGCCGTCATTACCCAGGATCATGATATGGGGCTTCAGGGGGTTGATCCACAGGGCGTGCTGGTCGGAATGGGGGTTGGCGACAGGGGCGAAGGACTGGCCACCGTCCGTCGATTTGAGCAGAGGGGCATTCAGCACATAGACCGTTTCTTCATCGACGGGGTCGGCGACGATCTCGATATAATACCAGGCGCGGGCGACGGTGCTGCGCTGGCTGTTTACCTGTACCCAGCTTTCTCCTCCGTTATCGGAGCGGAAGACGCCGCCCTGTTCGGCCTCTATGTTGGCATAAATACGCTCCGGGTTGGCGGGGGATACGCAGGCCCCGACCTTGCCCATGGTTTCCGGCAGCCCGTTGCGCAGCTTTTCCCAGTTCAGGCCGCCGTCGGTAGAACGGTAAAGGCCCGAGCCCGGCCCTCCGCTGCGGATTTGCCAGGGTTTGCGCTGGTGATCCCACATACCTGCAAAAAGGATGCGGGGATTGCCGGGGTCCATGCTGAGGTCGCTGGCGCCGGTAGTTTCGTTGACGAACAGCAGTTGCTGCCAGGTCTGGCCGCCGTCCTGGCTTCGGTAAATCCCCCTTTCCCGGCTGGGGCCGTAAAGAGCCCCCTGCACGGCGACATAGACGATATCGGGGTCTTTGGGGTGAACCTGGATGGCGGCGATATGGCGGGAGTGGGGCAGGCCGAGGTACTGCCAGTCTTTACCGGCATTGACGGAGCGGTAGACCCCGTCGCCGTGGGTGGTCATCACCCCCCGCACCGGGTGCTCTCCCATGCCTGCATAGACCACATTGGGGTCGGAAGGCGCTATGGCAATGGCGCCGACAGAACCCGTTTTGAAGTAACCATCGGAGATGTTAAACCAGCTCAGCCCGGCGTCCTCGGTTTTCCAGAGGCCGCCGGCGGCGGCGCCCATATAGTAAACCAATGGGTCGTGCGGCAGGCCGGCAACGGCCACGCAACGCCCCCCGCGGAAGGGGCCGATATGGCGCCATTGCATACCATGAAAGAGGGCTTCGTCGATCGGTTGCGGAGACTGAGCGCCGGAAGGAAGAGCCAATAACAGCAATGCCACCCATAGGATTAGATTTCTCATCCCTTTAGATTTAATAATGACATTAAGCCTGTAAGGGGTGGAGGCATGCTTTCCCGTAGATAGTTTTCTCACCTTGAGTATGTTTTTCACCTGGAGCAGGGGCTTTGCAGAAACCCCATTCTCCTCTTTTTACTCTCAATAGTGTTTGCGGCCTAAAGATAGCATTTATAGCATTTATTTTGGCCATATGTAAGTTGCTGCCGGAAAAAATACGACAATGGCCTCTACCCCGGAAGCCCCGTTGAGTAAGTTTTACGGGCAGCTTTGAGGAAAGTTGCGGCAAGGGCCTGATTTTCAGCAAGGAGGGGATTGGAAGAGGGAAGTTTGCCCGGCCGGGCATAGCGAAGGCGGGCCGGAAGTCACCCGGGCAGGGTAAAATAAAAGGTAGTTCCTTTGTTGCGCCCTTCGGAATATACCCAGATTTTTCCCTGGTGTTGTTCGACGATCTTTTTGCAGATGCTCAGCCCCAGGCCGTTTCCTTCATATCCGTTGGAGGCATGCAGGCGCTGGAACAGGCCGAAGACCTGCTGCTGTCCTTTTTCATCGATCCCGATCCCGTTGTCTGTTACGGCGAAGCGATAAACATTTTCCGACTGCTGCACTTCGATGCGGATTTCCGGCCGGCGTTCCGGGGGAGTGAACTTGACGGCATTGAGGATGAGGTTCTGGAAAAGTTGTTCCATTTGAAGGGAGTAGGCCGGCAGGCAGGGCAGTGGCTGAACGCTGATGCTGGCCTGGCTCAGGGCAAGGGAGTTGCGGGCCTTTACCCTTTCAATAACCTGATTGAGGTCGACCAGAGTATAGGCATTTTCCCTGGAAGAAAGCCGGGCATGAGCGAGCAGGTCGTCGATGGCCTTATTGAAGCGGTTGATCTCCTGCCAGACGATGTCCAGGTATTCCTGGCCAGCCCGGGGAAGATCAGGCTGATATTTACTTTTCAGCAGGCGGGCAAAACCCATGGCGTTGCGCAGGGGCGCCTTGAGGTCATGGGAGACAACGTAGGCGAACTGTTCCAGTTCGGCATTGGAGTGGAGCAGGTCGGCGGCTTTGTCTTCCAGCATCTTCTCCACTTTGCGGCGCTCTTCGATCTCTTGTTTAAGCTGTTCGTTGACCCGGAAGTTGTGAAGAAGGTACCCCACCTTGGTGGCCATGACGGTGAAGGCGTGGCGGTTTTTAGGGTCGATCGGATTGTAGAAACGCTGGTCTTCAAGCCGCTGCCCGCAGGCTACGATGCCGAGGGAGGCGCCGTCCGGAGCGTAGAGGGGGGCGATCAGGGCATCTTCCAGGCAAAGGAAGGAAAGCTGTTGCTGCAAAATGGGGTGCTGGGCAAGGAGGAACCCTTCCCGCTGGTGGAATTGGCCCATGGAAACAGAGAAGTATGCAGGGATATCGGCGCCGGAAAAACCGAAAAAGCTGAGGGTACGGAGCTGGCCGTCTTCAGGCAGGAACTCGGCCAGCAGGCAATGGGGCTGCTCAAACGCCTGGATAAAATACTCGGTGGCAATGGCGGCAAAGTCATGGATGGATTCCCGGAACATGCCCACCTCGCTGAATTCCTGAATAAGGCGAAAGCGATTGAGCTCCTGGTCCAGTTCATTCTTGATGGAAATAAGCTCCTGCTGCAATACAATACCCCTTGTAACCTTGTCCTGAAGCTCCCGGCACAACGCCTCCAGCTCTTCGTAAGCAGGTTTTTTTTCGGGGCCTTCCGATGCGCCCATCACAATTACTTTTATAGTTTCTTAACTGAGGTTCGCTCTTAAAAAGGGCGATGTATTTTTTGTTCTAAGTGCGGGAAAAACATATTCACTCCCTCACTCCCCCCTCACCAGCGCATAGATCGATGTCGTGTAATTATGAAAAAAGTTTTTGCCGTTCAGTTTGGTAAATTCTCCGAAACCGTACATGCCCAGCCAGGGAAGGCGTTGCCCTTTCATCAGTGGCGCCTGCATTTTCTCGATGATCTCATCCTTGGCGATCTTGTTGAACATGGCGCGCCCGCGGGCGGCGCAATCCGTATGGAAAACGGCGGCGATCTTTTTGCCTTCAATGCGCCGGGCCAGGCTGCCGATCATATGTTCCAGCCCGGAAAAGATGAGGCCCTCGTCGCGTTGGGTGAGCCACAGGCGGGCGCCTTCGGGACAGTCTACCGGCATGTAGAAGCTGTTGTCTTCCTCATCCACCTTAACAACCACCCTCAGGATGTGTTTGTTGCCGTAGTCATCGTGATATTCCTCCGGCAGCAGTTCTGCCAGGCCGGCCACCGGGATACAAGGGCCGGGATGAGAATTTTCCGGAAGGCTCAGCTTGTGCATTAGCAGGCGCCAGGCGGGCTGGCCGTCGAGTTCAAAAACCTGGTTGGCCCTGGAACGCGTCACCGTCAGGGGCTGGCCGACGGGAACGCTGCCGTGGTGTACGCCCATCTCCACACTCAGGCCGGGGTCGGCGTATCCGATCATGATGGCGCCCCGTTCCAGGATACGGCAGTTGACGAACTGGTAGGTGCTGATGGCGCGCATATTGTCGGAGGAAGTGCCGCCAAAGACCGGCATATCCGCGCCGAACACATCGGCCACCCCTTCCAGGGCACGGTCGGCGGCAATGTCGATGCCGGAGGCCAGGATGTGTACCATATTGATGCCGGGCGTCCCCGCCTTTAGCGTTTCGGCCATTTCCCGTGCTTTCTGATAAGAGTTGTATCCGCGGATGTTGTCGCAGTAGGCAATGCCGAATTCTCCCCGTTCTTCCGGTTCGGCAACCATGATGCCCAGGGCGCGCATACTTTCATTGGCCCCCTCCACCCCGATGATGCCGGCGCAGGTACAACCGACGATGGCCGCCTGCGGGCAGCACTGTCGGGCGGCCGATAAAAGGGCCTGAAAATCATGGCCGATAGTAGTGTGAATGACGATGAGCAGTTCCTTCTCATAAATGCTTGCCTCCTGTCCGGACAAGGCGGATTCCAGGCAGCTCTGCATCGCTTTTTCCGAGTTGACCACGCCGTTACTTGCAGAATAAAAACGCAACATGTTATTGTGTTTTTGGGCAGAAAGAAGCAGGGGGAAGGGGAAAGCCCGCTTTTATTCCTTGAAAGATAGGAATTTTGTACCAACCTTTTGACTGAGGCCGGAATATTTAGCCGATTTTCACAGATCATCATCCGGTGCGGCATTTCCTTCGAAATCACTGCCGGATAGTTGAATGGTTACGCCTACCTGTATCATTAGCAAGGCCGTGGGGGAACTCACCTTGTCAAAGACATCCAGAGGGTCCTCGATCGGATCAGGAACTTCCTGGCTCCGGGCATAATAGGTGGCGTTTTCCCCGGGCAGGTAGCTTACGCGCAGGCAGCCCAGCACCGTTGGAAGATCGGAAAGATACACCTGAACGCCCACGCCCAGCCCCTAACTGAAGGCGGTATCGCTCAGGTCGGTATCGGCCTCCACCACCTCCTCCGGATCCTGGCTCTCGTCGATGAGCCGCGTACGGGTGTAGAGCTTCTTCAGCCCGAACAGCCCGTCGGCATAGGGCTGTATCCAGCTGTTGGTAAAGGGCTTGAAGCGCAGCAGCCCGTGGAGCATGAAAATATTGCTCCTCGTGGCCAGCCGGAAATCGGTGGCCTGCCCATCCTCAATAATGGTAAAAGAGAGCTTCTCCCGGTCCAGGTAAAGCATGGATGCATCCAGCCCGATAAAAACCGGCCTGCCGCGTTTGGCCTGAAACAACATATAACCCCCGAAC
>CAZAXA010000349.1:0-6778 GCA_964488965.1 uncultured Phaeodactylibacter sp. | reverse complement strand
CTATCGGTTCGACGATGTCTGTTCAGGGGTGCCTCCCTTACGGCTGTTTTGATTTCACGATTTTCGACAGTTACCAGAATGGAATGTGTTGCAATACCGGCAACGGTTCTTACGAATTGCGGGATGCCGGCGGCAATATCCTGGCGGCAGGAGGGCAGTTCGGCGCCTCGCAGGCCACTCCTTTTTGCCTGAACAACAACGTGGCGCCTCTGCAGGCGTACGTCGGCAGCCTGTCGCATGTAAGCTGCTTTGGCGCCGGCAATGGTTCCGCCACCATTGTGGCGCAGGGCGGCAGCGGCAGCTATGCCTACCGGTGGAGCCATGGGCCCGCTACCGCCACGGCCGGGGGGTTGGGCGCCGGTTTATACTCCGTCACCGTCTCTGACGGGCAGGCGCAGGTGCAGTTGAATGTCAGGATCGACGAGCCGGCGCCCCTGACAGCCGGGTTAACCATCACCAACCCCACCTGCCAGGGCGCTGCCAACGGGCGCATCCTGGCCAGCGCAAGCGGCGGAACGAACCCCTACAACTATGCCTGGAGCCATGGCCCCAGCGGCCCTCTGGCCGATGGGCTGAACCCCGGCGCCTACCAACTTACCCTTACGGACGCCAACGGCTGTACAACTATTAAAACGACAGTTCTGGGAGCCACCCATCCCCTGATGCTTTCCATACAGGGAGAAGACGTCTCCTGTGCCGGCGCCAATGACGGGCGGGCCATGGCGCATCTCAGCGGCGGCAGCGGCAATTACAGCCTGTCCTGGAGCCATGGCCCCGGTACCGCTCTGGTAGAAAACCTGGCGGCGGGAACCTACCGGCTCGAAGTGAGCAGCCAGGCCGGTTGTTCTGCCGCTGCAGAAGTGGAAATACAGGAACCGGCCCCTCTGCAGGTACAGGTGCAGGCCAGCCCTGCCTCCAACGGTAATGGTGGAGCAGCCAGCCTTTTCACCACCGGCGGCGGCCCACCCTACCAGTACCTCTGGCAGAACGGGCTCACCGCTTCTCAGGCTACGGGCCTGGCGCCTGGTTCCTATTCCGTCACGGTTACCGATGCCCGGGCCTGTACTGCTCAGCTACAGTTTACCATCGAAGACGGCGCCCCTTTCCCCTGTGATTCCCGGGGAATCTCTGCCCGTTATGAATGGATCGAGAGCTTCCAGTTAGGCGCGTTCTGCCATACCAGCGGCAATAATGACGGCCATGGCGATTTTTCCCAGGCAGACAGCCTGTCCATCCCGGCGCGATCCGGGCAGGCGTATTCCGTCAGCCTGGCGCCCGGTTTCGACGGCGTATCCTTTTACGAGCACTGGCGCATCTGGGCAGACTTCAACCAGGACGGCGACTTCCTGGACCAGGGCGAGGCATTGTTCGCCCCTCCCATTTCGTCGGATACCGTGCGAGGCAGTATCACCCTGCCGGGCGGCCTGCTCCCGGGCGCCTACCGCCTTCGGCTGGCCATGCAGTATGGCGGTATCCCTTCCCCCTGTGCCAACGTTCCCTATGGAGAAGTGGAAGACTATTCACTACTGGTAATGGCAGACAGCCTTTCTTATTGTTATTCCGGCGGCCAAAGTACGGGCTCCGAGTGGATCGAGGAGGTGCGGATCGGCAACCTGGGCAACCTTTCAGGCAACGATGGAGGATACGGCAATTATACGGACAAGCTCGTTCTGGCCGCCCCGGGCGAGGAGGTACATTTCTTTCTGAAACCCGGCAGCAATGGCGGCCCCTTTCCGGAAAGCTGGCGGCTCTGGGCAGATTTCAACCAGGACGGCGATTTTGACGGCCACGGGGAACTCCTTTACTCCCGGCAGAGTAGCCCGGATATCCTCAGCGGCAGTTTCATCGTTCCCCGGGATGCCGCCGCCGGCTTGTCCCGGCTGAGAGTGAGCATGAAATTCGGCCCCCTTCCCAATCCCTGTGAACCCTTCACCTGGGGCGAGGCTGAGGATTATGGGCTGATGATCAGCAGCTCGCAGCGCAACAGATCGGGCAGCCCGGATGGGCCCCGGCCCGGCCTGGCATCGGGCGTCGCCCTGCCCGCCGGCGAAAATCCGGTATTTTATCCCAACCCGGCTGCCGGGCAGCTCTTTACCCGTGTGCACCTTCCTGGAAGAGGTTCCGTACGCATAGCCCTCTATTCGGCTGCCGGCCGGTTGAAACTGGAAAAAAGGCTACAGTTGGAGGCAGGCAGGCAGGACATTCCTCTGGATATAGGCCATTTGCCCAAAGGCCCCTATTTCGTGCAACTCAGCACCGATGAAGGGCAGTGGGCGGCGGTGGTGCAGGTGGCGAAGTGATGCCGGAGCGCAGTGGAGGCCCCGTACCGGCGACAGCCGCGTCGGGGTTATAGATACTATTGCCTCATACTTTATCGCCCCCTCACAAAATCTTCTCCGGGTAATGTTCCAGGCAGTAGCCCGGTTTTTGCCGCATCCTTTTCAAAATGCAGAGCAGATGCTCAAAACAGAGGCAGGCCCCTGACAAATGTTCCAGCTTACTTTGGGCCCTAGCAACCTGTTCTCCGACAGGCTGCTAGCAGCCTGTATGTTCGTTATTTGCCGACTGATGAAAATCATACTTCCCGGCTGACCACTATCATCAAAGTAGTCTTTATTTATTATTATTTTGAATAGCCCAACTTGCGCAAGCGCTGGTTTTCCAGGAGTTTTACGGCTGAATTCCAGCGCCAAAGTATGGCCGGGCGGGTAAATGTGCAACCCTGCGACAGGATGTTTTCCCTGTGATCATGACTAAAATATAACCCATGAAATATATCCCGATCATTCTGTTCCTCTCTTTCGCACTGATGGCCCAGGCCCAGGTTCCGGCCAGTGTGAGCCGGCTGGCGGAGGCCCACGTCAGGAAAGGGCGCAACCCGGGCCTGGTTGTGGCTGCCGTTGAAGGCGGGCATGCCCGTTACCAGGGTTATGGGCAAATGAGCCGGAATGCTGCCGTGGCGCCCGATGAAAATACTATTTTCGAGCTGGGCGCCCTGACCGGAGTATTCACCACTACCCTGATGACAAAACAGGCCATGGCCGGGCAATTCAACTTATCGGATCCCATCAACGCTTTTTTTCCCGAAGGGATGGAGGCGCCGGCTTTCCACCCCCAGCGTTGCGTGGAGGTCGTTATCCCTACCAGCCCCCACCAGCCGCCTCAACGCCTGCTGAGCTGTACCCCCGACCCCCTGGGGGAAGATGTGTGTATCGCCTTTTGTGACCTGGCCACCCACACGTCCGGCCTGCCCAATTCCGGCCATGGCCTTTACGACTGGCACCCCATCGGCACGGCGAGCTATCTGACCGGGCCGCGGGCAGGCTTCACCAGGGAGGAATTTTTCTCCCAGCTCGCCCAATACCCCCTGAAAGCCCAGCCGGGGCACAGCTACTACTACTCCAATATAGGCATTGCCCTGATCGGGCACCTGCTCAGCGAGTTCAACGATTTGCCTTTCGGCCCTCTGCTGGAACGGGAATTGCTCCTGCCTTTAGGAATGAAAGACACCCGGATGCAACTGTCTCCGGAACAAATCCAGCGCCTGGCCCAGGGCCATGACAGCCGCGGCAAACCCGTGGAACACTGGGAATTCGACGGCCTGGCGCCGGCTGCCGGCCTGAAATCTACTGCCCGCGACCTGGCCGCCTTCCTCAGCGCCAACCTTAAAACGGACGGATCGAGGCTTTCCGCCGTTATGGAGCAAACCCAGCAGGCGAGGATAGATGTGGAGTTTCCCGCCCTGCTTCGGCCCACAGAAGCAGGTTACGGCTGGCTGATCTCCCGGCTAAGCGCCCAGTCCAACCAACAGGTGGTATGGATGTACGGCGGTACCGGCGGCTTTCGGGCCTATTTGGGCTTCATCAGGGATGCCCGCATAGGCATCGTCCTGCTTTCCAATTCTTCCAACGATATCCGGGAACTGGGCTTTGAGATGATAGCCCAACTCTATGAGGATTACCGGGCGGGCAGCATAGAAAAGTAAAAAGGGCTCCCATGGAAGCCCTCACTGCAGAAAAGAGTAAAAAAGGCGATATGATCTTAAAGATGTGAATTAAGAAAAAGGCAGCGGCGGGATGTGTTGCCTACGCCCGCCGGCTGCTGGTTCAAACTACTCTCTCAATGGTTCGTGCAAGTTTGTTTTCAAGTGGTTGGGGGCCGTGAAGTAGTGCCTTCCGGCACACTTCACGGAGGGGGTAGATTGCTTCAAATGGCCCTCAGGGTGTGATTGTTTCCTTTGGGATCCGGCGATACATGGTAATGGGCGCCTGGGGCTATGCAGGGTGAACATAGCGAAAAATAACAGTGTGTTTTCTCACAGTATGCCCTCGAAAAGGGCATATCTGCCGGCAACAGCCCTGCCGTGGGCAATTAAAACGGGATGAAAAAAGTGCTTTTGGCAGCACTGGAAAGGTAGAGGTTTATACCATCCGGGAAGTTGCAGGTTTTGATCAATCTTAACTTGGCGTGTAGAATGGTGCTTCTATAAGGAGATTTTGTTTAAAATAGGGTTGTTGATCAAAAGAACATTCTAATAACGGGAGGGGGGAAAAATGTATTGTACACAGATGAGGAAAAATTTATTTTCTTTTCCAGGGGATACGGGCAAGCTGTGGAATGCCCATATCCCCTGGATACTCAATCACCATTTCTTTGGCATCCGGAGCAGGTCTCCGGGCCGCAGCTTCTGGTGAGCAGGCATATCATTGATGTGGATGAGCGCCGGCAGAGAGGCGCCGGGGATTTGCCGGTAAGCCTTCTCCAGAGTACCTTTACTGCGGACAATATAGACCAGTTGCTGCCCGTCCATTTCAGGTTGCGGCTCCTGTAAAGGCTTTATTTGGATACCTTCCACAGAGAGGGTGGGCGCCGGGGTTAATTCTGCCATCTTCTCCATGGGCTTGAAGCGTTTGATCTCTCTGGGCTGGTAGATCGCCAGTCTCTGCCCTTCCTTTAACTGTTCAGAGGGCAGGCCATTCCAGGCGATGATCTGGTGTACCGTACATTTCTGGTTTTTGGCGATCTTTTCCAGAGTATCTCCTTTTTTTACCGTATAGGTATGGCGGACGTATTTTTCCCTCCAGTTGTCCTGATCCTTATTGACCGCCACCGGAGAGTTGTCGAAAAAATGGTCGCCGAGGTGGTCGGGGCGTTGTGCTTCGAGGTAATCTCTGAAGGCCTGCATCACCCGCTTGGGCAGGATGAGATAGTTGCCATCCGGATTTTCGGGAATGACCCCTTGTTTATACGCGGGGTTCAGCGCTTCGATGGTTTCCAGTGGCAGGCCGGTGACCTGAGCGATGCGGTTAAAGTCGAAGTTGTCGTATACTTTTATCATCTCGGTGATCTGGTAGTCCAGTGGCGGGTATTCCGGGATGACCTCGTGTTCTTTGTAAAATTCCATCAGGTAGGTGGCGGCGATGTAGGCCGGCACGTAGTTGCGCGTTTCGCGCGGCATGTAACGCCGGATGCTCCAGAAATTCTTACTGCGGCCTCGCTTGATGGCCCGGCTTACCCGCCCGGAGCCGCCGTTGTAGGCAGCCAGGGCAAGGGCCCAGTCACCGAATTTTTCATACTGCCGGGTGAGGTAATCCAGCGCTGCCTGGGTAGACTTATGCGGATCCTTGCGCTCATCGACGTATTCGTTGATTTGAAGGCCGTATTCCCTGCCGGTGGAAGGCATGAACTGCCAGAGGCCCATGGCGCCTACCGGAGATACGGCATGAGGGTTGAGCGCCGATTCCACTACGGAAAGGTATTTCAGCTTATCCGGCATATCCCTTTTGTGCAGATATTCCTCGAAAAGGGGAAAATACAACACGGTGCGGCCTAAAACACGCTCGGCCTTCCCGCGGTTCCAGAACAGGTAACTTTTTATATATCCCCTGACAACGGAATTATAACGGAGTTCCACCAGAGGTTCTTCAACCGATTTCAGCCGTTCTATGATGAGGGCCTCATCAAATTCCGGATAATTTTCAGCTTGTAAAAGGAGGGGGGAGAAAAATAGCAGCGCCAGGACTGCGGCCAGAGAAAAAGATTTCCTCACGGTATGTGGTTCCATCATACTGGAGTTTGTTAAAAAAAAACATCAGCCGCAGCCGGGGGAAGGAGCTGATGGTATGCCGTTATACGGCAGGAAACGGCTTTGGTTGCGTTTCGCCGGTTCCGGAGATTGCTTAAGAAAAACAACCCCATTTTACAAATTTAAGTATTCCTTTTGGTAAGGAAGGCAAAGTAGTCCATATAGTTACTAACAATTTCATCCGCCCAAATAACACTTTGCTGTGTAAAAAGCTGAAAGACAGCTCATTATACGAGCTTAGCCAGGGTTTTGCCGAAGGCCAGCAGCCGCCCCTCCTCAAAGCGGGGCGCCATGAACTGTATGCCCACCGGCATGCCGTCAGCATCCTCGCCGATGGGAAGGGCAATGGCCGGGATGCCTGCCATATTGGCCTGCACGGTAAAGATGTCGGCCAGGTACATGGCTACGGGGTCATCCATCTTCTCGCCCAGCTTCCAGGCCGTGCCGGGAGCGGCGGGCATCAGGATGAGATCGTAATCCTTAAAGATATCCTCCGTCTTTTCCTTGATGAGGCGGCGCACCTTCTGCGCTTTGGAATAATAGGCATCGTAATAACCGGCGCTCAATACGAAAGTGCCCAGCATGATCCGCCGCTTGACTTCGGCGCCGAAGCCCTCGGTCCGCGACTTTTTATAGGTGCTCATCAGGTCCGTAGCGTTGGGGCTGCGGTAGCCGTAGCGGATGCCATCGTAG
>CAZAXA010000348.1:0-6807 GCA_964488965.1 uncultured Phaeodactylibacter sp. | reverse complement strand
ACCTCGACATCCGCAGCTTCGAGCAGAACTTCGAGGTCAACGCCGTCATCTACGATTCCGGCATCGCCCGCCAGCTGAAGGATCTCTTCCACAAGGAGTGCTGGATCAGCGCCCAGCTCGACCCGGCAACCTATGCCGAACGGCCCTGGGCGGACAGGCTGAAGGAGGGGGCGGCGAAGGTTTTTAGCCCTATATTATAATTTCATGCTGCCTTGTCAAGAATGATCTGCAAATCTTGATCGACATAGAATTTGAGTCGCGGCCGCAGATATTTATATGCCGCCAAATCGACACATATTAAATATCTTTACAGCCATGGAAAAACGCCCCGCCTTCGATGAACTGGAAATACAGGTCAGCAACCTCATCGCCAAAGACGAGGTGGAAGCAGCCATCGCCCTGCTGTCCCGCCACTTTCACGGCAACGAGCAACTGCAGGCCATCGTGCTGCAATCCGGCCGGTTCCATTCGCTGAGAAAAGACCAGATGAACGGCGTCATCGATTACGCTACCGTGCAGCAGCACCTGAACCAGCTCCGGGCCAACATCCTGGCTTTTGTCCGCTCGCAGAAGGGCAGCCTGCTGCCGGAGGAAGAAGCCGGAGCGGAGGTTCCGGAAAAGGCTGCGGACAGCAAAAATCTGTACAGGGCGTCACTGGCAAGAATTACTGTGGCGCTGGCCTTGCGGGAGGAGCCGGAAGGGCTGTCCATCACCGGCATTCAAAAGATTTTGCGGGCCAAAAGCAGAAAGCACATCGTTCAGGCCTTAAAGGAAATGGAGGCCGGCGGCCTGGTAGAAAAGCAAATGGTAAGCGGGGCAACCTGCTGGAAGTTGTCGGGACAGGGAGGCAAACTGGCGGAAGAACTGGGCCAGTCTTTGCGGTTGGCAACAGATGAATCGTAAAAAAGAAAACTTACCATCCTACTCCTGTTTTTCGTCCTGAGCTAGACGGCCGGACGGCAAGCCTTCCCCGTCGTTGAAATGGATTGTGGGGGTTCTGCGCCACTCGTTTTACCTCTGTCCATAGCGGAGCAATAATACTCCGGCAAAGGCCGGGAGGGATCAACAAATGGCAGCCGTACCTGTGCTCAAATGACCTGGTATCCATAACCAAAAGTTTTGAGGTGAAAAAATAGAGAGCTTGCCGGAATATCGGGCTTCGGGAAAAGCATTCCCGAAACAAAATTTCAACAAGCTCCGAATACAGCCTCTCATGGCAAAAAAATTCTGCCTGATACTGCTTGTACAGTATCATAATGCGAAGTATTATGGAAACGTTACATTTTTTTCTATTAAGAATATGTTAAAGCGGTATTTCATTTGCACTCGCGGCTGGCCGTCAGCCTGGGCATGAGCGCTGCGCCCGCCATCGGAGGCTTCGTAGCGGTGGCGCCGGGCTATCGCTGGTTGTTCTGGATAGACGGGCTGACCTGCATAGCTGCCGGGCTGTATTTTTGGGCTGTCTCCCGGAGGTGGCGAAAGAGGGCGGGCGGTGCGGAAGAAGCCGGCAGCAGACAGGAGGATGAAGGGCCTGCGCCGCAGCACAACCGCGGCTACCTGCTCTTCCTGCTGGCCACTTTCCTGATGGGATTCGGTTTCATCCAGTGGTTTCAGAGCGTTCCCATTTTTATAAAGAGCGTATGGAGCTTCGACGAGCGCTACATCGGCGCCCTTATGGCAGGGAGCAGCCTGCTGATCATCATGGTGGTGCTGCCGGCCATCCACGCCATCGAGCAGTCCGGCAAAATCCGGGCTTCCATCCTGGCGGGCCTGGCGCTGGGGGGACTGTCCTTCCTGATTTTTCTGCTGCCCAAAGCCCTGTCGCTCTGCTTTCTGTCCATGATCCTCTGGACGTTGGGCGGCGCCTTCTTCCTGCCGTTCAACAATGCGCAGCCCCTGAAGATGGCCCCCGCGGCGCGGCGCGGCGAATACATGGCCTGGTACTGGATGGCCTGGCCGCTCAACGGCATCCTGGGGCCGGCGCTGGGGCTGGCCTTTGTGGAGCAGTGGGGCTGGGGGCCATTCTGGATAGGATTGGCGGGGCTGGCGGGCGTGAGTTGGTGGATGAATCTGGAGCAGGCAGGCGCGCCTGATGTGGTGAATGGCCCTTCTGAGAAGGAAGGGCAAAGGGCTTGCCCGGAGGGAATTGTTTGATTGCGCTACATTGTCGTGCTGATTATGGCCGCTTGTATACTCCCAAAATTGTTACCTTGAGCAAAAAAAAGTACCTGCCCCGCTATGCAAAAGAAAAACAAAAAACCGAAACTCAAACGCCCTCCTATTCTGTTCGACGAAACCCAGGAGAAGGTAAGGGAGGTGCAGCAGATCTGCCAGGGTGATTTCATTACCTACTGGACGTCGAACAACGCCAGCATGTCGGAGAGCGACCTGGTGGTGTTCTACCGGCTTTTGAAAGACCGCATCAAGGCGGACACCCTCTACATGTTCATCAAAAGCGACGGCGGCTCGGGCAAAACGGCCCTGCGGATCATCCACCTGTTGCGGCGCTACTACCAGCGCATCGTCGTCCTGGCGCCGCTCAACTGCGCTTCGGCCGGCACTATGCTGGCACTGGGGGCCGACGTAATCCGGATGGGCCCCATCGCCTACCTGACCGCCATCGACACCTCTATCGTCCACGACCTGTCGCCGGTCGATAATGACAACGACCGGGTCAGTGTCAACCAGACCGAGATGGACCGGGTGCTCAAGCTATGGGAAAGCAAAAAAGAACCGAGCGACCAGAACCCATACACGCAGTTGTACCAGTACATCCATCCCCTGGTGCTCGGCGCGGTGGACCGCGCCAGTTCCCTTTCGATCAAGTTAACGACCGAAATCCTGAACTATCACCTCAACGACGTGGAAAAGGCGGAGCGCATCAGCAACCATCTCAATTCGGATTACCCTTCCCACAGTTACCCCATCACCGCCCGCGAGGCGGCCCGCATCGGCCTGCATGTGGAAGAGCTGGACAAGACGGTCAACGACCTGCTGATCCAATTGAGCGAGTATTATTCGGAAATGGCCCAAAGGGCCCATTCAGACTACGACGAACTGAACTACCACGACAACGAAATCCTTTCGATCATCGAAATGGAAGGCGAGCAGATATTCTACCAGAAGGATAAGGACTTGCACTACCGCAAGGAAGAAAGGAAATGGGTGCCGATGAACGATAACTCTTCCTGGCGAAGGATAGAGAAACGGGATGGCAAGGTGCAGGTGTCGGCCTTCTTCATCAGGTAGCCCCGGCTTCACCCCGCCAGCTTCAACCACTGCAGAATGGCCTTGGCCGGCTGCTCCGAGGTGATGCGGATATCATGCGTTTCGCCGGTTCGCATAGCGATGTAGCCGCCCGGCCCCAGCCGCACGGTATGGCTGTTGCCGGCCTGGTCGGTGATGAAGCACTCGCAGGAGCCCTCCAGGATGAGGAAGCTCTCCAGCAGGTCGTGGTGCACTTCTTCCGGGACATATTCTTTGACCCAGGCGACGAACAGCTCGCGCTTTTCCGTGGATTCGAGGGTATGCAGGTGAATATTTTCATAATCTTCGGGAGGGGCGATGCCCTCCGCCACTTCTTTCCATTCCAGCCAGTTGGAGGACGGGCTGAGCAGGGGCAGCTTATCCGGCTGCAGTTTTTGTCGTTGCCTTTTCTGATCGTTGAGCGCTTTCAGCCTGCCCAGGATTTTCTCCCGCAGGGGCGCCGGCGGAGGCATGGCGTGGCCCTCGGCGAAGCCCAGCAGCGCCTCTTCCGCTTCTTCCAGTTCCCCGGCCGAAGGAGGGCCGTCGGGGCTGCCGGAAAGCCATTCCCGGATTTCATCCTGCGTAATGTCGTATTTCTTCATCATTCAGTCGGATATTTCCTGCGTTCCCAAAAAAGATTTCCTCAACTCTTTCATGGCCTGCCGGGTTCGGGATTTCACCGTGCCCAGGGGGAGGCCGAAATTGTCGGCGATCTCCTGCTGGCTGTAGCCGTCGAAGTACATCCACTCGATGACCTGCCGGCAGGTTGGCGTCAGTTTTTCCACTACCTGCCGAAGGCCGAGCGTTTCCACGGGCAGCTGAAAAGAAAATGAACCCGTTTCCGGAACTACGAAATTTTCGAGCGTTTGGTTTTTGCGTTTCTGGGAAAAATATTTCGAACGGGTAAAATCTATGGCCGTATTGCGGGCGATGTTGATGAGCCAGGTGGCCAGCCGGCCCCGGGCAGGGTCATAGCTGTCTATATGCTCCCATATTTTGACAAAGCAATCCTGGAGCAGGTTCTCGGCATCTTCCCGCTGCCCGACGATGCGGACAATGACGCCGAAGAGCAGGCTGGAGTATGCGTCGTACAGCGCAGCGAAGGCCTTATCGTCTCCTGCTTTCAGGCTCATGACGAGCGCTGTGGTCCGGTCCGGGTCCTTGTATGCCATAGGTTTCAGGCTTCATTCCAGCAAAAATAATTTTTTTTCAATTGCCGCGATCCAAAATTTTGCCGGTATCGTAACTGGGAGAAAGCCCATCAGCGGCTATTTAAACCCATTTCCTAATATAAAAGTTTACAACTGATGAAAACGACTTCCTTTTCCGTCCTTATGGCCATCATGGAAACGAGCAGCACCACCCAGCAACGCAATACTGCCACCGTGCAGGACATCTATGCCTGCTTCGGGCAGGGCGACATTCCCGGCATCCTTGCCAGGCTCGCCGATAATATTGAATGGTGGCATGCCGGCGACCCCTCCATCGTCAGTTACGCCGGCACGTTCCGGGGCAAGGACGGCGTCGTGCAGTTCTTCCAGAAACTGGGCGCCGATGTGGAATTCACCGGCTTCGAGACTTTCAACTATCGCGCCAACGGCAATGAGGTGGTGTGCGATGGCAAGGTTTCCTGTATCGCCCGTTCCACCGGCAGGGCCTACAGTGTTCTACCCGTATTCACCTGGACGTTCGATGAGCAGGGCAAGGCTTACCACCTGCGCGCCGACGGAGATATGTCGGCGGCAGAAGCGGCCTTCAGCGCTTGATCACAGGATGCGGGCCCCAGGCTGATCCTGATCTGTACTCAACGGCAACAGGCTTTCCCGAAACTTCGTATAAGGATTTGCCGGAAGATGGTTAAAGCTCTGAAAAACAATCTCATACAAAAAAGTACAATGGGCGCGGAGGCCGTAATGCTCTCTGCGCCCTTGCTCTTACGCGTGAACCGATAGCCTTAAAACAGCTTCTAAAATTCACTCCACAAAAATATCAGGGAAACTCGCAAGGCTGGCTGTCACCAGGGCGATCTTTTTCCCATCCGTCTGGGCCATCACTTCGGCATATCCTCTGCCAATGTAGAACAATACATAAGCGCCCGGTATAAAACCAGCAAATTCGCCGCTTGGCACAGTGTATGACCCGGTATCCGGCGCCTCCTTGAAAATACAGGGAGTGCCCGCCGCGCATATTGAAATGTAAATGTTATCGATGTTAGGGTCCGGTTCCCATGTTATGGTCAAATCCCGATCCTTTGGGAAACTTCGGCTGTCGCCCAGGCTACTTTGAGCGCAAAGGCCTTTTGGGAACAAGAGGCCTTCTCTGGAAAAAGATGCATATTCATTTATCACATTAGATGCAAAGTTGCAGGAAATGGCCCCGGAAGCAACCGCTTGATCCAAATCACTTCCCGCGCCCATATATTGGTAACGTGCCACCCCGCTGCCATCGACAAAGGAGGGAACTTCTTTACCCTCTACTATAATGGTTCCAACATCATGGCCTTCGCCAAATTTTGCATTGATATTAAAAGCGGCTCTCCTGCCGCAAGGGCCGTAATAGGCTCGTGAATCCATAATAATAAAGCCATCCACTTCGCCAAAATCAATCTCTGCTGCACGAAATTCCAGTGGGATTTCTTCGGTGGTTTTTATTTTAACCTCTGTTAGATTTTCCTTGGCACATTGCGTGATTGAAAAACTAAATAGCGCAGTCAATAAGAAAATCCAAAATTGAGTATGATCTTTCATGATTATACAGGATTTTTATTGTTAACAATCGGTGAAACATCCGCAGGCACATTCCCGCACTGTAAATTTATCACTCAGGATTTCGTAATTATTATCATGGCGAGGCCTCATGTCATGCGTCGGAAAAATGGCCTCATGGATAACCCGCGGGAAACCGGCTTGACAGCGGCCTTCAGTAACCTGTGTCCCGCATTGAGTGTCACTTGAACCATGGCAGCAAATCGAACAAATTTGAACTTCTATAAGATAACGAATAGAATAAGCTCCATGCTCAGGAACCATAATCTCTATTTGAGTTCCGTCATTCAGGCCTGTATTATTAGTGTAAGATTGCTGTAATAATACCGTTTCAAAGAATGGATTTTCATCCATAACTATTTGGTTATTGACAAGCGATGCCGTTCTTACTTCAATATCGACTCTTGCTGTAAAATTTGCTGTTCCCAGGCAATCTTCTCCAAATTGAGTTGCTAAAGCATTTCTGATTTCTGTGCCCCACGTTTCTATAATCCAGACTTTTGGGCCGTCATTTCCATTGTTCAGATTTTCCGCAACCTTCTCAATATCGCATCCATTACATCCCCCGAAAAAAAGGAGCATCGCAACACCATATTTTATAAAAATGCATAGTTGACGCCCAACAGATAGATCAGCTACGACTCCAGAGTGGAATAAATTGGTATTATGTCTGAGATCAGGTAAATCCCTGATTTTATAAATGTGCTGCCTGGGCCTGGGATACAGGCATTGTGGAAGATTAGGCATCAGAAAGAATAGCCTTGAAACTAATTTAATTGTTTTTAGATTTGATAGG
>CAZAXA010000347.1:0-6811 GCA_964488965.1 uncultured Phaeodactylibacter sp. | reverse complement strand
GCTTGCCACACAGGGCTGCAGCAAGGGGCTGCCGCGCGGGAATCTATATTCCCGCTTCTCTTGGCCGGGCAGGGGCTGCCCATGGCATAACTTTATGAAAAACATTAAATTAGCAATAAAAACGAGGGCACAATTTAGCATTGCGCCCGGTTTACTGTTTTTTCAGAGATAACGATTTATTGGTCAATTGTTTAAGTTCCACAAGAATTTCCACAAAGCGCGGACATTTTACCATGAGAAAAACCATCAACCGGAGCGTCCTCCTCATCATTCCCAAACAACCCTTCTATGATTGGGCCAATCAGGTGTTCAGCGGCAGCCCGGCGGAGCAATCCGATGAATGCGAGGCTTATCTGCTGGATGACGGCTGGACGGTAAAGGAAGCAGAGCGCTTCCTTAAGGCCAACTATGACGAATTTTTTCAGGATATGCTTCAGGGGTGGTGCGCCTTCCCCGAAGCCTGGCCGGAAAAGCGAACCTGGAAAATGTTCAACGAATGGTTCGACTGGCGCTTCAGCTCCATGGTGTGGGACCTGCTGCCGGACAAGCGGATACGGCGGGCGGGCTTTTGAGCGAGAAAAACACGCAAAAAAGTAAAAAAACGTAACTTGGGAAAGTATAAACGAGGTTCGATATGATTGGAAAGATAACCATCCGGGATTTCAAAAGCTATAGCGAGGCGGAACTCAAACTAGCGCCGCTCACCGTTTTAGTCGGGGCTAATGCTTCAGGAAAGAGCAACGCTTTGGAAGCCATCCGCTTTTTGAACTGGATGGCGCAGGGGCACAAGTTGTCTTCTCTGCAATATATGGTTAATGAAAATGACCAGGTCGTGCGGGGCAGGGTCGCCGATCTTCCCCGGCGCGGCGCAAAGGAATTTGGGCTGGGGTGTACGCTTTCCCCTTTTAAGGTTAAAGGCAAAATTGAAATTAATTTCTTTAAGAAGCATGATGATCTCTACGATACGCTGGAACTGAGCCTGAGGCTGCGGGAAAACGAGGAATTGCACATCGAGAGCGAGATGGTTTATGCTCCCGGACAGGAAGGCTACAACATCTTGTATCGTACAATCGAACCCAGCAAGGGAGCGAATACCCAGATCAGTGTAGAGTACAACAATTTTGCGAGAGGTGGAAAGAAGCCTCAGATCTCCTGTACGGACCAGATGTCCATATTTCTCCAACTGGAAAGCGCCGCCCGTTTTGCGGACGGGCATACAAAGGCTAAGCAGTCGATCCCGAAGGTGGCCAAAAGATTTGAGGATCACCTGGCGGGTATTTTATTTCTGGATCCAGTACCCCAAAAGATGCGGGATTACAGCTTTCTGTCGGAAAAAAAGCTTCAGGGAGATGGAAGTAACCTCTCGGCAGTGCTCTATCATCTATGGAATAGTGAAGAGAAAAATAGAAACACCTTACTGGAATTCATCCAAAGCCTGCCAGAGCAAGACATTACGGGAATGGATTTCCTTGAAGGGCCCCGCGGCGAGGTGATGATCCAATTGAAGGAAACTTTTGGAGGGGAAGAACACTATTGTGATGCGGGCCTGCTTTCCGACGGTACACTGAGGGTTTTGGCGCTGGCTGCCGCTTTGATATCGGCAGAGCCTGGGAACATGGTTATCATCGAGGAAGTGGACAACGGCGTTCACCCCAGCCGGGCGGGCAAGCTGCTTCAATCCATTAATGATATTGCAAAAGAAAAACAGCTGACCGTGCTGATCAGCAGCCACAACCCCGCGCTCCTGGATGCTTTGCCGGATGAAGCGGTTCCCGGCGTGGTTTTTTGCTACCGCAACCCCCAAACTGGCTGGAGTGAACTGGCGCGCATGGCAGACCTGCCCGATTACCCGGAACTGATCGCCCAGGGCGCCCTCGGGGAACTGCTGACCAAGGGGCTTATTGACCGATTTGTAAAATACCACCCCGGTTCAGAGGCTAAAAAGCAGCAGGCATTGAAGTGGTTGGAATCCATTAAATGAGCGAAAGGGATATGAAACCGCCCAGCTTCCAGGAAGACCACATCTCCCAAATCCCCGCCCTGCAATTCCTCCAAAACCTGGGCTACGCCTACCTGTCCCCGGAAGAAGCCCTGCAGCTGCGGGGCGGGAAAAGCTCGGCGGTGCTGCTGGAAGGGGTGCTGGAAGCGCAGTTGCGCAAGATCAACCGCATTCAGTACAAGGGGGGCGTGTACGAATTTTCCGACAGCAATGTACAGGCCGGGATCAACGCGCTGAAAGACGTGCCCCTGCAGGAAGGGCTGATTGCCGCCAACGAGTCGGTTTACAACCTGCTTACCCTGGGCAAGGCGCTGGAGCAAAGCATCGATGGCGATAAAAAGAGCTATACCCTGCAGTATATCGACTGGAAAAACCCCGGGAACAATACCTTTCACGTTACCGAAGAATTCAGCGTGCAGCGCGCCGGCAGCCACGAACACTACCGGCCGGACATCGTGCTGTTCGTCAACGGCATCCCGCTCGTAGTCATCGAATGCAAGCGGCCGGATATCAAGGAGCCCATCAAAGAAGCCATTTCCCAGCATCTGCGCAATCAGCAGGAGGACGGTATCCGCATACTCTTTGCCTATTCCCAGATTTTACTCAGCCTGTCGGTCAACGATGCGGCCTACGCCACTACGGCCACCATTGAAAAATTCTGGTCCAAATGGAAGGAGCAGTTGGAGTCCCCGGAGGAGCAGCAGCAGTTTGATGCCGCCCTTGCCGGGGTGAAAAACCGCCCCCTGGCCGACGCCCAAATGCGCAGATTATTCGCCCAGCGCTATGCTTATGTACGGCAGCAATTCGAAAAGGCGGCGGAATACGAGCGGGTGGTGACGGAGCAGGACAAATACCTCTATTGCATCTGCCGTCCGGAACGCCTGCTGGACCTGATGTTCAATTTCATCGTTTACGATTCCGGCATCAGGAAGGTCGCCCGCTATCAGCAGTATTTCGCCATCAAAAAAACCATGCGGCGGCTGCGGGTGTTGGCACAGGGCCGACGGACGGGGGGCGTGATCTGGCACACGCAGGGCAGCGGAAAGTCGCTCACCATGGTCATGCTGGCCCAGGCCATTGCGCTAGACAAATCCATTCGCAACCCCAAGATCGTCATCGTTACCGACCGGGTGGACCTGGACGACCAGATATACGGCGCCTTTCAAAAGTGCCAGATCCCGGTGCTGCAGGCCAGTACCGGCAAGCACCTGCTCGAACTGCTGAACAGCAAAAGCGATGCGGTCATCACCACCATCATCAACAAATTCGATACGGCGGTCAACCAGGCCAAAAAGCCCTTTGAATCACCTGACATCTTTGTGCTGGTGGATGAAGGCCACCGCTCCCAACACGGCATCTTCAATATCAGCATGGAAAAGACTTTTCCCAACGGTTGTTTTGTGGCCTTCACCGGCACGCCGCTGCGGAAAAAGGAAAAGAATACCGCCAAAAAATTCGGAGGCCTCATCGATAAATACCCGGTTGACCAGGCGGTTAAGGACAAAGCCGTGGTACCCTTGTTGTACGAAGGCCGCCACGCCATGCAGGAGGTCAATGAGCGGCCTATCGACGCTTATTTTGCCAAAGTTTCCGAACCCCTGAGCGAATATCAGCGGGCGGACCTGAAGAAAAAATTCAGCCGCGCCGATCAGTTGAACGTGGCCGACCAGAAGATTTACACCATTGCCTGGGATATTACGGAGCATTACCGGGAAAACAGTGCAGGCACAGACTGGAAAGGGCAACTGGTCTGCCAAAGCAAAATAGCCGCCATCAAGTACAAGCGATATCTGGATGAAATCGGCAGGGTTTCCTCTGAAGTGCTGATCTCGCCGCCGGATATGCGGGAAGGGGAGGACAGCGCCTACGATGAATCCAGCAATGAAGTGAAGCGATTCTGGAACAGCAAAATGGACGAGTTTGGCGGGAGCCCCCGGAAGTATGAAAAATACCTGATCAACCGCTTCAAGTACGATGACGAGCCTGAAATCATCATCGTGGTGGACAAGCTGCTGACCGGCTTCGACGCGCCCCGCAATACCTTCCTCTACCTCACCCGCAGCCTGCGGGAGCATACCCTTTTGCAGGCCATCGCCCGGGTCAACCGCGTGCACGATGGTAAAGACTATGGGTTTATCATTGATTACTACGGCGTCCTGAAGGAATTGGATGAAGCTTTACGGGCCTATTCCAGCTTCCAGGACTTCGACGCGGAAGACCTCGAATTCACGATGGTGGATATCGTTGAAGAGGCGAAAAAACTCCCGCAGGCCCATTCCGAGCTGTGGGATATTTTCAAATCCGTTCCCAATAAATATGACGAGCCGGCTTACGAAGAAGTACTCCGGGATGAAGCCAGGCGGGCAGCCTTTTATGACAAGCTGAGCCAGTTTGCCCGCTTGCTGAAGCTGGCTCTTTCAAGTATTGAATGGAACACACAAACACCTCAGAAAGATATCGATCGGTACAAATATGACCTCGGCTTCTTCTCCCGGCTCCGCCTGTCGGCCCGCCAGCGTTTTGCCGATGTGGTGGATTTCAAATCCTATGAAACCCAGATCCAGAAACTGATCGATAAGCATGTGACTTCCCACGAAGTCAGGCCGATCACCGAACTGGTGAATATTTTCGACAAGGAGGAATTCGAACAGGAAGTGGAAAAAATAGTAGGCGTGGCGGCCAAAGCGGATACCATCGCCCACCGCACCGCCAGGCATATCAACGAAAAGATGGAGGAAGACCCTGCTTTTTACAAGAAATTCTCGGAGTTGCTGAAAGAAACCATCCGGGCTTACGAAGAGAGGCGGATATCGGAAGCGGAGTATCTGAGGCGGGCCGAAGAAATCGAAACTTCGGTACTCAACCGCACGGGCAGCGATATACCGTCGAGCCTTAAAGGCAGGGAAATCGCTCAGGCTTTCTACGGCATTACCTTTGAATCGATCAAAAACAAAGGAGCGGAAGAAAACAGGGCGCGGGACATTGCAGCTGAAGCCGGAGCTGGCATTGACGATATCGTACAGTTGCTCGTCCTGGACAACGGCAAACCCAAAGTGGACTGGCAGAGGTCCAACCTGATCGGCCAGTTGGAAATCGCCATCGGCGACTTTTTTATGGACAACATCCGCGATCAGTACGGGCTGGATTTGTCATTAGGGGATATTGACGACATCGCTTCGAAATGCATTGAGGTGGCGAAGTTGAGGTATCGGTAAATGATTCTACATTGACAACTATCCATTCCATAAAGTTTGGATCGAAAGAGATCGTCTTCGAGCTGAAATATCAGGAGCGCAAATCCCTGGGCATCACCGTGCATGCGGACCGGAAGGTGACCGTCAAGGCGCCGGCGGAAGCGCCTCTTGAAAAAGTGCTGGAAAAGGTCCGCAAACGGGCGCCCTGGATATTGAAACAGCAGAGTTACTTCCTGTCCTTTGAACCTCTGTCCCCACCCAGGAAATACATCAGCGGAGAGAGCCATTTGTATCTCGGCCGGCAGTATCGCCTGAAGGTCTACGAATCACCGAAAGAAGAAGTGAAATTAAAGCGAGGTTTCCTGGAGGTCTATACGGCTGACCGGTCAAAAGCCAAAAAGCTGGTGCAGGAATGGTACCGCGAACATGCGGAAGTGAAGTTCCGGGAAATTGCCGGGAAATGGACAGAGCGTTTTAAAAAGTACGATGTGGCGCCTTCTGTCCTGGCCGTCAAGTGGATGGACAAACGATGGGGCAGTTGCACGCCTAAAGGTAAAATCATCCTGAACATAGAGCTCATGAAGGCCCCGAAAGGATGTATCGAATACGTAGTCGTCCATGAACTCTGCCATCTGGTTCACCACAACCACAGTACTGCATTCTTTGAGCTGCAAACCCGCGAAATGCCCGACTGGCGGAAGTGGAAGGAAAGGTTAGAAAAAGTACTGGCATAGAAATTTCGTATATTGGCCCCGAAAACAACCCTGACCAAACATGAACGTCACCACCGCATTCCACGACGCCATTCTCGAGGGCATCCCCGAAGCATTACCCGCTCCCCGTCCCTACGACCCCACTGTCAGCCACGCGCCGAAGCGCGTCATCGAAGGGGTGCTCACCGACAAAGAAAAAGCCCTGGCTGTAAAGAACGCCCTGCGTTATTTCCACCCCCGCCATCACAAAGCGCTGGCCGCCGAGTTTGCCCGCGAGCTGGAGGACTACGGCCGCATCTACATGCACCGCTTCCGGCCGGATTACGAGATGTATGCCCGCCCCATCGACGAATACCCGCACCGTTCCCGGCAGGCGGCGGCCATCATGCTGATGATCCAGAACAACCTCGACCCCAGGGTGGCCAAGCATCCCCACGAGCTGATCACCTACGGCGGCAACGGGGCCGTCTTCCAGAACTGGGCGCAGTACCGCCTGACTATGCAATACCTGGCGGAGATGACCGACGAGCAGACCCTGGCGCTTTACTCCGGCCATCCGCTCGGGCTCTTCCCTTCGCATAAGGACGCCCCCCGGGTGGTGGTCACCAACGGCATGATGATCCCCAACTATTCCAGCAAAGAGGATTACAACCGCTACAACGCCCTGGGCGTCACCTCCTACGGGCAGATGACGGCGGGTTCCTTCATGTACATCGGCCCGCAGGGCATCGTGCACGGCACCACCATCACCCTGCTCAATGCCGGGCGGCTGAGAAAGCTGGGCAGGGACAGCCTGCATGGCAAGGTGTTCGTCACCTCCGGGCTGGGCGGCATGTCGGGGGCGCAGGCAGTGGCCGCCGTCATCGCCGGGGCGGTGGGCGTCATCGCCGAGGTGGACCCCGACG
>CAZAXA010000346.1:0-6859 GCA_964488965.1 uncultured Phaeodactylibacter sp. | reverse complement strand
CCTCTGGGTGGCCAACAACTCGGCGCCTGCCCCGCTTTCCGTGCTTCGGCCAGACGGCAGCTGGCGCAGCTTCCCCCTGACGGATTGCAACCAAATCCAGGTTTTTGATATCGCCATCGATGACAATGGCTACAAATGGATAAGGCTGGGCTCCAACAGCGCCGGTGTGATGGTATTTGACGAGGGCGACATCGATGACCCAAATGACGACCGCTGCCGGGCCTTTACCTCCAACAACAGCGAGCTGGCCACCAACAACGTCAACTGCCTGACGGCCGACCTGGAAGGCAATATATGGGTGGGCACCACGGAGGGCATCTTCATTTTCGAATGTGGCGCCAGCGCTTTCGAACCGGAATGCCGGGGCTCGCGCCGTATCGTGGAGGTCGACGGATTCGGCGCCTTCCTGCTGGAGACCGAAGTGGTGCAAACCATTGCCGTCGACGGCGCCAACCGGAAATGGGTGGGCACCAGGAACGGTGTTTTTGTCCTCTCTCCCAATGGCGAAGAGCAGGTGGCCCGCTTCACGGAATCCAATTCTCCGCTCTTCGACAATGACGTGATCGAGATCGCTGTCGATCGGGAATCGGGAGAAGTGTTCATCGGGACCCTTGCCGGTATGATCTCCTATCAGAGCGATGCCGTCGCCGGCGGGCGCACCCACAAGCCGGAGATCACCGTCTTCCCCAATCCGGTGCGGGAAGATTACGACGGCCCCATCGCCATCCGGGGGCTGGCGCGGGACGCCACGGTCAAAATCACGGATATCAGCGGCAAGCTGGTATTCGAAACTACCGCTCTGGGCGGGCAGGCCATCTGGGACGGGCGCGACTACAACGGGCGCCGCGTCAACACGGGCGTTTACCTGGTCTTCAGCACCAGCAACCCCCGTTTTGCAGGCTTCACCGGCAAGGCGGATGCGGCAGTAGCGAAGATATTGGTTTTGAATTAGGTTGAGGTTGAGGAACGGCAGCGCTCTTAACCTTAACCTCAACCTCAACCTCAGCCTCAGCCTCAATACACCGCCATCTTCAGCACTTCCTCATAATACGCCTCATAATCAGGCAGGATCTGGTCGATATCGAAGCGGCGGGCCTGGGCCAGGGCGTTGGCGCGGAACTCCTGGAGCAGGGCGTCGTTTTCCAGGACGCGGATGGCATTGCGGGCCATATCCTCCACGTCGCCCACATTGCTGAGGTAGCCGGTTTTACCGTGGATGTTCACCTCCGGCAGGCCGCCGGCGTTGGAGGAGATCACGGGCACTTCGCAGGCCATGGCCTCCAGGGCTGCCAGGCCGAAGCTCTCCTTCTCGGAAGGCATGATGAAGAGGTCGGCTACGGCCAGCAGTTCCTCGATGGCATCCTGTTTGCCGAGAAAGCGTGTCTCATGGCAAAGGCCCAGTTTGCGGCACAGCTCTTCCAGGTTGTGGCGTTCCGGCCCGTCGCCGATCAGCAGCAGCTTGGAGGGGATACGCTGGTACACCTTGTGGAAAATGTGGATCACATCTTCTATCCGCTTCACCTTGCGGAAGTTGGACGTATGCACCAGGATGCGCTCGCCGTTGGGCGCGATGGCCTTTTTGAAATGATCCTTGTTGACCTTGCGGAAGCGCTCGAAGTCAATAAAGTTATAGATAACGCGAATATCGTTCTGTATGTTGAAGTATTCGTAGGTCTGCTTCTTGAGGCTTTCCGAAACGGCGGTCACCCCATCGGATTTGTTGATGGAAAAGGCCACCACCGGGGCAAAGGCGTTATTGTTGCCGACCAGGGTAATGTCGGTACCGTGCAGGGTGGTGATCACCGGCACATAGCGCCCTTCAGAAAGCAGGATTTTCTTGGCCATATAGGCCACGGCGGCATGGGGTATTGCGTAGTGAACATGCAGCAGGTCCAGGTTTTCGAACTTCACCACGTCGACCAGCTTGCTGGCCAGGGCGGTATCGTAAGGGGTATATTCAAAGAGGGGGTAATCCTCAGCGGTCACTTCGTGGTAGAAAACGTTGGCGTGAAAAGTGCTGAGCCGGGCAGGCCGTTTGTAAGTGATGAAGTGTACTTCGTGCCCCTTTTTGGCGAGCCCCAACCCCAATTCGGTAGCGACCACGCCACTGCCCCCATAGGTAGGGTAACAAACGATGCCTATTTTCATGGCTGCTTATCTTTTTTGCCCGGCATGCTCCGAGTATCCTGCTGAATTGACTTTCAGGCGCGGCCTGAACGGTAAAAGCTAAAGATTGATACAGTTGGGACAGGAAATAGTTTAACCCTCACAACTTCCCCAGCAGGCCCCCCAGCAGCTTCACCGCATTTTTCACTACCTCTTCGCTCTCTATCGGTATCTTCAGGTAAGCCTGCCCGGTGGCTTCATCCTTTTCGGTGATCGACTCCACCAGTTGGCGGGTGGCCTGTTCGTCGGACAGGGTCTGGGCGAGGCGGCTCAGGAAGGCCACCCCCTGGCCGATCAGCTCCCGTGGGCTGCCGGCGCCGGCGGCAAGGGGTTCGCCGCGGGGCTGCCGGGTAGCCGGTGCAGGTTGTTCCTCAGCAGGGGCGGCTTCTTCCTCCTGCCAGTCTTCGGCCGGCAAGGGGGCTTCTTCTTCCGGGGCGGCGGGGGCGCCCTGCGGCACTTCCAGGTCGGTGTCGCCGCCCACTTCGGCGGGTTCGGGGGCGGGCGTTTCGGGAACGGCCACGCGTTCCAGGTTCTCCATAAAGTCGCGGAACTTGCGGTCGCTCATGAAGACCTGGTCTTCGATGGCGTCCAGCACCGCATCGGCCAGCGAGGATTTGAATTTGAGGGTCGACAGCATGCGGTGCTCGATGGTGCCTTCCGAGATGAGGTTGATAACCTGCACCTGCCGCTTCTGCCCCAGCCGGAAGACGCGGGCGATGCGCTGTTCCAGCACCGCGGGGTTCCAGGGGATGTCGAGGTTGACCACCAGAGCGGCCTGCTGAAGGTTGAGGCCCAGGCCGCCGGCGTCGGTGGAGAGGAAGACGCGGCAGTTGCCGTCTTCGCGGAAGCGGTCGAGCAGATCGCCCCGTTTGGCGCCGGGCACACCGCCGTGCAGGTAGGCAAATTCCACCTCCCGTTCTTCCAGTTCCCCGGCCACGATGCGGGTCATGCGCTCCCACTGGCTGAAGATAACCACCTTTTCCTCCGGGTCCGACAGGCGTTCTTCCAGGATGTAAAACAGTTCGCCGATCTTGGTATCGTGGCGCGTCTGCTGGTCCACCAGGTAGGTGCTGTCGCAGCTCATGCGCATGAGGTTGAGGCAGCTGAGCAGATGTTGCCGGTCTTTTTCCTTGAGGAAGCCGAAGCGCCTCCACTTGGCCACCAGCTGGGCGACGTCGGTTTCGAAGCTGCTGTGCAGCTCCATCTGCCGGGGCGTCATGGGCACCAGGAGGTTCTGGTCGATGCGCTCGGGCAGCTGCTTCAGCACTTCCCGCTTACGGCGGCGGATCATCACATTCCGGAGCTTCTCGTTGATCTCGTCCAGGCGGCGGTAGCCGCGCACTACGCCGTCGCCATCCTTTACCTGGTGGCGGTGCAGCAGCAGGTAAAGGGGCCCCAGCAGGTGCTGGTCGAGGAACTGTACAATGGAGTAAAGGTCTTCCAGCTTGTTCTCCAGGGGGGTGCCGGTCAGGGCCAGCCGGTAGGGGGCTTCCAGGCGCTTGACCGCCCGGGATATCTGGGTGTCCCAGTTCTTGATGCGCTGGGCCTCGTCGAGGATCACCAGGTCGGGCAGGCTCTGGTTGATGAAGGGATAATCGCGGGCGACGACATTGTAGGTGATGATCTTGTAGAAGCTTTCATCCTGAGCATACTGCTCCCGCCGCTTATGCATGGGCCCTTCGATGACGGACACGGCGCTGTCGGTGAACTTCCGGATTTCCGCCCGCCACTGATACTTGAGCGAAGTGGGGCAGACGATGATGACGGAGCCGATGCCCATCTCGCGGCGGTACAGCTCCGCCGCGGCGATGGCCTGAATGGTCTTGCCAAGGCCCATCTCGTCGGCCAGCAGGCAGCGGCCCGCCTGCAAGGCAAAGAGCACGCCCTGGCGCTGGTAGGGAAAGAGGCGGGTTTTCACAAGCCCCTCCAGGCTGTCAGGGCCCTTTTCCAGGTGCTCGGTGAGCAGGCGCCGGCGGGCCTCGTCCCGCTTCTGGATGATGAAGTCCAGCGCGTCGGGATAGCAGCGAAAATCCGGCGAAAGGCGGCGGGCGGCGTCCAGGAATTTTTCGAACTCCAGGTAGGCGTAAGGATAAAGGACGCCCTCCTCGTCGAAGTAGGTGCCGGCCAGTTCCCGCAGGGCCTCCGCCTGTTCCGTGCCGATGCGCAGGCGCAGGCTGCGTTCTTCGCCGTAGTGAAGGTAAACGGAGCTGTAGGCCCGTTCCGGCGGCGGCTTTTTGAAGTGCTGTTTATTGCCGTAGGTGTGTTGCAGCTTGTGCAGCACCCATTCGATGTGCTTGCAGGTGCCCAGGCCGTTGGTGCGAAAATCGGGACAGGAGCAGAAGTTGTCGCCGGGTTCTTTGCCGCGCAGCGCCAAATGATAGGCGGTGTTGCGGCCGGGGTTGCTCACCGTAAAATCCGACCATACCGGATGATCGCCCCGGTTGGCGAGGGTGAATTCCTGCTCTGCGCCGAACTGCCGCCGCAGGCCGATCTGCCACTCCCGCAGCGACATTTCTTCCGGCTGCTTGTGGTAGCTGATGCGTTTGGCTTTTTTCTTTTTTTCCTTGCTGCTGTTCTTTGGTTTGGCCATGGCGATCGTTATGGATTGCTGTACAGGCCCTAAACTAAGTAATTTTGATGATTATTTTCTCTACATACCCAAATGTATGCTTAAAGGACTAGCACCTCGGGCGCTAAGTCTTGCAATTAAAAGTGGCCTGGCAAAACAGTTCCTATGGAGCGAAGCTTGCTTATTGTTAGATTTCATAACCTTAAATTTATATTGCTATGCGCTTTTTCAATTATTATGTCAGGCCTGCCTTGCTTCCTTTGTTGCTAATCGTTATATTGGGGGGGGGTACACATTGTTGTGGGCAATTTGCCTGCGGGGCGCCTGATCCTGCAATAGAGGAGGCAAAGGCAGATGTGCAGTCCATATCAAATATCAATATGTCAGCCTCCGGATTGATACAGCCCTACGAAATTCCCATCCATCTGATCGTCCTCAATGATGATGATGGAAATCCTCCGGCCAGTTTTCCGGTGGAGCGGATGCAGGCGGGAATCAATGGAACAAACGCTATTTTTGACGGTCTTATGTCTTTTTATTTATGTGAAGTTACATTGATCAATAACTCTGCCTGTTATAACCAGCCTGTGAATGGGGGCGCTGTGACGGCAAATCTTTTTCCGGCATACAATCGAAGCAATGCTGTAAACGTCTATTTGGCAAAAGATCCGGGCACGACCAATGAGGGGGCAATAACTGGCCTGGCAATAAAATTAAGGGCTAATGGCCCGGAGCATGCTGGGATACTACTCAAGGCTACAGATAGTGGAACAATGGCTCATGAGTTGGGACATTATTTTGGGCTTTTTCATACCCATCAATTTACTACTCGAACAAACCCCAATATTATACTATTGCTACCAAGCTGAATATACTCCTGAAGTTACGAATATCATGTCTCATTATTTTGCCATGTCTCAATTCAGTGAAGGACAAAAAGATAGAATGCTGCAAACATTGATGGCATACGGCGAAGTGGGTTCGCGGGATAATGGCAATTATGTGGCATTTGATGTTACAAATGGGGTAAGTACTGCGGATTTAGTTGCTATGCAAGGGCATATTCCAGGTTTGAACCTAATCCCGAAACCATATGCCCGGCTTGCGGCCGATGTCAACAATTCTGGCAGCATCACTCATCTAGACCAAATTCTGATCCGAAAAGTCATTTTAGGAGTTTCCCCCAGTTTTGGCGCCGTTCCGAACTTTAGAGTTGTCCCCCAATATGCTCTTGCCCCTCAGTGGAATTTCGCTACGCCTTTTGAAGCAAATCCTTTTGAAGCGGTATGGAGCGGCATAAATAACGGAAACAGGCCCTATAAGGCCGATCAGAATAACCCGCATAGTTATCTTGATCATGTTCCGCTCAATTTACTCAATCCGGATGCACTGCTCGAAGATACCTGGACCTTCTATGCGGTCAAATCCGGCAATGTTAACTTTTCCTTCGATCCTGAGAATGCACAAGCACCTTTGCAATATAAGCTGGAGACAGAATCTCACAACTGCATTCCTGCAAATGAAAAAATATCGATCTTGTTGATCTTGTCGGGGGAGGAAACGCTGGAAGGATATCAGTTGGGCCTTGCAGTTGACCCGGCGGCCCTTTTCTTAACCGGAGTTGAACAAGGGGAGCTTTCTCCTTTTGGAGCAGACTATTTGTCGATCAAAGAGGATGGGAAACTGGCGACATTATGGTATAATCAAGATGCCGAGCCCCTGGAAATAGAAGATGGCAAAGTGCTCTGTAAAATTTATCTTCATACGAACCGAATATACTTTCTTCGAAACTTCCGGCTTGCAGCCTGGCATCCTGTACTATCAATTGGAGATGAATGGGAATATCGCGGCCGGCTTTATTATTAAGCAATAGATAAAAATGCCGAACCCTTGAAGTTTCGGAAACCTCAAGGGTTTTTCCCCCCTGGCAATCAAGCTAAAAACCACAGCACAATGGCAAGAATAATCTCCGTATTCTTCTTCAGCATCATCTGGCTTTTCACCAATGCCCAATCTTTCCCTCTGGCAAGCCAGGAGCCGGTGTGGAGGGTCAGTTATACGTCCTTTCCCTTTAGAGCATGTTTGGAGGCCGCTTTTGGAGACAAAAAGTGTCAATTTTTTGCT
>CAZAXA010000345.1:0-6920 GCA_964488965.1 uncultured Phaeodactylibacter sp. | reverse complement strand
CCTTGGTGTCTTTGTGGCAATAAAACCGGGTTAAAATGCACTAATACACGGCCCTACTCCACCGGCGTCTCAATATACGCCATGGCCACCCACTGCTGGTTCCAGTTGCCGAAGGGGAATTCGGCGAAGGCTTTTCCAAAACCGCCCGGGCCGTCGTAATTGCCGCTGGAGCGCGAGGCCGGGTATTTCGTGTTGCGGCCGTGCATGATGGTGTACTTCGCCACATTGCCCTGCTCGTCTTTTTCCACGGAAGTCACGATGGCCACGTGGTAGATTTTCCCGTTTTGCCCATCATGAATAAACTTGTCCGCGTTGGCCAGCAGGCCGATGTCCATATTGCTGTATTTCTCGTCCGTCCTGCCGAAGAACATCACCGTGCCGGGGCGGATTTTGTTGCGGTCGGCCATGGGGTTCTGTACGATGTGCAGGTTGTTATGGCGGTAGTACCAGCCGGCGATCTGGCGGGAGTTGCGGTCGTCGCGAAAGGATGGGTAGGCGTACTTCGACTTATCGGCCAGCGCAGGTATGCGCAGCTGCACGCTGTCTTTGATCTGGTGGAAGATGCCGGAGCAGTCCTGGCCCAGCGAACTGACATAAGCCAGGTTTTTCGCTTCCAGTTCCCGGGCTATGGTTTCGAGTACGGTAGTCAGCTTATTGTCGCTCACCGCCCGGGCTGCAAGCCCGCCGCTGCCGGTAGCAGGGGCAGCAGGCTCGGGGCTGGTTTCGGTGTTTTCCCCGGAGGCAGTTTCTCCTTCTCCAGGCGTGGGGGGCCGGGGCGCGGCCGCGGTATCCGGCTTTTCTTCGGTTGCTGCCGTTTCATCTTTGGCAGTGGTGGTAGGGGCGGCCGGTTTTTCCTCCGTTGCTTTGGCGGCCATCTTGCCGGAACTGCCGGAGCAGCCCGAAAGGAAACAAAGGGCGAGGCCCAGGATCAGTAGGATGGATAGATGAGAAATTCGGTTCATTTTCTTCTTGTTTTTATTTTGTCCAGTTTCCGCAGAAAGGTTGCGGAACTTTGCGATTGGTGAAAAATCCGGGACATACTTTTCCACCCCCAACTCATCCTGTGGGCTGACAGGGTTAAGTTCAGCGCAAGGGTGGCGAAGAAGCCATTTTTTATCGCCGGGAAAGCCATTCAGGCGCTAATACATACGCTTCATTTGAGGTAGGCGGAAAAGGTACCCTCTCTTCGGAGGCCTTAACATTTTTTTTAACTATGTTTTCATCCCAAGTAGATATGCCTACCCCGTTTTCTTACACATTCGCGCGCCTCCTTCGCACCTTCGGCGAGGCGGAAGCGAAGGCCTTCGGGGCCTGGCGGCGTTCCCTCTGGTGCAACACCAGAACAGACACAGGAAGAGGCGCTGAGTTAAAGCTGAAAAGGCGGCTTGGGGCTTGATATCAGATCTCTCCGGCCTTCCGGAGCATCCTGCTTATGCCATACTCCAGCCCCCGCAGTTCGGCCAGCCCTTTCAGGCGGCCGATGGCGGAGTAGCCGGGATAGGTTTCCCTGCCGAGGTCGTCCAGCATCTTATGGCCGTGGTCGGGCCGCATGGGGATGCTGCGCCGCTCCCGCTGCATGATCTTAACGGCCTCCATCATGACGGCAAACATATCGGTATCGCCATCCAGGTGGCTGGCCTCGAAAAAGTTGCCTTCTTCATCCCGTTTCGTATTCCGCAGGTGCAGGAAGTAAATCCTGGAGCCCCATTTTCGGGCCATGGCCGGCAGGTCGTTGTCCGGCCGGGCGCCGTAGGAACCCGTACAGAAGCAAAGGCCATTGGCCGGGCCGGGCACGGCGGCCATGATGTCTTCGATATCCTCATCGGTGCTCATAATCCGGGGTAGGCCCAGTATGGGAAAGGGAGGGTCGTCGGGATGGATGGCGAGCCTGATGCCGGCCTTTTCGGCGGCGGGCGTTACCGCTTTCAGGAAATGGATCAGGTTGGCCTTCAGCTCTTTCGGGCCGACATGCCTGTACTGGCCAAGCAGTTCCAGCACCCGCCCGGGAGTAAAAGACACATCGCTGCCGGGCAGGCCGAGCAGCATGTTCCGGAACAGGCGCTTCTTTTTTGCTTCATCCATCGCCTCAAAGCGGGCGGAGTACCGCTCGATATCTTCCGGGGCGTAGTCCGCTTCCGCACCAGGCCTTTTGAGGAGGAAAAGGTCGAAAACCGCATAGTCGGCCTTGTTGAAGAGCAGGGCTTCCGCCTTGCTGGGCAGTTCATAAGCCACATCGGTGCGCAGCCAGTCCAGGACGGGCATGAAGTTGTAGGTGGCCACCTCGATGCCGCACTCCGCCAGGTTGGCCAGGCTCCGTTTGTAGTTCTCGATGTAAGCGCCGCAATTTCCGGTGCGGGACTTGATGTCCTCATGCACCGGCAGGCTTTCCACGACTGTCCACGACAGGTTATGGGCTTCGATATGCGCTTTGTAGGCCCTGATGCTTTCTGCATCCCATACCTCTCCGGCGGGAATGGCGTGCAGGGCCGAGACCACGCCGCTGCAGCCGGCCTGGGCGATGTGCTGCAGCGATACGGGGTCGGACGGGCCGTACCACCGCATCAGTTGTTGCAGGGAAAATAAATTATCCATAAGAACAAATATGGCAATCTGATCGGTTTTTACCATGTCTTCATAATCCTGAATTGTCACTTTCGCCAGTTTATTTCTACTACCAGCGGGGACGGATGCCCGGAGCATAGGGGAAGGACAGGGACTTGTAATATTCAAGGCTGTGTTCCGGCTGTTCCAGGCCCGGGGGGATTTCCATTTTTGAAAATGTCCTGAAATACGACAGGCAGGCGTCGCGCCACCATCGGGCCTCTTTTTCCTGAATTTGCAGGTGCATACTCACCTGCCTGAAGCGTTCTTCGTCGATATGTTCCCTTATGCGGCGCCATTTTTCCCGCAGGAGGCTCGCCTCTGAGGCCCCCTGATGGTAGCGCAGGCAGAGTTCCTCCCAAAGGGTGCGGCCGGTGGAGAGCGCCTGATCCCAGGCTACATGATGGAACCAGAGCAGGAGATCAAGCGGGCATTTGTCAGGATCCTCATATTTTGCCCTGAAGCCCGGGGGGTATTGTGACAGAGCGCCGCTGCCGCTTTCGGCGCGGCCGAACCCCAGGCCATCCTCATCGGCGCGGTGGTAGTAAACCGACGTCCAGTCGGCTCTGGGCATCTCGCTTACCCAGGGGCCGGGGCCATAGTGGTGCCCCTCGGCCATGATGTGATGAAGGCCCAGGGGCGTCATGTAATTGACACAGGCCTGGTAAGAAGTGGAGAGCATATCGGCGATGGTGGCGACGGCCTCAGGGTGGTGGGTGAAGGTCATGGTTGCCCATTCCCGGAAGATGGCCCTGGAAGAGAGGTAAGGATTCCAGGCCAGCCTTCCGAAAGCGTACCAGTCGGCCTGGCCGAACAGGTTGCCCGTCCAGTTGCGGGCAGTTCCGATATTGGAAACGCCCGCCATTCCGGTCAGTTCGTGGCCATGGAGGCTACCGTCGATGATGCTGGCCACTACCGACCCTTCTCCCTGAGCATAGGTGTCGGTTTGCAGCGCTTCCTCGTACATTTTCGCCAGGCCCACCAGGTGCGTACCCTGGCCCAGATACTCCTTGGTGATCTGGAATTCCATCATGAGAGGAGTCCCGGGCATGGCGCCGAACAAAGGGTGGATGGGCTCGCGCGGCTGGAAATCAATGGGGCCGTTTTTCACCTGTAACAGCACATTTTCCAGGAATTGCCCGTCGAGCGGCACGAATTCGTTGTACGCCTGTTTGGCCCGGTCGTCCGGTTCTTCATTGCTATATACGAAAGCGCGCCACATCACTACTCCGCCGAAGGGCGCCAGGGCGCCGGCCAGCATATTGGCGCCATCGGCGTGGCTGCGCCCGTAATCCTGAGGGCCGGGCTGCCCTTCCGAATTGGCCTTTACCAGAAACCCTCCGAAATCGGGAATGAGGCGGTAAATCTCTTCGGCCCGGGCTTTCCACCATTGCCGTACCTGCGGCTCCAGCGGGTCGGCAGTAGGCAGGCCGCCCAGCTCGATAGGAGAACTGAAGCGGGCGGTGAGGTAAAGCCGGATGCCGTAGGGCCGCAGCACGCCGGCCAGGGCGGCCGCCTTCTCCAGGTAGTCCGGACGGAAAACGAGGGCATTGGCGTTGACGTTGGTCGCCACCACCCCGTTGATGCCGATGGAAGCGTTGGCGCGGGCGTAGTCGGCGTACTGTCGGCCGATGTACTCCGGCAGTTGGTGCCAGTCCCAGATCGAAAAGCCGGCATAACCCCTTTCCACCGTCCCGTCGAGGTTGTCCCAGTGGTTGAGCACGCGGAGTTTTACTTTGGGATTCTCGATGATATGCAGCTTGTCGAGCGGCTGGCGCAGTTGCAGCAAGCGCAACAGGTGGAAGGCGCCGTACAGAATGCCTCTGTCATCTTTGGCGGCGATGGCGACGCGCCCCTGGCCGCTCATCAGCAGGAAGCCTTCCGGGGCGATCTTCCGGGCATCTTCTTCCGAAACGAGCCGGCCGATGGCCTCCGACCGGCCCAGGATTCCGGCGATGGCCCCGCCGACGGCGCCCGGCCCTTCAATTACCGGAATCTCCTGGCCAAGCAGCGCGGTAAGCCCGCCGGACAGTTCCGCAGCCGCAGTTTCCAGAATGGGGCCTTGCCCGTCCACAAATACCTGGCCAAGGCGCCGGAGATACGCCCTCCTCAGCTCCTCGTCCTCTATTTTTTCATACCGCAGCCATAAGCGATAACCATCTTCAGCCCGGATGGAGGTATAGGCCGGCATTAGCAAAAGAAAAACAACGAATAGAAATCGGATCATCATTTGACTTTAATATTGACGAAGCTAACAAATTTTTAGCAGGCACAATCGATTGCATTACCAGTTTTCTATATTTCCTTAACTTCCAGAACTTTTGTTGCGCAATTGCGTATTCTATTTATTGCGTATTGCGACCTTAGCGTAAATCTGAAGTCGATCATCCGGGCTCCGGATACGCTTTTACAGCCAACATCACGATGGGAAATAAGAAGAAAGCCGTAACGATCCACGACCTGGCGCAGGAACTGAACGTATCTCCCTCCACGGTATCCCGCGCCCTGAACGGCCACCCCAGCATCGGAAAGCAGACCAGTAAAGCTGTAAAAAAGCTCGCCATGGAAAGGGGATACCGGCCCAATACCATCGCCTCCTCGCTGCGGACCAAACGTTCCAACACTTTCGGCATAATGGCGCCGTGGATCAACCGGCCTTTTATCTCGTCCCTGATCGCAGGCATCGAGGAGGCCGCCCGGGAATCCGGGAACCGCGTGATCATTTCCCAGTCTCATGACCACACAAAGCTGGAAAAGGAAAACCTGCAGGCGTTATACGACAGCCGCATCTCGGCCCTTATCGTATCTCTTGCGATGGAGACGGTAGACTACAGCCACTTCGACCTGTTTACGAAAAACGGGATACCGGTAGTGTTCGTCGACCGCTTTCCCAACAGGCATGATGTTCATAAAGTGCACATCAACAATTTCAGCGCGGCCTTCGAAGCTACGGAACACCTGATCCGGCAGGGCTGCAGGCGCATTGCCCACATCGGAGGCAGCCGGCGTCAAAGTATTTACGAAGACCGGCGGCTGGGCTACATTGCCGCCCTGAGAAAGAATAATCTTCAGGTTGAAGAATCCCTCATTGTTCAGGCCGTTTCCCTGAGCGCCGAAGAGGGGATGCAGCTTACGGAACAGCTTCTGGATACCCCAAATCCTCCGGATGGGATTTTCTGCGCCAACGATACGACGGGCGTAAGCGCCATCCGCTGCGCCAAACGCCGGGGCATCAGGATACCCGAGGGCCTCGCGGTCATCGGCTTCAACAACGACCCCATCTGTGAGATCATCGACCCTCCGCTTTCCTCCATACACCATCCGGCAACAGAGATGGGTAAAGCTGCCGTCGAACAGGCCCTGGCCATCCTGGCCGGCAAACTGGAAACGGAATCCCCGAGTAGCGTTACCCTCGGCACGCATGTGGTGGTAAGGGCTTCTTCTGACAGAACCAGCGTGGAAAAACCGAAGAGCGCCGGCCCGGTTCCATCAGAGGGGCCCGGGGCGGACAGCAGCAACCTTCCGTTAAAGAAAGCGCGCAGGCCTTCTTCCTCCCGGAATAAGTACCCGTAGCAAGGAACAACCTGCCCGGCAGCCCAATCCGCCTAACCCGCGCCATCCGCGTTCCATTTAACTACGCCCACCCTGTGAAATAATATTCTACTCATCGTTGTATCCCCTCAAAACGTAGTGGAGAATTGGAATGCTGGAACACAGGCAGGCGCGTTCCATATCGCTGTTATGCCCGCCGCTCAGGCAGGTAATTTCAATCGAGTTGCTTACTCCTCACTTCCACCACACTTTCCTTCAGGCCGCTTACTTCCGGGCGGATGTCATAGATCAGTTGATCTGCCTCCGTCTCGTATTTCATGAAGCGCCAACCTTCATTGATGGAAATCCGCTCTCTGTAATGTGTTTCGGAAAGGGCGGAGTTCTGGCAGGGCCGCGGCAGGGAAAGCCCGGGCAGCAGCACAAGAAATGCTGAAAAGGGTAGAAAACTTAAGGGCATAGCGTCAAGTGTTAATCAGCTAAAGATATAAAAAGCCGTCCACGATTGCGTGGACGGCTCATCGATAAAGGATCAGTATCCTTATAGAGCATGGTTGAAAGCCACTTTGAGAGATAAAAAAGGTTATTGGAACGATATGGGAATCAATTCCCCAAAATACCATATATTTCGCAATCGATTGCATTCCACACCTGTTATTTGTGAAAATATATTATCCGCCTGCATTTTGCAAAACTGGCGCCTTTTCAGAAAAAGTGTGGTGGGTTAAATCCGTTGATCTATCCAGCGGGCCTGGAGGCCCGCTCTCCAT
>CAZAXA010000344.1:0-6926 GCA_964488965.1 uncultured Phaeodactylibacter sp. | reverse complement strand
CCTACTTTGCCAAGCGTGCCATCCGGCAGGAAGACGAGTGCATCCTGGTCGAAGGGTACACCGATGTGCTTTCCCTGCATCAGGCGGGCATTGAAAATGTAGTGGCTTCTTCCGGGACGTCCCTGACAGTCGAGCAGATCCGCCTCGTCAGGCGCTATACGGAAAACATCAAAATCCTCTACGACGGCGACCTGGCCGGCATCAAAGCCGCCCTTCGGGGAATGGGCATGGTGCTGGAACAGGGCCTGAACGTGAAGATCGTCCTGCTCCCGGAAGGAGAGGATCCCGATTCTTACCTTCAGAAGGCAGGCACAGAAGCTTTTCGCGAATACATCACCCGGGAGGCGAAAGATTTTATCATGTTCCAGGCGGGCCTTCTGCAGGAAGAAGCTGCCGGCGACCCGGTAAAGAAGGCCAGGCTGATCAAGGATATCGTAGAAAGCATTGCCAAAGTGCAGGATCCCCTGAAACGCTCTTTGTACGTCAGGGAGTGTGCCCGCATCATGGAAGTGGATGAGCAACTGCTGGTCAATGAAACCAACAAAAACGTCGCCCGTTTCTTCCGAAAAGAACAGCAGGATGAAAAACGGGCCTGGCTGAAAGAGGAAGCCCCGCAGCCGGAGGATTTCCCGGATGTGCCTCAACTGAGGCCTAAGGATAAACCGGCGGTGGCCGGTGATGAATTTCAGGAGAAGGACATCATCCGGATACTCATAGCCGGAGGGGGAGAAGTATTCGATGCCGAAGAAGGCGTCACTGTCGCTCAATATATTCTCAGCAATATTGAAGACGTGCTCAGCCACTTTGACCACCCCCTTTACGGCCAGATCGCCAAAGACTGCCATGCCCGGCTGCTGGCGGGCGAGCCGGTCAACAGCGATTTCTTCCTCAGCCACCCCGGCCAGGAGGTCCGCGAACTGGCCATCGATATGCTGAGCAGCCCCTACGAATACAGCGAGAACTGGGCAAAACGATGGGAAATATACCTGGCCAGCCAGAAAATGCCGGACGAAAACTTCGCCAGGGACAGCACCCAGGCCCTGAAGCGCTTCAAACTCCGGAAGCTGGACAAGATGATCCGGCAGAATGCCGAAAAGATCAGAGAGCTATTTGAACAGAAGTCTGATAACTACATGGCCTACCTCAAGCTGGACCAGAAGCTCAAAGGCATGCGCAACCAGCTGGCGGAGGAGCTGGGGACGGTGGTGCTGTGAGCAGGGCGTTATGCTTCTTCTTCCTGCTGTTGCAAATCTTTTGAATCTATCAGCCCTGTCTCGGCCAGGGCCTGAATGACGTTAGGGGCGCGGTTTTCAAAAGGATGGCCGGTAATCACAACAAGGCCCCTGGAACGTAGCCATTCGGCTACTTCCAAAACTCATTCATTCTTGTTCAAACAATTCAAATCCTCAAAGGCCTCCTTCAGGCGGGCCTTGAAGGTTTGTTCGCCGGCGCGCAGCCACTGCCGGGGGTCGTAGTATTTCTTGTTGGGCTTATCATCGCCCTCGGGGTTGCCGATCTGGCCCTGCAGGTAATCGCGCCTGCCTTCGTAGTAGCCGCGCACACCGTCCCAGAAGGCCCACTGCAGGTCGGTATCGATGTTCATCTTGATCGCGCCGTAGCTGATGGCCTCCCTGATCTCCTCGCGGGAAGAGCCGGAGCCGCCGTGGAAAACGAAATTGACCGGGTTGTCGCCGGTATTGAACTTTTCTTTGACGTACTCCTGGGAGTTCTTGAGAATGATGGGCTTGAGTTCTACATTCCCCGGCTTATAAACGCCGTGGACGTTGCCGAATGCGGCGGCGACCGTAAAACGGTTGCTCACCTTGCTCAGTTCTCCGTAGGCGTAGCCTACTTCCTCGGGCTGCGTGTACAGGCGGGAGCTGTCCACGCCCGTATTGTCGACGCCATCTTCCTCACCGCCGGTCACGCCCAGTTCTATTTCCAGGGTCATGCCGATCTTGTCCATGCGTTCCAGGAAGCGGACGCAGGTTTCCACATTCTCCCTGATGGGTTCTTCGGAGAGGTCCAGCATGTGGGAGCTATACAAGGGGTATCCTCTGGTTTTATAGAACTTTTCACCGGCATCGAGCAGGCCTTCCACCCAGGGGAGGAGCTTGCGGGCGCAATGGTCGGTGTGCAGGATAACGGGTACGCCATAAGCGTGTGCCATAGTGTGTACGTGCATGGCGCCGGAAATCCCCCCGAGGATGGCCGCCCTCTCGTTATTATTGGATAGCCCTTTGCCGGCAACGAAATGGGCGCCCCCGTTGGAAAACTGGATGATCACCGGGGAATTCACCTCTCTGGCCGTTTCCAGCACGGCATTGACGCTGTTATTTCCGACGACGTTCACGGCCGGCAGGGCAAAGTTGTTATCATTGGCGTACTTAAAAAGATCCGTTACTTCATCGCCGAAGAGTACGCCGGCCCTGAAGCGGGTGGAAGTTGCTGTGGACATAGATTTGCTTTATTTTATACAAAAAAAATGGCTATACTGCCGGTAGCCTGGTTTCAGGCCTGGCAATATAGCCATTTTTTGAGGATTCGGGGGCGTTTAGCTTCAGATAACGCCTTTTTCTGTAAGGTAGCGCTCGGCATCCAGTGCGGCCATGCAGCCGGTGCCGGCAGCGGTCACCGCCTGGCGGTAGACCCTGTCCTGGGCGTCGCCACTGGCAAAAACTCCTTCGATATTGGTTTTGGTGCTCTTGCCGTTGGTCTGGAGGTAGCCCAGGCCATCCATATCGATCCAACCCCTGAAGATATCCGTATTCGGCTGGTGGCCGATGGCCACAAAGAACCCTTTCACAGGGATGGTACTTTCCTCTTTGGTTTTGTTATTGGCCACGCGAACGCCATTTACCTCATTCTCGCCAAGTATTTCGAGGGCTTCCGTATTCCAGTGTATCTTTATATTCCCGGTTTTGAAAACCCGTTCCTGCATGATCTTCGACGCCCGCATTTCATCGCGGCGGATCAGCAGGTGGACGGCAGGGCACAGTTTGGACAGATAGAGGGCCTCCTCTGCGGCGGTGTCCCCTCCGCCCACGACGGCCACTTCCTGCCCGCGGAAGAAAAAGCCGTCGCAGACGGCGCAGGCGGAAACGCCTTTGTTGGCGAGCCGTTTTTCGGAATCCAGCCCCAGCCACCTGGCGCTGGCCCCGGTAGAAATGATGACCGTATCGGCATGGACTTCATGGCCGGTTTCCGACCAGGCTTTGTGAACCGGGCCGGAGAAGTCTACTTTGGTAATCATCTCATAACGGACATCGGCGCCAAAGCGCTCGGCCTGTTTGCGGAAATCTTCCATCATCTGGGGCCCCATGACGCCATCCGGATAGCCGGGGTAATTCTCCACATCTGTGGTGATCATCAACTGGCCGCCCGGCTCCTTGCCGGTGTACAACACGGGCTGGAGGTTGGCGCGGGCAGCATATACCGCCGCCGTATAACCGGCAGGGCCTGACCCGATGATCAGGCATTTTACTTTTTCGATGCTTTCTGCCATTGTATATCTTGCTTTTTTCTGGCGCAAAAATAAAAATATAAAACAATGCATACTGTAATTCATATCACGGAATATAATTCCGTTCCGCACCCATCTCAGATGTAACGCCCGGCCAATAAGGGGAGTTGAAGAAGGAACGTCCGGCGCCTGACTTTTCGGGTATTCAAAAAAAGGGCGGGCACAAAAAAGCCCTCAGCGATAAAATCAGGGCATTGGCCCTTTTTTCTGTGCCCTTTGCATTTTTTTCGGTATTTTTATACAAAGGCTTTTTTTTCATAAGGAAAACAGGTGAGTTATGGCCTATCCTCTGGCATTTACAGTTGCTCTTGTTACCCTCGCGCTTTGGTTTCGCCACCGGGCGAACGACGCCAAAAGCAGGCTTTTTCAAACTGCTTTCTTCAGCGCCCTGGGCATATACATACTATCCGTGATACTGGCCGACGCTTCGCTGAGCGTCAAGTTCGGGGCCCTCTTCCGGGATCTGGCAGCCCTGGCCGTTTTCGGGCTGGCCTTTCAGTTGCTCTCCACTTACAAGCGCTGGTTCTTCCTGGGCAGCGTAGCCATGATGGCTGCATTTGGCTGGTATTACAAAAACCACATGGCCGTTACCTTTAACCAGGAGGCAACCGGCCAGGCCGCTTACGACCCTGCGGGCGAGTTGCTGGTAGAAGTGGCACAGGGCGGCGGGGAAGAAGTGCTGCGGGCAGTGGCCGGGAAATATGGCCTGCGGGCAGCGCGGGCATTTACGCCCGCTTTTCCCGAGGCTACCGAACTGGATGATTACTTCGTCGTGGACGTTCCCGCCGAATTTTCCGGCAAATTGGAGGAGGTTATCCGGGAGCTCCAGCGCACTGGCGGGGTAGACTGGGTAGAACCCAACGAAATGGTTTCCATAGCGCCTGTGCCTGCCCGCCCTCTGCCTTCTGTCAACAAGAAGTTCGGCATCGATGACCCCGGCCTGCAATACCTCTGGGGTTTCGAGGCCATGGAAGTGGATAAGCTTTTTGACTATGCGGAGAGCCGGGGGCTTAAGCCGCAGCGAAAGGCGCTCATCGCCATCCTGGATACCGGTGTGGATGGCCAGCATGAAGACATCAAAGACAATTACCGGTCTGTCAAGGCCGCATACGATAACGACCCGAAGAGCCATGGCACCCATTGTGCGGGCATCGCCGCCGCCGTTTCCAATAATGGGGTAGGAGTGGCCTCCTTTTCCAGGGACAACAGTTTCGTTCAGGTGGCCAGTATCAAGGTGCTGAACGCTTCCGGCATGGGAACTCAGCAAACGATCATCAAAGGCATCCTGGAAGCTGCCGAAGCCGGCGCCGACGTCATCTCCCTTTCTTTGGGCGGCCTTTCCAACCAGACGAAAGAGCGGGCTTATCAAAAGGCGGTTGATTACGCCAACCAGAAGGGGAGTATAGTCGTAGCCGCTGCGGGCAACTCCAACCGGAACGCCAAAAGCTATGCGCCTGCCGGCGTGCCCGGCGTGATCGCCGTCAGCGCCCTGGATGCGGAACTCAACCGGGCTGTCTTTTCCAACTATGTTACGGACCTCAAAATGGGTATTGCCGCACCGGGGGTTAATATCTATTCCACTATACCTAATGGCCAGTACGCTTCCTTCAACGGCACTTCGATGGCCACGCCCTACGTCTCGGGCCTGGTAGGGCTGCTCAAAAGCCTGGACCCCAGCCTCGATACCCGGCGCGTTTACCAGGCCCTGAAGAAAAGTGGTAAGAATACTAAAAATACCCGGGAAACCGGCCGGCTGATCTACCCCCTGGGGGCAGTACAGGAAGTGTTGAAGAACAACTAATGCCTTCCCCGAACTTTTTGCTATTTTTGTGGCCGTCCAAACAAATCCACTGTGCATGGCAAAATTCAGGATGAACCACGAACGCGGCGGAAGAGGCAGCTCAGGCATGATCGTAAAGGTAGGCCTTTTCAGCGCCATCATAGGTTCTTTATTTTTCCTTTTCAATAAGTTTACCGGCAGCAGCAGCCCTTCCCCGGCCCCGGAGGAAGAACCCATCGTTGCCGAAAGCCGGGATTACCTTCCGGAATCCACTACGGGCGTCATCGTTGAACACCAGTATTATACCTTATCCTATTCCGAAGAGCATGAACAGGCCGAATGGGTGGCCTACCGGCTCAGCCGGGAAGAACTTAAACAACCCTGGCTGGAGCGGGCCGATAATTTCCGGCCGGACCCCAAGGTTAGTAGTGGTTCCGCTACCCCCGATGATTACCGCAACTCGGGCTACGACCGGGGCCACCTGCTGCCGGTTGCCGACCGCGCCTTCAGCGAGCAGGCCATGGATGAGACCTTTTACATGAGCAACATCAGCCCGCAGGCCCGCAACTTCAACAAAGGCGTCTGGCGGGAACTCGAAGAACTCACCCGTTCCTGGGCCAGGCGCGACGGAGCGCTTTACGTGGTAACCGGCCCGCTACTTGCCATGAAACCCAAAGGCGCCATCGGCGATAACCAGGTATCTGTTCCGGCTGCTTTTTTCAAAGCCTTGCTCGACCCGGAAGAGCCTCAGGCCAAAGGCATCGGCTTCATCATCCCGAACATGGTGAGCTTTGAGCCGTTGTACGAATTCGCCGTCCCGATCGATAAGGTGGAAGAGGCCGCCGGCATCAACCTATATGAGGGCCTGCTGCCCCGGGCTGTGGAAGAACAGGTGGAAAGTGAAATGAATATCGACCTGTGGGAGTTCAGCAAAGAAAAGTACCGCGAAAGAATAGAAAAGTGGAATAACCAATAATATACTATGCCAAACAAGGAAAAATTTATCGCTGAGATAGCCCAGGGTTATACTTTCAAAGGCTCCTCTATCATTCTGGGAGGCGCTATGCTCAATGGAGAATGCATCACCAACAGCCTGGTGAAGGTTCCCCTGAAGACCCTGAACCGCCACGGCCTGATCGCAGGCGCCACCGGTTCCGGAAAGACCAAGACCCTGCAGATACTCGCCGAGCAGCTTTCCAGGGTGGGGGTTCCTTCCCTGCTGATGGACGTCAAAGGAGATCTCAGCGGTATTGCCGTCCCGAGCGCCGGCCACCCCAAGATAGATGAACGGCATTCCAGGATCGGTATCCCCTTCGAAGCGGGCGCCAGCCCGGTGGAGTTCCTGAGCCTGTCCAACGAACCGGGCGCCCGCCTGCGGGCGACCGTCTCCGAATTCGGCCCGGTGCTTTTCTCCAAAATCCTCGGGCTCAATGATACACAGGGAGGTATTGTCGCCGTGGTGTTCAAATATTGTGACGACCACGGCCTGCCCCTGCTCGACCTCAAAGATTTCAAACACAGCCTGCAGTACATCACCAATGAGGGCAAGGAAGAGGTGGAAAAGATATACGGCGCCATTTCCAGCGCCTCGGTAGGCACCATCATACGCAAGATCATCGAGCT
>CAZAXA010000343.1:0-6930 GCA_964488965.1 uncultured Phaeodactylibacter sp. | reverse complement strand
GAGTTCGGCTACATCTACGCCACCATTCCCGCCAATACGGATAAGCCCAACGTTCCCGTCCTTTGTTTTTGTTCCCATATGGACACTTCGCCGGACTGCAGCGGGAAGGACGTCAGGCTCATCATCCATCGCAACTATGACGGCTCTGATATCGTCCTGCCCGACGACCCCACAGTGGCGCTGCGCCCCAAAGGCCATCCGGGCCTGAAAGGCCAGATCGGCAACGACATCATCACCGCCGCCAGCGGGCTGACCCTGCTGGGGGGCCAACAACAAGGCCGGCCTGGCCGAGATCATGGATGCGGCGCATTATTTCATGACTCACCCGGAAGCGAAGCACGGCAAAATCCGCATTCTTTTCACCCCCGATGAAGAGATCGGCCGCGGCGTGGACAAGGTGGACATGGAGAAGCTGGGCGCCGATTATGGCTATACCATCGACGGGGAAAAGCGGGCGTAGTTTGATATGCGATCACTGGCTCCTGTTATCCAGCAGGGCTTTCATCTCCCTCAAAATTTCGGATTTGGCCTGCCCTATCTCATTGCGTATGAAATGGATAGCCTCCACCAGCAGTTCCTCGATGCGCCGTATTTCCGGGTTGGAGCTTCGAGGCCGGAAGGTTTCGAAAGGGCTGAGATAAGCGTCTACGGCCTCATCATGGATGTGGCGGGATTCCATTATGAGGAGCAACTCGTCGATGTCCTCCAGCAGGCCTTGTTCTTCCCTCACCCTTTCCAGGGTATCCATGGCTCTCCTTTCATTGCGCCGCTCCAGCCCTTTCAGGGCGGCCATGATGTCTTCAAGGCTATCGTCGAGGCTGAGCCCGGCATCCCGGATGGCCAGTTCCAGGCCGCGGAGGGCGGCGCGTTGCTTTTCCGACGCCGACAATATTTTCTTCATGGCCCTGGCCTCCTTTGCAGGCGCTTCGCCGCACAGGTACCGTATCCAGTCCGGGGTTGAAAATCTGTGGCCGCTCATCATTTTTTCTTTTACAGGATTAACGGGAATTCACTCTTCATTATTGAGGATACTATCGGCTACTTTGAAAAGGTATTCCTGTACGTCCGGCATAGGCGCGCCCTGGTGAAGGCGGCGGATGAAGTTTTCCCAGCTTTGCTGAAACACATCATCGGCCCGTTGGCGGGAACCGGCCCGGCTGCGGATATATGGGTACAGGCTATGGAAGGCACAGGAATAACAGGCCCGCGCCAGTTCGTCGATCGTTTCAGGATCCGGGGAGGTATTGTAGTCCTCCAATGGCTGGCAACTTTGAATGGTGCAGAGATATTTCATAAACAATAGCTTGAATGATGAAAAATGGCCCCGCGCCCTTCGGCGGGAGCGCGATGCTGTTGTCGTTGCCATATTCCGGAGTAAACGGGCCCGTATAAAGGCCAAGCACGCCTACTTTTACCTTTCCGGTATTTTCGGTATGCTTGGCCGGAGAAGGACGGTGCAAAAAGAACTGCCTTGCGGGCACAGGCGCCAGCCTCTCACTATCGCGGAGAAGGGCTGTCGATAATCTGGCGCTCCATCAGAGAAAAGCTGAGGTGGCATTTCCGGAGGCCCGGGTCCGGCCGGGTGCTGCCGTTGGCCAAAAGACTGCCCTGGCCATCAGCCACGGGCAGAGGAGCGAGGTCTTCCACCTGCCGGCTGATGTAATTCACCATCTCCCGGGCCCGAAGAAAGGAAAGGCAACTGTTCGGATCCCGGTACTGGAAACCATCCTGCCTGCATTGGTAGGCGATCTCGGCACTGAGGCTTTGCCCCACCGGCACGCCGTCTGTAAACCCCACTGCAATGAGGCGCAGGCGTAGTTCCTGTTTCTCGAAGCCGGCATATTTCCTCTCCAGTTCTCTTATCTTGGCAACAAAAGCGTCGAGGCGCGCCCGTTGATGTTCTGTCAGTTCCCTGAGCCGGTATTCTCCCTCGCCGAAGAAAATATCGGTGTCCTCCTCGATATCGGGCCGGGCCTGCTTATTGGAATCGAAAGCATAGCTGGAAGCATGGGCCTTCGACATGAAGTCGTTGAAATGTTCTTCCAACTCGAGGAAATCCCCTTCGTGCTCTTTGATGTTTACAATGGCGCCGGCATCCAGATCGCGGATGACTTCCTCGTAGCGCTCCAGCAGGGAACGGGAGCGCCCGCGCAGAAAGGCCAGTTCCTGGCGGCGTTGGGCAACCACTTCCTGATAGTCGCCCATGGCGCTTTCGGGATTCTCGCGCAGGTATTGCTCCAGTTCGCCTTCGATCCGGTCCAGCATGTTTTCTGCCTGCTCCAGCTTGTCCTGAATATCCAGAAGGTTCGACTTTCTGCCGGCCGCCTGTCCGCCGAGCATATCGGCGCCGCCCTCATAGACAAGCACGGCCAGTTCTGTCACGGGCCTGATCTTTACCAGAAAAGCCGTATCGATCTGGTATCCGGGGTGTATGACCAGCACTCTGCGTTCTTCACCGACCTCCTTTTTCATGCCGGGAATCGAACAAAGGCCATTCTCATCGGTGACGGCCTGCCCTTCAACCAGTTTTACCGTGGCCCCGGGCAGCAGTTTGTTGTTGGCAAAGACCCGAAAGCTTACGGCGCCCGGAAGGTCCGGCGGCGCTATTGTTTCCTCATCAGCCTTGCCGTTGAATATTCCACAACCCAGGGCCAGGCAGGCGGCCAGGATTGCGGTGAGCCATAATAATGGGCGGGCATTTTTCATAGTTTATTGTTTTGCAGGTTTGACAATTCCATTCTCATATCGATGAGCCGTTGTTTCATACGGAGCCAGCTTTTCTTTTCAGAAGGGATGAGCTCCGATAGCTGATCGTAGGTGTCGATCAGGCTGTCCAACAGGTTGATCGTTATATCCAGGCGGGGTTTGTCGTTGTCCAGGAGCTTTATGAGTTGTTCCTTCAGCACCTTGGCCCGGCGGTCGAGATAGGCCAGGCGGGGTTTTTCATGGCTTTCCAGTTCCTCTATGATCCTGCGTACCTCCTGGTCGTCAGGCAGCCAGAACTCCAGGCGGATCAGGACATCCAATTCCCGGTAGAAATTTTCCAGGGTGGGCGCCACCGGGAAGGTTTCATACCTGAGGCAGAAGCCGGATTCCTGCAGGTATATCATGACCTTGTCCTGCAGCACATCGGTGTACAGGAATTCATCCTCCGAGAGATAGATACTGTTGCTGGGGATGCAATAATTAAAGGTCTGGATATCCAGGACATGGAGCAGGAGTTCGAATGCCCGATCCTGGCTGTGGGGGTTGTGCAGCAATTGCCCGATCACGATGTATTTGGTGGTGATGCTTTCCCGGAATTCTTTCAGGGCTTCCGCATTCCTGCGTTCCGGCCCTTTCCCTTTGAGGAACAGGCCGGAGAGGATTTCATTGACCTCCTTTTCCAGCAGGTTGATATCCACGGGGTCCAGGCCGTCGCGGCGGTAGGTATGGTTCCGGCGGACGTTCAGGCCGGCGCAGCACTTTACGAAGGCGCTGCTGACGGCATTGTACACCCGTTCGCGGGCGTTCACGTTACTGACGGCGCCCATCTCGATCTGGTGCACGACCAGCACCGGCCTGTTCTGGGCCGGCAATGCGCTCTGGGGCAGTTGAACGGCAAGGTTTAAAAGGAGTAACATTTTGTCTCTCATATCAACTAATTTTCTGAAACCTGATAAAACTGTTTTCCACCGACGACCCCCTGGTCGTGGCTGAAGGCGGCCTGCCAGCTCCTGGCGCCATCGCTGATGATGGCGGTGTACCGCCCCGGCCGCACCTTTACCAGGCAGGAGATGGCGCCCTGCTCTATGGATACCGGCTCGGGGCGTACCGACACTCTTGGGTTAGAGGCTTCCCGTGGATATATGAGGCGCACCGCCCGTGCTTTTTCGGCCGGTTTTTCTTCGGCGATGTGCGGCGGTTGCTCGTGGCGGGCTATTACGGGAGGCGAAGGGAGGGCGCCGCCTATGCTATTTTTTTTCTCCTGCCGCAGGGGAAAGGCCACCCGGCCGAGGTCGATCTCGCCATGCTCTGCGTTCCAGTCAAGCACGATGGTTCGGGTCACCCATTCGTCAGAGATCAGGTTTTTGACCCCCAGTTGCAGGCGTTGCAGGTGGCATTTGCCCGGCGCCCGTTCGATGATGAAAGAACCGTCGGTAGCAGTAAGGGAAGGCCCGAGGGTAAAGTCCATGACCTGGACAGGCGCATTGGGGATAGGGGCTTTCCCATCCTCATAGTAAGCCACGCCGGTGATCCGGTAGTGGCTCAGGCAGCCGCTGTCAGGCCTTTGTGGTTCCCGGTTGAGGAGCCAGGCCAGGATGATAGCCATCAGAGGGATGAAGATGGCCAAGGTCTGCGCCCAGCGCGGTGGAGAATTTTTCATACCCTGGAGTTATGCTTTTCAGTTCCTGATGCTTTGTCATAATATGAGGAGCATCACCTGAAAAATTACCTCCAAGATCAATATTATATATCTGAGCCGGCCTGAGTAATTTATTCAACCGGCAAGGAATCTGGGAAGAGCAGGGAGCGGAGGCGGCCCAGGGCGGCATAGAAGTTTTCGTCGCCGGGCCGGGCCAGTAGCCTGACGGCATCCAGGATATCGCTGTTGTGGTTCAGCAGTTGCCGAATGTACATGCCTGTGGTAATTTGCCTGGCGCGGCCCTGGAGCAGGCCTTCGAAGTCGGCGGGGCAGGTATAGGCGTTCAGCATTTCGAGGCGGGCTTCCAGTTCAATTTCAATTTCGAACCGTTGGGCGAAGGCCTGGATCAGCTTTTGATATCTCTCTGCTTCCCGTTTTTGCCAGGCTTCCGCCAACTGGGTGAGGAAGTCGAATACCGGCCCGGTATTATGCGGTTTCCGAAGTACCGGTTCCCGGAGGAAGGGCTGCAGGCGGCCGCGCAATATGCCGGCCAGTTCCTGGTTGTGGAGAATGGCATGGCAACTGCCCCGCAATGCGGCCAGATGGCGGATAAGCTGCCAGCCTTCCTCTCCGGGCAGGTTTTTTTCATCGATCAGGATGAGGTCGATTTCCGCATGGGCTGCGCCGGGGATTTCCGCCAGGCTGTTAAAGGGCTGGCGGAAGGAGATGGCCTTCGGGCCGGAAGGCGGCCGGAAGGGATCCAGGCCAAAAGCATGCAGGTACTCGCCGGTGCTGGGGTTAAAGATGGTGAATACCAGGATCAGTGGCTGATTCATGCTGATTGATTAAAGTCCGTGCAGAAAATAAGAGCTGGCAAAAGTGATACTTGCTTTTTTCCTCAACGGCATACATTGCCAGGTTGGAGTAGTTGAGGAAGAGCAGGTTGGGAGGCAAGTCAAAAGCTTCGCCCCTTCCGGAAATGACGACCATCTCCGGCCTGTCGTCAAAAGACCGTATATACTTATCGTAAAATTCGCCTGGGCTCAGCCTGAACTTTTCGATGATCCCCTGGTGAAGGGCTACAAAATCGATGCGCTCGCTGCTGAGCCGTTCTGCCAGCCATTCCGTAAGGCCGTCTTTTTCCCGTTGTGAGAAATTTCCCTTCGCCAGGTTGGTGCGCTCCAGGGGTGGCGCGTAGATGTTCATCCAGGCCAGTTCTTCGATACGGGAATAATGCCCTCCCAGGCGGCTGGCCTTGCCTTCGTTGATATCCGATTGAATGCGTTCATCGGCCAGCAACACCTTGGTGGACGCCGCTTCCAGGAACTCGAGCCGGAAACGCGCTTGTTCGTAGCCGGGCAGGGCGGAAAGCTGCTCTACCAGCGTCCGGGAAGGCGAGGGCGTAAACCCGGCCTCATAATAAGCCAGCCGGGAGGGGTCGGCGATCAGTCCCGATTTCAGGGCCTCGCCATGCGCATCATAAAGGATAAGGCGCTCCGGCGGAGCCTGTTTTATAAGCAGGTCTTCCCCGGAAGGGCGCATCCGGAAGAACAGTTGATAATCGCTGGCCCTGGCCATGCCTTTGCGCTGCAGGTAGCCGTCGAGCCAGTTTTCCCAAAGCCAGAGTATGCCCTGGTTGGTATCCTCCTTCAGGAGGTTTATCCATTTTTCCCTTTCCGCCTCCAGCTTTACCCAACGGAGCGGGAATTTTTTGGCCTGCTCGATGGCCGGGCGCGGTTCGGCGCTCAAGTTGACCACTATGGGATGAGAGTGGGTAACAGAAGGGGTGTTCTGAAAGGCCATTTCAGACGACAGGAGCTTGATCCCCCGGTTGACCCATCGGGCCCGGATGCTCTCAGGGAGTTCCTCCAGGCCTTCGCCGCCGATGATGATGGCCTCCCTGGGTTTCTTGAGGTACAGCTCATATCCCATATAGCTGTATTGAGGCTCGTCAGAAGGGATGGTGACAGCCCGCAGGAAATTAGGCTCCAGAAAGATATCGATGTATTCCGAGGGGTTTTTCTTGCGCAGGTATATCGAAGCTATCTTCATCTCGGCAATGCCCCAGGCGAATTTCCGGATGCGGTGCTTGTCTTCGATCAGGGAACTGTCGATATATTTTTCATTGATGGTTTGAACGAGGCCCCTGAGTTCCTTGTGTTTTCGTTTGATGGTGTCGTGAATGGTGATGAGGTATCCTCGTTCCCTTTTTGTTTTGCTTTGGAAGGCCCTGGCCTTGACGACGAGGTTCAGGGTGTTGCTTTGAAGCAGGTGGTGCTCATGTTTGCAGATGTTGCGAATGATATTTTCCAGGATGATGTAAAAGGCATGGTTGCCCAGCTCGCCGTGAGGGATTTGTACGATCAGGTCCTGGCCGGGACAGGCCAGGTTTTCGAAGGTGATGTTCACCTGATCCACCTGGGAGCCGCTGATGAAATTGGTGATCACCCGGGCTTCCTTGAACTTCTGGATGATGTCGGCATCCAAACGCCTGGCCACCGAACCGAGAGGCTCGGAAGTGGAGATGTCGGCCAGAAAGTCCATGCGGGTGCGCAGGTACTGGTTGAAATGAGCGATGATGGACC
>CAZAXA010000342.1:0-6953 GCA_964488965.1 uncultured Phaeodactylibacter sp. | reverse complement strand
GAATTTGCGGAAGCGGCAGTACTTCTTGCGCTTTTGCCCAATCTTGGGGTTACTGAGAAACTTTATATCGTCTTTTGAAGCCATTTTCTGGTGGATTTAAAGTTCAACAAATCGAGGGGCTTATTCCTCTTCTTCCTTGACAGCGGCCGGAACGGGAGCGGGAGGTTCCTTAACCGGCGGCGCCGGCCTTTTTTCACGGCGGTCGTCGCGGCGCACATCGCGGCGGTCGTCCCGGCGGACATCGCGGCGGTCGTCCCGGCGGCCTTCCTTCTTGCTGTCGTCAGCTTTCTTCTTTTTGCTCACCTTGCCGATCAGGCCGGCGCGCTTGTCGGCATTGTACTTGACGCCGTACTTGTCCAGCCTGACAGTCAGGAAGCGCATGATGCGCTCATCGCGGCGCAGGGCCAGCTCCATCTTGTCATTGATCTCCCCGGCGGGCGATTCGAATTCAACACAGTAGTAGACCCCTGATGTGCGTTTGTTGATCGGGTAGGCCAACTGGCGCAAACCCAGCTCATCCACATGTACGATTTTACACCCCTCCGATTTGAGGTGTTCGACATATGCCTGAGCTGTCGCTTTGATCTCTTCCCCCGACAGCACAGGGTCTACGATGAAGGTTACCTCGTAATTCTTCATATTGGATCAGACATATTTAAGGTTAAATAATCCAAGAGCTTTTTTAAGCGGCTGCAAAGGTAGGGATATTTCGGGGAATTGCAAAGGGGGCAAGTGTATTTGTGCATTTGTGCATTCGTGAGGCCACAGCCGGGCGCCCGCACTGACACACTGACACACTGACACACTGACACACTTATACACTTATACACTTATACACTTCCACACCCGCCTCACTCCCCCTGTCCGAACCCGAACACCTCCTCCATATCCAGTTCCCTTACCGGGCCGATGCTTTCCAGGAAGGCCCGGTCGATGTGTTTCCGGCTTCCCAGGACGAGGTATTTGAATGCGCGCCCCCGGACGTACTGCCGGTGAAAGCGGCTCAGTTCTTCAACGCTGCAGTTTTGCAGGCAGCGGTAGAGGTCGCGGCGCAGGTCGTGGCGGAAACCCAGGCGTTGTACGGCGCGGGCTTCCCAGTAGATTTTGGAGGGGGCGATGCGTTCGCTTTCCAGGCGCAGCAGGAGGGCCTGCCGGGCCTGCTCGGCCTTGCTTGCTACCAGCGGCATCGCCTCGATGATGGAGGAGAGAGCGGGGATGGCGTCCGGCAGTTTATCGGGCTGGGTGCCGACATAAGCCTGGAGGTAGTGGGCCTGCTCCTTCCGCTCCGGCGAGCTGTAGTAAGCATAAGTGGAATAGGCGAGCGCTTTGGCCTCCCGAATCTCCTGGAAGACGATGGAGGACATGCCGTAGCCGAAGTATTCGTTGTAGAATTCCCGCATGAGGTGTTCTTCCAGATTGAACTGCGGGGTGCCGCGGGAGAGCATCATCACATCGGCCTGCACGATGGGGAAATCCAGAAACAGCACCTCATTCCTCATGGTGGGCAGTTGGGTGAACTGCCGGGCTTCCGGCGCCGGCGCCAGTTGTTGCGGCGCCAGGTGGTAGCGCCGGAGGAGCTGCTCCACTTCCTCTGCGGGCCTGGGGCCGTAGTAATGCAGGCGGTGTTCGAAGCTGTTCAGGCCGCGCAGACGGCTGGCCAGTTGGCCGGGTTCTACCTGGCGCAACTCGGCTTCCGAGAGGCGGTAAGTAAAAGGGGAGGCGCTGCCGTAGCGGGCGTAGTTGCCCATGGCGTTGCGCAGTACGTGCTGGCGGTCCTTACGGGCATTGGCCCGCTTGGCCAGAATATCGGATATGACGTTGCGGAGCGCCGGCGGATCTTCCTGCAGTTCGGCCAGCAGGTGTTCTACCAGGCGCAGGCCTTCCTCCAGCGACTCATCGAGGCCGCTTACGGTCAGATAGGAATATTCGGCGCCCGCGCTGATGTCAAACGACAGGCCCAGGCGGAAGAACTCCTGCTGCAACCTGGCGGCCGGGTAGCGGTTGGAGCCCAGGTAGGGCAGGTAAGCCAATGCCAGGGACAGCAGCCGGTCGTGGGCCTTGCCCATTTCGAATACATAGTCCAGCCAGAAAAGCTCATTGTCCCTATTGCGGACGTAGTCCAGCCACAGGCCGGCCTGAAGTTCCCGTTCCTGCACCAGTTGCTCAAAGTCGACGAACTGGGGCTGCAGGCGGGGGGCAGGCTGGGCCAGGAAGCTGCGGGCATAGCTGGAAAGAGCGTCGGCCCGCAGCCTGGCCGGGGTGATGGGCGGTTTTTCCACCTTGACGACATTGGGGTCGTCGCCCTGCTTTTTGTAAACCACCACATAGTTGTCCGTCAGGTGTTTTTTAGCAAAGGCCATGATATCTTCTTTGCGGAGGGCCTGCCAGAAACCGAACCGGCCCACCATTTCCGCCCAGCCGATGCCCAGGATAAAGGACTGGCACATCATATCCACGCGCGAGTGGTTGGACTCGCTCTGGTTGATATCCATCAGCCGCAGGTTCCTGATCACGGCATCGGGCAGCCAGTCCTCGAAATCGCCATCTTTGAGCTTTTCCACTTCGCCCAGCAGCAAGGCTTCCACTTCTTCCAGGCTCTGCCCTTCCCGGGGTTTGCCGTACAGCCCGAAAGCGGAGTAATCTTCATAGGCCCACAGCCAGGCATGCGAGTTCAGCACCCGTTGCTGCTGGTTGAGGTTGAGGTCGAGCAGCCCGGCCTGGCAGTTGTAGAACAATTCCTTAATGATAGCCAGCATCAGCGGGTCATGCGTAGCGGCGCCGCCGAACCGCCAGCCGATATCCACATAGGCGGCCTGCTGGCCGAGCACTTCCCGGCGGATGGGCTTTTCGACCGGCGGCTGCTCCTCGTATTGAAAAGGAGGCAAGCCGGCCGGGCGGTAATGGCCGAAGTACTTCCCGGCCAGGCGGGCAGCTTCTTCCGGCTGGAAATCTCCGGAAAGGATGATAGCCATATTATTGGGGACATAGTAGGTGCGGAAAAATTCCTGTATCCGCAGCTGAGAGGGGTTCTTGAGGTGCTCCGCTGAACCGATGGTAGTCTGGGTCCCGTATGGGTGGCGCGGAAAAAGAGCGGCGCGGATGGCATTATTGGCCTTGCGCATATCCTGGTCCTGCCCTATGTTGAACTCTTCGTAAACCGTCTCCAGTTCCGTGTGAAAAAGCCGCAGGGCCATCATGCGGAAGCGCTCCGATTCGAGCTGCATCCAGCGCTCCAGCTCGTTGGAAGGAATGTCGTTGACATACACGGTCTGCTCCAGCCAGGTGTAGGCATTGGTGCTGCGGGCGCCAATGGCGTTGGCGAGGCGGTCGTATTCGTTGGGGGCCACCAGATCGGCAGCTTCAAAAGACAAACGGTCGATCTCCCGGTAGATGCCCGCCCGTTCCTCCTGGTTGGACGTCTGGCGGTATCGCTCAAAGAGGGCGGAAATCTTTTCCAGATAAAGGGCTTCCCGTTCCCAGTCCAGCGCCCCGATGCGGCTGGTGCCTTTAAACAACATGTGCTCCATATAGTGCGCCAGCCCGGTGGTATCGGGAGGATCCTGCTTGGAGCCGGCCCGGACAGCAATATTGGTATAAATGCGGGGCGCGTTCGTATTGACGCTCATGTAGAGCTTCATCCCGTTGCTGAGCCTGAAAATCTGTACCTTCAGAGGGTCGCCGGGAACACTTTCGAATTTGCTTTCAATATCTGCTGCGGTCATGAATTGCCTGCTTTTAGCCGTTTAAAAAAACGGAAATTTTCCTAATTAACGTTTGAAGGGGCGAAAGGGTGCGCCTGGGTGTGCGTTTGTGCATTTTTACCCGGCCGAGGAGCCTGTCGGAGAGGTGTTTGTGAGGGCGCTCCGAAAAGCCGATTTCTGAATTCTGACGGCACGATGACTTTCCTGGGCGCCCTCACTTATACACCAATACACTTATACACACAAACACATTTCCTCACTTCCCCTTCCCCTGCAACAGCACCAGCACCGTATAAAAGAGGATTTTAAGGTCCAGGGACAAAGACATATTTTCGATGTACAGGATATCGAACTTCAGGCGCTGCAGCATCTGCTCGATATTGGAGGCATAACCGTATTTGACCTGCCCCCAGGAGGTGATGCCGGGCCTCACCTTCAGCAGGTGTTTGTAATGCGGCGCCTGTTTCATGATCTGTTCGATGTAATAGCGCCGTTCCGGCCTGGGGCCGACCAGGGACATATCTCCTTTGAGGACGTTCCAGAACTGCGGCAGTTCATCCAGCCGCCATTTGCGCATGACGCTTCCCCAGGGCGTACACCGGCCGTCATTATCGTGAGAAAGCTGGGGGCCGTCTTTTTCGGCATCGGTGAACATGGACCGGAATTTGTAAATGATGAAAGGCCTGCCGTTCATGCCGATGCGTTCCTGCCGGAACAATACGGGCCCCGGAGAAGACAGGCGCACCCGCAGGGCGATATAGCCGTACAGGGGCGCCAGCAGGACGAGCAGGAGCATGGACACGGCAAGGTCGATGAGGCGTTTGACCAGCCGCTGCCACTTGGGCATCAGGCCTTGTTCTATCTCGATGAGCACAGCCCCGAAGACGTGGTTCATCTTTACGGAGCCGAGCATAATATCATACATATCGGGAATGATCTTGACGAGCACCTCTTCGAAATCAAACAGCACGTTCAGGATGTCCCGGAGGCGGTTGTGCTCCGAGGTCTCGATGGCGATGATGGCCTCCTCGATATTGTATTCGCGGATCACCTGTTCCAGTTCATCCAGCTTGCCGAGGGCGGGCAGGTGTTCGGCCAGTTCGTTCGGCTCCTGGCTGTTGACGTCGAGGTAGCCTATGAATTTATACCCCAGCCCTTTTTCCCTGCCGGTGATCTCCTGGTACAGGTCCAGCGCGTTCTGGTTGCTGCCGATGAGCAAGGTGTTATAAGTGATCTGCCCCGCTTTCAGGCGCCGGCTGGCCCTGGTCAGCAGGATCATCCGCACGGTGGTGGCCAGGACGAAGTGGAGCAGGAAAAGAGTGACGAAGGAATTGTAGTATGTAGTGTAGTTGGTTACGACATCGTCCAGGATGAGGGTGAAGAAGAGGAAGAGCACGCCGAAAAAGCTGAGGAAGAACGTCCGGGTGAGGGTAGCCAGGCGCGAGAGGCGGTAGATATCGTTATACTGGTCAAATATGGAATAGAATAACAACCAGCCGGTAGGGATGATCACCACGCCATACCAGAAATTGGCGTCGTTGAGGATGCCCCAGTTCAGCGCCGCCCCTTCCAGGTTTTTGCGGTACAGAAAAAAACACGCCCAGGAAAGCATCGCCGTAATGAAATCTGCAACCCGGTAAAACAGGGTATGCCTGCGGCGCCGACGGGTCATTTTCTGAAGCATGGTTTTGTGTAGTTAGTTGCTGGTTGCTGGTTGCTGGTTTTGCTCAAACAACGGGCAACCAGCAACAAACAACTTTCTAAAAGTGCACCAGTTTAATATTGTCCAGCCAGACGTTGGCCGATTGCCGGCTGAACCTCCCGTTCTCGATGGGGATAAATGCCTGGAGAGCGGCCTGGTACTCTTCCCGGTTGGCCTGGGCGATCAGTACCGAAAGGTTGAAATAAATCTTGTTCCAGTCCTCCCGCGGGCTGAAGCCGGGATCCAGGGCGAGTACGCCCTGGGAGGGCAGCCCGTTGCGATCGTGGCCGACGACGCCAAAGACCACCGGCACGTCGGAGCGGTAGTTGACCTCCAGATATACCAGGGGGCTTTGGCCGGTAAGCCCGCTGAAGCGGTCGTTGGTGGCCAGTTCCACCAGGGCGTTGGCCGTATCGAGCCTTATCCGCAGCGATTGGTTGCCTTCGAAGGCGCCCTCTGTTTCCAGGGATATCTGGCTGGCCATTCCCCGGCGTATATCCTGAAAGATATGAGCGCTGCGTTCGAAATTTTCGATGAACGAGAAGCGTACGCCGTCGGCGTAGCCGATGCGCGGGCGGATGGTGTCCACCTCATTGGGTTCAAGCCCGGCGGCGTATTCGTAGGGCTCATAGAAGGGGTAAATTTCCGGGGTGGCGTTGATGCCGTTGTCTTTGATGCCTGCCTGGAGGACGAGCTGCCGCCCGCCAGCCTCCAGTACGGGGATCAGCGCCGGCAGGCTGTAAGCCCCGAGGAAACCCCCATCTACATTGAGCCAGACGTCGGTGATCCGTTCCGAGGCCGTACCCTCGGCGACGCTGTTGGTTTGCAGTTCGATATCCGGCACGTATATATATGCCGGAATATCTTCCTCCGGGTTGATGATATCACAGGCGGTTGCGCCTGCCAGCGCCAGCAGCCCGACGGCGGCGCCGAAACGCCGGCTCCTGTACTTCATGCGTTGTTTGATCTTCATAGCTTTTTTCAATTATTCTTCCGCTTTTCCATTTCATCGATGATCCGGTAAGCCAGTTTCAGGGCCTGATAGCCGTCTTCAATGCTCACTATCGGCCGCGTGTTCTCCCGGATGCTTTCGGCGAAGGCCTCCAGTTCCATTTTAATAGCGTTGACGGGCTCGATCTGCGGCATAGAGAGGTGGATATATTTTTTGCCATGCGGCGTCTCCAGTTCCAGGAGGTTGTCGGAGGAAGGGCTGTCACTCTCCTTATCGAAGAGGCGGACCACCTGCGCTTCTTTATCCAGGAAGTCGAGGCTGATGTAAGCGTCTTTCTGAAAGAAGCGCAGTTTGCGCATTTGCTTCAGCGAGATGCGGCTGGCGGTGAGGTTGGCCACACAGCCGTTTTCGAATTCTATATGGGCATTGCAGATATCTGCCGTATCGCTCACGACGGGGACGCCGCTGGCGCTGACGTACTTCGCCTCCGAGCGCACCAGGCTGAGCACGATGTCCAGGTCGTGGATCATCAGGTCCAGGATAACGGACACATCGGTGCCTCTGGGGTTGAAAACGGCCAGGCGGTGGGCTTCGATGA
>CAZAXA010000341.1:5558-6978 GCA_964488965.1 uncultured Phaeodactylibacter sp. | reverse complement strand
CTTTAGAGCATGTTTGGAGGCCGCTTTTGGAGACAAAAAGTGTCAATTTTTTGCTGAGACGAGGCGTTAAAAGGGGAGCATACCCATAGGTACGCGACCCTTTTGACAACGAAGTATCAGCAAAAAAGGGGCGTTTTTTGACCCAAAGGGTGGCCTCCAAACATGCTCTTAGCCAGGGAGAACTAACCATTTTCGCCGGACCAGAGCAGGGTCTTTGCGGGCAACTCTGGACGCCGGCCTTTGAGGCCTTCAGTTCCGGCGATACCACTGAGGCCGGATTCTACCGGGTGGAAGGCCGCAGGGTTTATTACCGGCGTGACGCCAACTGCGCCAACAGGGAATATTTGCTGTATGATTTTGGGTTGGAAAACCGGGACTCTGCTTACATCATCAGGCCGCCCGTACTCTTCACTTTCGAAGATACCGTCAGCTATCATGTTTTATTGACCGGAGAAGACTTCTATGGCCCCACCCGGAGAAAGTCCATGGAAGTGATCTTCATCGGCGAGGATCAGGCCGCCGACTTCTATCAAACCGTTTGGCTGGAAGGAGTAGGCGACCTGCTTTATCCTTTTCCAACGGCCTTCTGCGCCGGAGGGGGGGGCTGCCATATCGATTATAGGGTAGAATGCTTATCCACCAATGAGGGCGTATGGTTTGCCCGGGAAGGACAGGAGGGGTGCCGCTACTCCGGCCGCATATATGTGGACCGGGACGCCCCCGGCCCGGCGCAGGACGGGAAAAACTGGGCCACAGCCTTTACCAACCTTCAGGATGCCCTCTCCGCCGCTCAATATGGCGACAGCATCTGGATAGCGAACGGGGTTTATTATCCTGCTGAGGACAACGACAGGGCCGCTTCTTTCAACCTGAAGAACGGCGTTCCTGTTTATGGTGGTTTTGCCGGTTATGAGGACGAGCTGGAGCAAAGAGACTGGCTGGCCAATCCATCTGTGCTCAGCGGAGATATCGGCATTGCCGGCGACAGCCTCGATAACAGTTATCACGTTATTCGCGCTATAGGAACTGGCCCCAATACGCTCATCGACGGCCTGCACATTTCAGACGGGCAGGCGGACGGACAGGCTTTTGATAACCGCTATGGCGGAGGCATTTTCCTTTCCAGCTACAATGCAGCGGAAGAAGCCTATCTCACGATCCGCAATTGCAGCTTTGCACACAACACCGGCAGGAATGGAGGCGCTTTTGGCAGCGACGGGACGGGAGAACAGCTCATTTTACCTCAGTTTTTCAATTGTCGGTTCATCAATAACCGGGTCATCAGCCAGGGAGGCGCCTTTTTCAAACAGGGAACCAATGCAGGCCAGGATACGCTCTCTTTTTTCAATTGTACTTTTGAAGATAATACAGCATGGATGGGCGGGGGGCAATCTACTACGATAGCTTTTGCCAACCATTA
>CAZAXA010000341.1:0-5548 GCA_964488965.1 uncultured Phaeodactylibacter sp. | reverse complement strand
TAAAACTACATAATTGCCGTTTCGAAAATAATACCACTACGCTCGAAGGAGGGGCCGTAAGCCTTATTGCATACTGCAATAAGGGCTGGCTAGCATTAGATTCCTGCCACTTTCAGAGTAATGAAAGTAATATGGGCGGAGCAGTTTCTCTGATATTTACCAATTTTGCTCCGGATAGAGATACCGTTATCATTAACGTCAGACAATCTACTTTTTCAAACAATTTATCAACTTCTGATCCTGGCGGTGGGTTGTCATTTAGCCTGGATCGTACAATTTCTATACTTAATATAGAAAATTGCCGGTTTATAGAAAATATTGCCTTGAGTAGTGGAGGCGGAATATATATAAACCTTTCATTGGATAATATAATTTTCAGCAAAATAAAAAAGTGTGCTTTTACACGAAACGATGGCAACCACCCCTTAGGAGGCGCCATTAGGATCAGAGGCTTTTTAGAATCATTTATCGAGAGCTATAATACCATCGAAAACTGTTTGTTCGAAGAAAACACCGGCGCTATTTTCATAACCAGCGGCAAACCGGGGATAGCTGAATCGCTCATAACCAACTGCACATTTTATAACAATGGAGAGGCAGACATTGCCAAGAACTGGTCGCCCGATTTTGATTATGAACATTTCTACAACCGGATTACGGTAAACAACAGCATTCTTCACCGGGCGGAAAACCTCGATATAGAGCGGCATTTTGCCAACGGCGTACCCATGGGCGCGCCGTCTAACCTTTACGGCTGGAATGTCAGCCATTGCCTGGTTTCCGCCGATACCTGCAACCTGCCGGGCGCCGATCTGGCCTGCGGCGAAGGAATGATATTTTCAGCAGCCCCTCTCTTCCTGGATCCGGCGGATCACAATTTCCACCTGGCGGCCTGCTCTCCTGCCATCAATGCGGGCGATAACCGGCCGGCAGACAGCCTCGGCATCCAAACCGCTCTGGACGGAAACCCCAGGATACTGGAGGGAACCGTAGACTTAGGGGCTTACGAACGGGAGTCTTTCCACATTCTCGGATTGGAAGCGCAGCCGCCTGCCTGCGCAGGCTCGAACAATGGTTACATCGGCTTCCTTGCCAACGGCAGTGATCCTTACACTTACAGTTGGCAAAATGAAACCGGTGAAACGGGCACAGGGCAGGGCAGCCTTACCGGAGGGGCCTATCTTTTTACGCTAACCGACAGCTTCGGTTGTTTCGATACTGCCCTTGTTCATCTGGCGGAACCATTACCCATCCAGGTTGAAGCGGAGGTGGCCCCGGCTTCGGCAGGACAGCCGGGCGCTATCATTCTGGCCCCCGCATCCGGCGGTACGCCCCCCTATAGCTATCTATGGAATACCAACGATACGGCCACCACTTTGTCCGGCCTGGCGCCAGGAGTGTACACGCTGTCAGTGACCGATGCCGCTCATTGTATCGGGGAATTCACCTTCACGGTGGAAATGATCAATGGCTTCAGGGAACAGGAACCCAAAGGTGAGCTTGCCATTTTTCCAAACCCCTCGGACCACACCGTTTTTCTGGCCTGGCCCGGCCTGGCCAATAAGGCCGCATCGCTGTCCATTTTCAATGTCAGAGGAGAAAAGGTGTACCACGCTAAGCTGAACGGAGAGCGCAGCCTTCACGAATGGCCAGCGGCGGCAGAATGGCCGGCAGGGCTTTATTTTTGCCGCCTGGAACTGGCTGACGGAAGCGCCCTGGAGGGAAAGGCCGTGCTGAAGCGGTAAGCGAAAGCTGAAACGCGCCCGGTGTAAGCATTCGGACAGGCTGATTTTAAGCGTTTCAGAAAAACTATACGCAACTGCAACTACCTGGTCGCAGGTGGGTTCTGTTTTGTTGCTCCTCTCACCTCTTTATTTTTCCGCAAAGGCGCCCTTCTGTTAATGACATTTATCATTGTCGGACAGAAATTAAAGGAGCTACTTTGTGAAACCGGACTGAATTACAATGGGACCCTTGTCAAATACAGCCGGGTTTCCCTGATCCAGTTGACTAAATTCCCGACCCAAAGGAAGAAACGCCAGTACCGGCTCATGATCCCACTTCCCCCCTTCCCGAGATCATCTCAAGATAAAGACTAAATAACTTCAATTGAGGCCGCAGCATTTTTGGGTTTCTGAGGTTTCTGGTTTCTGGCCGGCCATGAGCTGAGTTCAGGTAGGGCAACCAGAAACCATCAAACCCCGGGATACTGATGTTTTCTCAACGCCTTTGCCACGTCACAATGTTAATCTTTAAATCTAACTCATATGGCTGCCAAAAAAGTAGTGGTCAAAGGAGGAGGCAGGAACCTCTTCAAAGTAAGCGAATACAATGGAACATTTTACGTCTACCAGGTGGAAGTGGGATTACTGTCTGACGATAAACACCAGATAGGCAAAACCACCAGCCTGGAGGATGCGCTGACATTGATCCGTTCCTACACAGGAAAAGACATTGAAAAGATCAGCAATTGGTAAGGAGTTGGGTTGATATTGAAAACCAAATAAGAACCAAACCATGAGAAATTTAAACATTATCCTTCTTTCCGTGCTCTTTGCCTTCGGCTTCGGGGGCATGCAGCAGGCCTTCGGGCAGTGTATGAACGATACCTGGGCGCCGGTCATCGTGTATCCTTCACAGGATATCAATGTGGAACTCGATCCTTGCGACCTGGGTTTCGCCGCTGTGGTATTCTTCGAGGTGACGGTTACCGATGATTGTGATGGTGACTACGTCCCAAGTAACGACGGTACCGTTATTCCTGGCGCTGAGTTCTCTGTAACTGTTGATAATGGTGTCATAATCGCTCTCGGTAGCAGAGAGGGTTTCGCGGGCGTTTTTGCCCCGGGCGTCTACCGGGTCCTCATCGAGGCTGAAGATGCCGCCGGCAACGTACGCCGGGAGGACTTCTTTGTGGTAGTCACTCAAGACGGCCCCACTCCGACCAACCTCTCTTGCAACGGCGCAGTTAACGTAACGCTGAATGCGGACTGCCAGCGGCTCGTTAGTCCGGACATGGTACTGGAAGGCGAGTTCGGTTGTGCCAACGAGTCTGACTTCCGCGTGAACATCGTCAACGACGACGATCCGAGCAATGGCAACATACTGGACGGCTACGGCCAGTTCATTTATGAAGTGATCTATGTTAACCCTGACCTAACTGGCCCGCCGCAGGTCGGCACAACCGGAGAGGATATGGTTTCTTCCGGTTTTACCGGACCCTACGCTCCGGCAAACTGGACGACCAACACCTACCTGCCAGGCTTTGTCAACTTCTCGGCTACATCTCTGCAGATGGGTACAAATAGTGACGCCTACTTTGGTGAAGAAACGGCTTCCACCGCCATCACCATTCCAGGTTTTGGCGGCTCTTTACCAGGCTGTTCGGTTGATATTTCCTTCAGCTACAACTTCGAAACCAACGATTTTGTCAGCGGTTCCACCTTCGAACTTTGGGGTTATGCGGTTGATCCTGCCTTAGGCAATTTACAGCAGGTCCTTAAGGTGGTTGTTTCTGACGGTGTCGACCTGGGGCAACTCCAGGGTACTATCAACTTGACACTGAATGTTGGCCAGGTGCTGATTTTGGGCTGGGTAAGCACCAGTGGCTTCGTTCCGGCCGGCGCCTCAGTGATCATTAGCAACTGGACTGCTACCTATCCTGGCATTTGTTATCCCCAGCCACCATTGCCACTTCCTGGTTGGGAAGACTGCGAAGGAATCATCATTGGGGAGGATAAGAACGGCTACTGCAGCCAGACGGGGGGACAGTGCCCGGGCGACATCCAAGCGCCAATTATTGTCCGTCCTTCCCAGGATATTTACGTGGCGCTCGACCCCTGCGACCAAAATCCGGCAGTTGTTATCTTTGAGCTAACTGTGGTCGACAACTGCGACGGCGACCATTTTCCTGCCGCTCCCGGCGACCCGGTGCTTCCGGGCTCAGAGTATACGGTAACTGTTTATACGCCCTATACTAGCGGCTTTACACTTGATTTTTCTGGTGAAGGCAATAACGGCGAGATATTTGTCGGCGCTTTTGCCCCTGGCGCATACCAGATAGTGATCACGGCTGAAGACGCCGCCGGCAACATAAGCCAGGAAGATTTTTTCATAGTTGTTACCCAGGACGCCGCTCCTCCGACCAACCTTTCTTGCAGCAATAATACAGTTAACGCAACGCTGGATGCCAACTGCCAGCGATTCATTACATCCGATATGGTTCTGGAAGGCGATTTCGGTTGCGCCGGCGAGTCCGACTTCATCGTGAACATCCTCGACGACGAGGACCCAAGCAACGGCCCGATCCTGGATGGTCACGGCGAGTTCACATATGAGGTGGTCTATGTGGGCTATACTCCATTAGAGGGCTGGCAAGATTGTGAAGGAACTATTAATGGGGAGGACAAAGCGAGGCCCACTGTCGCCTGCCAGCCCGCCGTCGCACAGCTCAATGCCGCCGGCGCGGCCAGCATCACCGCCACCGATGTGTTTGACGCCGCCGGTTCTTCGGACAACTGCGGCACGGTGACCCCGCAATCGGTTAGCCCTGGTAGTTTCACATGCGAGAACCTGGGCCCGAACACCGTGACACTCACTGTAAACGATGGCAACGGCAATACATCGACATGCCTGGCAATCGTTACCATCGAAGACCCTAACGGCTACTGCAGCCAGCCGGTATGCTTCGACCTGGAGGTTGGGCAGCTAAATGCCTACATCAGGGGGCTCGGCCTGAGTTCGACGACAGAGCGGGCCCTCACCCGCAGGCTGGACCTCGCGGTCAGTAAATTCTGCACCGGGACCAGCGCCGCCACGATCATCGATTACCTGGAAAACATCATCGGCTATGTGCAGTACCACAGGGGCGGCAGCATCCCGGTGGCGGCGGCCGATTATATCCTCGCCGAGGTACAAGGCCTGATCTACGCCCTCGATGCCGGCACAGCGCAGTGTTGTCCGGATGAAGACAGGGGCCCCTTGCCGGGTATCCCCGGCCAGGTGACGGGAAAGGCATACATGCTGGAGGCATTCCCGAACCCCTCCAACGGGCAAGCCGTCATCCGTTTCTACCTGCCGCAGGCCGGGCAGGCCAGCCTCGAGCTGTTCAACCTGCAGGGTCAGCGTGTGCGAATATTGGAGTCCGTCCTGCTGGATGCCGGCAGCCACGAGCAGGCCTGGGATGGCAAGGGAGACAACGGACAGGCCCTCGCGCCCGGCGCCTACCTGCTGCGCCTACGCACGGAGGATGCAGTACTGGTGAGGAAAGTTAGTTTGGTGCGATAGGCAAGATGACAAAGATCAGAGCCCGGGTAAACAATTGTCATTCCTAAAGCTTCGAAAAACTTCTAATATTAGAACGCTTAAGGGCAGAACGCCCTAACGCTCTTTGAATCCGCCCCGACACCGTTTTTCCCTGGGCGGAAAAACGGTGTCGGGGCCTACTGAGATTTTCGCGAATCAAAAAGCATCGTTCTATGTTAGAAATTCGCGGCCACGCCAGAGGCGGACAAGGTATGGTGACCGCCTTCGAGATACTGGCCAAAAT
>CAZAXA010000340.1:0-7006 GCA_964488965.1 uncultured Phaeodactylibacter sp. | reverse complement strand
CCTCAGAGACCTGCACAAGCGCCTTACCAATATGGAATATACGCTGGCCTTGTCCGAAGAGGCTAAAAAGTTCGTCGCCGAGAAAGGCTATGACCCGCAGTTCGGCGCCCGCCCGCTGCACCGGGCCATACAGAAATATGTGGAGGACCCTCTGGCGGAGTTCATTCTCAGTGAGAACCCGCCCGAAGGCAGCCGCCTGGAAGCCGTTCTCAACAAAGCCGGAGATGGCCTGAATATCACACTGGCAAAAGAAGTGAATACTGACGTCAAGGAATAGTATATTACTGCGGTGAAAGGTACGCCCGCCGGCCGGCGGGCGTACCTTTTTTGTTCGCCCCGGTTGGCGGGAAGCCCATAAATTTATTTTTGAAGAATATTCCGGTTTCAGAATATTCCATTAAATTTATCGCGAATTTTTTTCACAAAATCGCCAACAGATCATTTACGCGCCAACACTGCAAGGCAACGGCGCGGCGTTTTCATCATTATTACTTAACTAAAAAATTAACTTTGGCAAAGAACGCCTCCAACAGCAACAAATTCAACTTCAGAGTCAACGAACAGATCCGGGTTCCCGAAATTCGCCTGGTAGGAGAAAACCTCGAAGAGATCAGCGCCATCGTAGGCCAAACCATTGAAGCAGGCACGGTGTACCCCACCCGCAGAGCCAAGGAATGGGCTGAACGGGCAGAACTGGACCTGGTAGAAATCTCGCCTAATGCCAAACCTCCGGTTGTAAAGATCATCGACTACAACAAATTCCTCTACGAAAAGAAAAAGAAGGAAAAGGAGATCAAGGCCAAGGCGGCAAAAACAGTCGTCAAAGAAATCCGCTTCGGCCCCAACACCGACGACCACGATTTCGAATTCAAAACCCGGCACGCCAAGAAATTCCTGGAAGAAGGCGCCAAGGTGAAAGCTTACGTCCACTTCCGCGGCCGCACCATTGTCTTCAAAGACAGAGGAGAACTGCTGCTGCTTCGCTTCCTTAAAGAGCTGGAAGAATTCGGTTCGGCTGAAGCCCTGCCTAAAATGGAAGGCCGCCGCATGATCGTCGTCGTCACGCCTAAAAAGCTGAAAAAGAAATAAGCTTCCCTTCCCGGCAATGTTTTAAAAATAAAGTGTGACGGCCAGGATAATTCAACATTATTCCGTACCTTTGCATTCCGTTTTTCGAACAGCATTGATTATTGAATACTAAAGATACTCGTAATGCCGAAGATGAAGACACACTCGAGTGCCAAGAAGCGTTTCAAGCGCACCGGGTCCGGAAAGATCAAGCGTTTTCAGGCAAAGACCTCGCACATGATGCGCCGCAAGAGCAAAAAAGCCAAGCTGCGCCTGCGGGACGCAACGCTCGTCCACCCGCATGATGAGAGCCGTGTAAAACGCATGCTCGCTATCGGATAAAGTTCCGAAAACCATTTAATTTTAACGAGAACGCAGGACAAAAGCCGTCATTGGAAGTTTTCCCGATGACCTCTGCGTTGCACTAAAAACAAAAATATGCCACGTTCCGTAAATGCCGTAGCGTCCCGACAGCGGCGCAAGAAAATCTTAAAGATGGCCAAAGGCTACTTTGGCGCCCGTAAAAATGTCTATACCGTTGCTAAAAATGCCGTTGAAAAGGCGCTGAAGTACGCCTACCGGGACCGCAAAGCCAAAAAGCGCGCTTTTCGCCGCCTTTGGATCGCCCGCATCAATGCCGCCGCCCGCCAGCATGGCATCTCCTACTCGCGCCTGATGCACCAGCTTTCCAAAAACGAGGCCGCCCTCAACCGCAAAGTCCTCGCCGACCTGGCCCTGAACCATCCCGAGACTTTTGAGGCGGTGGTCAACTCCGTGAAAGATAAAAATTAAGGGCCCCTTAAAAGGCCTCTCAAAAGGGAAACAGCGCGATGCCGTTTCCCTTTTTTATTTCCGCACAGGCCGTACAAAATAGTTTCGGGAAGGGGAAAAAATCATATTTTTGAAACAACAAAGCTCCGACGGAGACGTACCTGTTATCAGAGAGGCAAATATATTTACCTACTCCTTGCCGGAAGCTAACCTCAGGCAGATTGACAACAAATATTTCCTCTTATGTGCATGAAAATACGCTTTCTGCTTGCAGGCCTGGCCGCCCTCCTCTTTGCCGCCTGTAATAATGATGACAGCGCCCCCCCTTTTATCGACCCTTTGGATGAGCAGTTGGAGCAGGCCCTCCTGAGCCTTTCAGGAGACGAGGGGCTCGGCTTTTTCCGGTTGCCTTCCCCCGATGCTCTGAATGATATTCCCCAGGACCCGCTCAATCCGCTAAGCGCCGGGAAAGTAGCCCTCGGGCAGTTGCTCTACCACGAGACCGGCATGGCCCTCAAGCCGAAGTCCGTCGCCGGGATCAACACTTATTCCTGCGCGAGCTGCCACTTTGCCTCCGCCGGGTTCCAGGCAGGCAGGCACCAGGGTATAGGCGAAGGGGGCGAAGGCTTCGGCCTGAATGGCGAAGGCCGCCGCCGCGATCCTGCCTACAGCGTGATCGACATGGACGTTCAGCCCATCCGCAGCCCTTCTACTTTAAACTCCGCCTTTCAGATCGTCATGCTCTGGAACGGGCAGTTCGGCGCCAAAGGCCCCAATGCCGGCACCGAATACGCCTGGCTCCCGGGAACGAAACCGGAAGTCAACCACCTCGGCTTCCACGGGCTGGAATCTCAGGCCATCGCCGGCCTGGATGTTCACCGCCAGTTTGCTGTCCGGGACGTGATCGAAGACCTGGGGTATAAGGCCATGTTCGACCAGGCATTTCCCGATTTGCCGGAAGAGGAACGCTATAGCCCCATCACTACCGGCCTGGCCATTGCCGCTTATGAGCGGACGCTGCTCGCCACGGAGGCGCCCTTCCAGCGGTGGCTTCGGGGCGAGAAGGAAGTTATGTCTGATGTGGAAAAAGAAGGGGCTATCCTTTTCTTCGGCAAAGCCGGATGCGGCAGTTGCCATACCGGGCCGGCGCTCAACAGCATGGCGTTTTACGCCCTGGGCATGAACGACCTCTTTGACTGCCCCGAAGAAACTTTCCAGACGGCGGTAGACTCCCCTACTGACCTGGGGCGGGGCGGCTTTACCGGCCGGCCGGAAGAGGTTTACCAGTTCAAAGTACCTCAACTGTATAACCTGAAAGATTCCCCGTTCTATGGCCACGGCGCCAGCTTCCGCTCGCTGCGGGATGTGGTGGAATACAAGAACCTCGCCATCCCCGAAAACCCCGATGTGCCGCCCGGCCGGCTGGCAGAGGCCTTCCACCCTCTCGGGCTTACGGAAGGCGAGGCCGAGGCGATCACCGCCTTTATGGAAAACGCCTTGTACGACCCCAACCTGAAACGCTACGAGCCGGCTTCCATACTCTCGGGCCTGTGCTTCCCGAATAATGACCGGCAGTCCCGGATTGACCTGGGGTGTGAGTAGGGGGTTATGGGTTTATAGGTTGGGCCGCCCATGGGCGGCCCCGCAACCCAGCCCCCTCGCTGGCAGGCTTTAAACGTCAAAAAACTCAGGCTATCGCTTCTTTTTCCACCACGAACCTGGCCTCAAAGTACAGTTCCGCCTCACATGGTATGATCCCGGATACGCACCTGCTGTAATTTATGAATATTTATACCCATAGTTCAAATGACCGGCATCAGTGAAGGGGAGTGACATTGGTCAGTATCAGGAAAGGAACTACCCTCACTTATACCCGCATACACGAATGCACTTATACACATTCTTCAGCCCTCCACTTCCAGCTGAAGGCTCCACGAATTGAGCTTTCCCGCTCCGCCGAAGGCCAGGTCTTTCACGCACAGGCGCCATTCTCCCTTTGCCGGTTGCCCCAGCAGGGGTTGCAGGGCGGGCGTATCGCAACTGGAGTAAACCCTTTTTATGTCATCGGAAGCCCCCCCTTTTCGGTTGTGGACCATAGCTTTGGCCCCTGAAGGAGCGGTGAGGGCCAGTTGAAGGTCGGCAATGAAGGGATGAGTTATATCCACGCCAAGGGTGATCTTTTTCACTACCGACTGATCTCCCACTTTAAGGGCCCATTCTGTGCCAAAGGGCTGGTCATCGGGGATGGCGGCGCCCGGATGGCTTTCCAGAATGATCAGCCGGGTAGGATTAAATACCAGGGACAATGACCATTCCTCCAGTTTTCCCTGATCGCGGGGAGCAATATCCTGTATGGCCAGCCACCAGGCGCCTTCGGTGAGCTCTCCCAGCAGGCCCGTCAGGGCCGGAGCGTTGCGCGTAGTGTAGGTTTTCCGGATTTTATTTTTCCCGCCGCCCTGCTTATCATGCAGGAGTGCCTTTTTCCCGGAAGGGGACACCAGGGAAACCTTGAGGTCGCCGATATAAGAATGGAGGATATGGACGCTCACCTCCAGGCCTTTCACTACGCCTTTTTCCGCCACCTGGATCGGAACGGCGACGCCCTCGTACTGGTTATCGGAAATGGCGAGTGCCGGTGCAGAATGGCCGGTAAAACTGCCCGGCCTTATTGCTTCCCGGCCGCCGGCCTTTACCACGGCCCTATACGCATTGACCTTACCGTACCCGAACCACTGAGAGTGTCCCTTTCCATCATAGGTTCCCAGTGCAAGCCCCAGCTGAGGGTCCCGGCTATGGTCTTCGATCTTATCGGCGGTAGTTTCCAGTATTTGCTTTACCTCCGCTGCCGTGAGGGCAGGATTGACAGAGAGCATCAGGGCCGCCACGCCGGCCACCAGAGGGCAGGCGCTGGACGTACCCCCAAAGGCTGAGGTATAATCCGAATGGCCGTAGCCGGCCCGCCCTACCCGGTCTGTCGTATAGATGGATTTACCGGGAAAAGGGGACGATATTTTGGGATAGGACGGCTCCTCTCCGAGGCTGGGATGGCCATTGTTGCTGGGGGCGCAGACCGACACCTCCGGGCCCCAGTTGCTGTAGGCCGCCTTTTTGTTAAGGCTGGTACAGGCAGAAACGGCGATGACATCAGGGTGGGCGGCGAAGCCGTTGTACCAGCGCGTAGCCTCCGCCAGCCGGTTGCCCGGCCAGCCGCGTTCGTCGACGGCGCCATTAAGGGGGCGGTTGACATTGCCCGCAGCGAAACAGATAACACAGCCCTTCCCGCCCCTGCCCTCCGTAGCCGCTTTGTGAATGGCGATATGCTGGCGCACACTCAGCGGGAAATTGGCGGCAGCTACCCCCCAGCTGTTCGAAATGACCGCCGCTCCATGGCCGGCGGCCCAGCCGAACAGGTTTTCTATGATATTGTCGTCGATCATGCCCGCCAGGCGAATGGGCATCAGGGCACAGGCCGGCGCGGCGCCGACTATGCCCCAGCCGTTCTCTTCGGCTACAGCTATTCCCGCACAGGCGGTGCCGTGGCTGTGCAGCGCCGGGTCATCGTCATGGCCCGTAAGATCCCGGGGCGCCACGATCTTGCCCGGCCCGGCAAGATCCCGGTGGCTGGTATCTATATAATCGTCAACCACTGCTATGATGATGGAACGCGCCCCGCGGGTGATATCCCAGGCGCGGGTAATGTCGATATGCGAATCTTTTTCCAGGTGCGCCCCTCCATTATGGTGCAGATACCACTGATGTTTGAACAAGGTATCGGAAGGTTCGTAATAGTACAGGCTGCGGATGGCCACATTGGCTTCACAATAGGCCACTTCGGGCAGCCGGCTCAGCTGATGGGCCAGCCTGAGGGGGTTGGAACGGGCGGCGGCCGTCAGCTGGAAAACGTGGCCGTCGTCCAGCCCCGGGATCGCTTTGACAAAACGCAAGCCATGTTCTGCCGCCAGGCGCTCCTTAGCGGAAGCCGCTGTACCGGGATGGAACTGCAGCGTTATTTCATCGGTAAGGTACACGCGCCCCAGCGGGTCGTTGCTCAAAGTGTAGGCATGGGAAGCAAAAGCTACCTCCTCGAGGCCTCGCATGCGGCCCATGGCCTCATCGCGGGCAGCCGCATCGACGGACAGGACAGACAGTTCCTGCCCGTCCAGGCGCTCCTTCACAACACACCCCAGGCCCCGGCTGAGCGCGCGCTCATCGGCCCCCGCCCGGCTGCGGATAGTAAATTCGTCCGGCACTTTGCTGATGGCCAACTGCTGGCCGCCGCGGATGAGGGGGTAGGGTAAGTTTTCGCTGGATGGGCTCATGGTTTTGTGGTATTTGCGAAGCCCGGTTAAAAACCTGGCCTTACTATACTAAACATCGCAGGAAGAACGATTATTGAAAGAAAGTTAATCCTTTTCCAAATATGAGGCTAATGATGTTCGCTTTGCTAATATTCCTTGCCCTGTTCAGTTGCGCCAAACCGGAGGCGGAAGCATTGCCGGAAGAGCCGGCCATTGTGGATGAAAGTTCCGAATTCGCCGGCCAGATGCTGGCCGAGGTCAATGCGCTGCGCCAGAGCGGCTGCCGCTGCGGCTCCCGCTGGATGGCCCCTGTGCCTTCCCTGAGCTGGAACCAAAAGCTGGAACAGGCCGCCCGGCGCCATGCCGGCGATATGCACGAAAACGGCTTCTTCAGCCACCGCGGTTCCGATGGCAGCGACATGGCCCGGCGGGTGAGGGAAGCGGGTTACGACTGGCGCAGCGTGGCCGAGAACATCGCCTGGGGCTATCCCGATGTGGCCGCCGTGGTGCAGGGCTGGAAAAACAGCCCGGGGCATTGCGAGAACATGATGGGCCGGGACTATACGGAGATGGGGGCGGCACAGGCAGGGGCGTACTGGGTGCAGGACCTGGGGAGGAGGTAAGAGCATGTTTGGAACTGGTGCTTTGGAAGCGGACATTTGCCCTGAAGAGGGGCCCCTTGGGCTGGGGGCTGTTCATTCAACTGTGTCAGGATAATCGGCCGAATTTCATATTCGACTGATTATCAGGCGTCGCGTCGTTGCGCTGTTGCGAGAAAACACACTTGCGTGAACAGTCCCGGGACAGCCCAAATAGCCTGCCCCGTACACGTAGTGTCGGGGACTACCTCCAAACAAGCATCTGTAAGC
>CAZAXA010000339.1:0-7008 GCA_964488965.1 uncultured Phaeodactylibacter sp. | reverse complement strand
AAATTATTTTATCCAGAATGCGGTGATTGCAAAATTTGTGCTCCAAACATGCTCTAAGCCGCTAAAGTGGAAGTTCTCCGGCTTCCTTAAGGCCGCCGAAAAACAAGAAAAGCGTAAAGAGACTTAGTGCCTCCGGCACTAGTATGGAACCGGCGATTGTACCTATTCTGGCCACTGTTCACGGAGAAGACTGAGAGAGTGGGGTCTGGTGATAACTCTGAAATGGCCAGCGATGACGAAGTGAGGATTGAACCGTTTGAAAAAAGGTCATGGGATATTAAGCTTGCGTGGAGCGAGTACAGGGAGGGGAGATGGAGCGCGAAGATGGTTGGGACCGACGTGGTCCATGTCGAGTCTGTGTCTTTCACGGATGATCTGCTTTTCGAGGAAGGTACAAAGGCGTTTATTTTCGCGCCGAGTTCAACCAGCTTCATTCACACATTGAACTTTACACCAGGTCCTCTCGCACTCTGGGTGTTAGGCAAACGGACACAAGATGAGGTCGCTGAATTGGGCTACTTTGACTTTCCGAGCTGCGACAACGCGCCACACTTGCTGAAGACTCCATTCCTCGCTGGGCGGAACTTGGTCAGACCGCCTGGATCGCGTCATGAATGGATGCGGTTTGCCGAGGGTTCTGAATACGACACGGACGAACCCAATCCCCTTACTTTGCCGGTCCCTGATGTCGATTTCCCTGGGCTTCCTTCCGGGTCACCGTTGCCGGTTCTAGCCCCCCCTGAACGTTTCGTGGTGCCACACTCGCATCAGTTTGACCAATTCCTGTCGCAGGCCCCCTTCTTCTACGAGGACGCAAGGCGGGTCTTTCTGGTCGAGCCCTACGATATTCCTCTTTCTGAGTTCCTGTCCTCGTTCCCAGGCGGGGAATGGGGTATGTTCATCGCTCTACTAATTGGGCTATCGCCAACGACTCCTATTAAGCTCTACCGCTTTCGCGGAAGCTATCACCCTTATGTCTGCGAGTTCATTACCGAAATTAAACGTTACGGCATAGCGGGTCTTTTAGACCCTGCCAGCAACTCGCAGCTACGCCTGCAGAAGAAGTGGGATCCGTTCTTCGGAGAATACAACCCGAGTGACTATGTCGACCGACGACATCCAATTGGCGAGATCGAGTTTTCTCATGAGGGTGCCTACTCCCTTTACAACTGGGAACTTTTCTTCCACGCACCCCTATTGATCGCTGATCGACTGATGCAAAACCAGCGTTTCGCGGAAGCACAGAAGTGGTTTCACTTTATTTTCAACCCGATCCTTCCCGTTGGCAGCGAGGAAGGTGGACTTATCGGAGCGTACTTTGACGACAGAAACCGCCTTCGGCCCGTCGTGGTGCGCATTGACAGTAGAGTGTCGTTCGATTGGCGACGAGAAATGCCGGATCAAGCACTGCAGCCGGGCCCCTTCCGCGTCCGATGGACGGGCAGGCTCACATTGAGGCCGCCCGGCATATTCGGCCTCGCGGGTCCAATTTTTGATGTGTGGTTCACTTTGCGTTCCGGAGGCGCGGTTCGCTTCTGGCTTGGTGGTGACCTTCTAATCGACCGCCGTGCGCCAGGTGAGTACCGCACAATGGCGCGACTTACTATGGGCGTTCCAGTTGCGACTATCCTAGAGGTCGACTTCTTTACGCCTGGGAGCCAGGCAACTGTCACGCTCATGTGGGATGTGCCGTGGAGTGGAGCAGTGACAATTCCGTCCGACAGCCTGGATCCCGGTTTGCTGCCATATTGGAGAGTCCGCCCATTCTGGCTCAACACCGACGCACACCTACAGGTGGGTGATCTGCTGCGCGAGATCGCCGGGGGTGATGCTGAACTCAACCGGCAGGTCGAGCAGTGGCGCAACGATCCGTTCAATCCACACCTGATCGCTCGCCGGCGCCTTGTGGCCTACCAGAAAACCGTGGTGATGAAGTACATCGACAACCTCATTGCCTGGGGCGACCAATTGTTTCGCCAGGACACCATGGAATCTACCAACGAAGCTGCGCAGCTCTATTTGCTGGCGGCCGAGATCCTGGGGCCACGCCCGCTTACGGTTCCCAGCCGCGCTGAGTTGCCCGTCAAAACTTCCGCCGAACTTCTTCCGGCTGGGGAGAACGGCGGCGGCTTCTACGATCCTATGGTGGAGATCGAGGAACTACTCACCTCCGACGGCGAACTGCCGGCGGGTAGCGACCCGTCCGGCGCTCGTGCGCCCGTGCTTTCGCCTTTCTATTTCTGTATTCCCAAGAATGACAAGCTACTGGGATACTGGGATACGGTTGCCGACCGCCTGTTCAAGCTACGTCATTGCATGAACATCGAGGGCGTAGTGCGGCAGCTTCCCCTCTATGAGCCGCCGATCGATCCGGGGCTTCTGGTGCGCGCCCGTGCGCTAGGTGTGGATTTGGCCAGTGCGATAAGCGGCCTCAACGCGCCGCTGCCGCACTACCGCTTTCAGTTCATGCTACAGAAAGCCGTCGAATTTTGTTCGTTCGTGCAAACGCTCGGTTCGACCCTGCTCGCAGCACTGGAAAAGCGCGACGGAGAGGCGCTCGGGATGTTGCGCGCCAGGCACGAATCATCCTTACTAGCTAAGATGACACAGATCCGGCGCGACCAGATCAGGGAGGCTGAGGAGACCAAAGCAGGGTTGGAGGCGGCGAAGGAGCTGGCGAAAAAGCAGCTTGATTATTATTCCAGCCGACAGTTCATGAACTATGAGGAGTCGGCAAATATTGACGACCTTGGAGACGCACACGATAAGGCACAAGCTGCACAACTCAGTAGCGCATTAGCCGCAATACTTTTCGCTGTGCCCCAGTTTCATGCTGGACTAACAGTGGGGACAGAGATTGGAGGGGTTCATCTAGGTAACGTAGCAAAGGCGACGGCCGAGGTATTCACCTATCTTGCGGAAAGGGACCGCTTCGATGCATCCATGCACTCACTTCAGGCGGATTACCGGAGGCGAATGGACGATTGGATGTTTCAAGCTGACCTGGCGCGTAGTGAAGAAAGCCAGGCACAGAAGCAGGTTCTCGCGGCGGATATCCGTCGCGCAATTGCGGAACAGGAGCTAAAGAACCACGAACAACAGATCGAGAACGCCAAGGCCGTGGAAGACTTCCTGCGCTATAAGTTCACGAACCAGGAGTTGTATGATTGGCAGGTATCGCAAACGACAAGCCTGCATTACCAGGCCTATCGCATGGCCTTCGACCTCGCTCAGCGCGCCGAAAGCACGTTCCAACACGAGATCGGCAACCGCGATACCAAGTTCATCAACTTTGGCTACTGGGACAGCCTCAAAAAAGGCCTGCTTGCCGGCGAGCGGCTCCATTTTGACCTCAAACGCATGGAAATGGCCTACCTCGACCAAAACAAACGCGAGTATGAGCTTACCAAGAGCGTCTCCCTGGATATGCTGGACCCCATCGCGCTCATTAATCTGAAAGAGACCGGCGAGTGCTTCCTCAACTTGCCGGAGGAAATTTTTGATCTGGATTATCCCGGGCACTATTTCCGGCGCATCAAATCAATTAGCCTGACCATTCCCTGCGTCACGGGCCCCTTTACCAGTGTGAACTGCACCCTTACCCTTCTGGGAAACCGCCTTCGCAAGGATCCCAATCCGGGCGCTTCCTACAGATATGAGGGGCTTGAAGATCCACGCTTCCAGCACAATATAGGTGCAATACAATCTATAGCGACCAGCAGCGCCCAGAACGATCCCGGCATGTTTGAACTGAACTTCCGTGACGAACGCTTTCTTCCATTCGAAGGCGCCGGCGCCATCAGCGAATGGCGCCTGGAGCTTTCAGGAAAGTGGCGCCTGGAATCCGGCGAACTGGTAACCCTCAACCAGTTTGACTTCGATACGATTTCGGACGTGATTCTGCAGCTCCGGTATACAGGCAGGGAAGGGGGAAACAGGTTGAAGGAGGCTGCCGTTAAAGCCTTGCAGGAAGCTGTTAACGAAATGGTTCTGGCGAATGAACAGAGGGGTTTGTTCCGCCTGTTCAGCCTGCGCCACGATTTTCCGAACGCCTTCCACCGGCTGTTGCATCCCAATCCTCCGGATGCCCGCCAAACGGCCGAATTTGAATTGAAGCAGCAGCATTTCCCCTACTTCCTGGCGGATAGAGCGCTTTCGTTGTCGGTAGTGAAGGTTTATCTGAAACCCAAAGGGACTGAAGCTGTAAATACAGCAAGCCTGAGGCTAACAGTAAATAGTTCCGAAGTGGGGACTTGGACAAATTTCCCTGGCTCAGATCCTATCCTTTTGGAAGGAGAGGCAGCACTAACTGGCAATCCTCTTGGGCTGTGGACAATTGACGCTGGAACCAACGGGTTAAGTAGCGAGGAACTGGATGATATCCTGATCCTGCTCAATTATACGGCAAGCCCTCCAGATCGCATGCTCAGGGAATAAGATTACAGGCTCTAATATCTGGTTTACAATTACGCGAGAGCGGAGAATTAAGATGTGAACTTCCATGAAGAGTACATCTTAGGTTGCGAGAAATTTGCTACCAAAGTGGAAATCAAACTACATTTTTAAACTATAAATGTTTTCAATTATGGAAAATGCTGAAAAGTTTGAACAGGCTTTGATGTCGCACCTTTCCGACATCAAATTGGAAAAGGCTACTTTGAAAAAGTATTCTTCCATTATCGCCCAACTTCGCAAACAAGATTTGTTGATTGAGCGGATTTGGAAGTACGGTATTCCTGCACCCGACGGCGTCATTGTCAGAGGACGCCTGAATCTCAAAGACCTTGCTAAACTTGGGAAAGTTTTTGAAATTCCCGAATTACGGAAAATTGACATTTTCCCGTTGGGAATCCCTTTCCCTGATTTCCTCGACATTCGATTGAAAATCGGAGAAGAAGTTGAAAATCTTAGTCATGGATTCTGAAATGACGAGCGGTGGGTATGAATGTGCGTATGAATCTCAGAGTAGTTACAAAGTCATTCATATCCACCCAACTTTGCGTTGTAATCTATTTTGTAAGCATTGCTATTCAAGTTCTGCGCCGAACTTGAAAGGTGGAATTGATTTGAATATACTCAAACCCTTTTTAGAATATGCTTATTCTACTGGTTTTAATGTAATTTCAGTTTCGGGCGGAGAACCATTTTTGTATGGCCAATTGCAAGAATTATTACTTGAATCAAAGAAAATTGGATACAAAACGCAAGCCGCTACAAATGGCATGCTATTGAAGGCTGCGAAATCAAAAGAATGCTTGAAACACTTAGATTTGGTTGCGATAAGCATTGACGGAAATAGGGAAAAACATGACGAAATCAGATGCCTTGACGGTGCATTTGATAAGGCTTTGGAAGGGATTGAAATATTGAATAAATTTGAAAAAGATTTTGGAATAATACATACTATCACAAACCAGAGTTGGGAAAATTTAATTTGGCTTGCTGATTTTGCATACGAACACGGTGCTAAACTATTGCAATTACATCCACTTGAATTGTATGGCCGTGCAAGTGAGCAACTTTCTACCCAAGGACTTACACAAGATGCTCTGCATAAAACTCACATTGTAGGAACATATTTGCAGTCAAAGTTTGCTGGAAAAATGCGAATACAAATGGATTTTTTGCACAGAGAATATATAGAAGAACATCCAAGCACAATTCATTATCAGGGAGAAAATTACGCATTAACAGAAGACAATTTTGCCGAATTCATCAGAACTATAATAATTAATGAGCAAGGAAAAGTATATCCTGTATCATACGGATTTTCAGACGACTTCAAAATATGTGAACTTTCGACATTCGGTAACGGAGAAAAGGTTTTCGACAACTTTGTTGCCAACAGCGGCAACAAACTTTATCAATTGTTTTCAGAAAGTTATAAAGAAATAGTAAACGATAAAGATAAAGACCTTGTGGCATGGACAGAATACATTGTTGCTAAAAGTAATAGACGTATATAAAATCTGAGAACAATGCACTCAACGCCAATCGCCGCAAAGCCCAACCCGCAAAGCCAACGCAGGCGGCGGTATGCGTGAGTGCAACCGTTCGGCACAACCAAAAAGAAAAAATGAAATCAGCGGAAAGGATAAAGTTGACAAAAGGAGAATGGTTTAATCATTTTGGAATTTCAATCTACTTGCTAATTCCAGTTTTAATGCTTGGATATTTTGCAATAACTGGCCAAAATTCGAGTAGATTGATATATCCGGCGTTGATATTTTTAGGGGTATCAATTTTCTTTTATTGGCTGAATTCGAATAGATTGTTTTTCCAAGAATACAAAGCTGAAATGACAGATGAACAATTTGAAAGAACAATTAAAATAACAGCTAAAGAGTTGAACTGGCAGATAGTAAAATTAAAAGGGAGTTACGCTGAAGCATTTAGATATCGTGAAGCATTTGGAAATGGCGGAGAAAAAATAACAGTCAAAAAAACAGTAGACAAAGTATTTATAAATAGCATGGGTAATCCTGAATTGTTCAGGAAAGGATACTCTCGAAAACGGAATAAAGAAAATTTGAATTCGTTTCTAATCAATGCTGCAGATATTCTGAAAGGTAAAGAAGTTGAAAAAATAGTAGCTGAAAAGCAAGTAAAAAAAGAAGAGGAGTTTTGGGAAGAAAGCGAATGGACAATTGGAAATATTTTAATGAGATTAGTTGGTTATGGAATGACCGCTATTTTCTTACTAATAGGAATACTATTTATTTATGAGAGAGAATGGAGAGGAATAATTCCAATAGGTTTAAGCCTTGCAATAAGTTTTACCTACATAAAAAATGATATTCAAATAATTCGAGAGAAAAATCGAAGAAAAAAGAAGATAGTCTTGTAAAAGAAAAATAAACTGTGGCTAAACCGAAGTGTTAAATTCAAACAGCTTCTGAACGCATGCCATAGTGGTTTGATTGGGCAAATAGCATGGGTAGCGCACTTTTCCGTATAATAAAGTAATTGGGGCCTATTATACAGCTTTTGGCGGTATAATATTATCGA
>CAZAXA010000338.1:0-7010 GCA_964488965.1 uncultured Phaeodactylibacter sp. | reverse complement strand
GAAAGGGCGTAAGGGGGGCGGAATCCTAGTTTCTAGTTCCTGGTTCCTCGCACCCTACCCCACATCCACCTTTCGGTACGCTTCGATCACGGCCATCTCCCCTTCTTTTCCCGGCTTCGAATTGCCGTGCTCCATGCCAAGTATACCGTCGTAGCCCTTTTCGTGGATGAACCGGAAGACATTTTTGTAATTGATCTCTCCGGTGGTGGGCTCCTTGCGGCCCGGATTATCGCCGATCTGGAAGTAGGCGATCTCATCCCAGGCCTTTTCGATGTTGGGAATGAGGTTGCCCTCGGAAATCTGCTGGTGGTAGATGTCGAAGAGAATCTTGCAGGCAGGGCTGTCGACGGCGCGGCAAATCTGGTAAGCCTGGGCGGCCTTGGTGAGGAACAGGCCCGGGTGGTCGCGGAAGTTGAGCGGTTCCAGCACCATGGCCAGGCCGTGGGGTTCGAGGATGGCGCTGGCCCGTTTGAGGGCCTCGGCGACATGGGCCGTCTGGTAGCCCATATCCTGCCGCGGGTCGATATGGCCGGGCACTACGGTCATCCACCTGGCGTTGACGCGCCTGGCTACTTCCACCGACTCCCGAATCTGCTGGAGGAATTCCTCGCGCAGCTTCTCATCGCCGCTGGCCAGGTTGGGCTCGTTCCAGTAGATTTTATGGGCGACGAAGACGCCCATCTCGATGCCCAGTTGCTCCATAATGGCGCCCATTTTGCGCTGAACGCCTTCCTCCCTGTCTTTCATCCCGTTGTCCTCAAAAGCGCGGAAGCCCTTATCGTGGATGAATTCCAGGTGGCGGACAGGGTCGCCGCCGGTATGTTCTTTGAACATGCCCAGGTGGGTTGCGAATTTCATTTTAAAGGGTTCTTCCCTGAAAGATGGGGAAGAGGCGGCAAAGGCGGCGGGCCCGGCGAGGGCGGCCGAAGCGGCCAGGCTGGATTTGACGAAGTTTCTTCTGTTCATATGCTTACAGATATTATTTCCGGAAAACGATCTTCACTTTGGGAAAGGCGTATTTCACTTTTTCTTCCAGGGCCGGCTCCACGCTCAGGGCCGAGGCCAGCGCATCGGCCAGGGTACAATCCGGCGCCATTACGGTTACTTTCAGGCCGTGGGTGACGCCCAACCCCGTCCGCGGGGCGATGATATGGCTGTAGCGCTGGCCCTGCCATTCCAGATAGCGGTAGGTATCTCCGGAAGTGGCCGCCGCCTCCCGGGCGATCGTCAGCGTGGTATCTGCACCAATGGCGACTTCCCAGCCTTCTCTGCCGGGCGGCGGCTCGCCGGCCAGCAGGTCGCCGCCGCCATCCACCAGCGCTATGGAGAGGCCGTGCTGCCGCAGCATCTTCATGGCCTCATCCACCGCATAGCCTTTGGCGATGCCGCCCAGGTCGAGCCGCATGCCGGGCAGGGAGAGGCGAACCCGTTTCCCATCCCCATCCAGTTGCAAATGCTGATGGCCAACGCAGGCCCTGGCCCGGCTCAGCGCCGCCGTATCCGGAAATTCCCCCTGCCGGAAGGCCTTCCGCCACAGCTTGCTCAGCGGGCCGACGGTAGGGTCGAAGGCGCCGCCGGAGAGGGCAGCCACCTGCGCCGACTTTTGGAGGAGGAACCAGAGTTCTTCGCTCACCGCCGCCCATTCTTCCTGCCCTGCCCGGGCCGAAAGCCGGCTGAGCTCGCTGTCTTCCCGGTAATCGCTCAGCATGGCGTCCAGGCTGTCGATCCGGGCAAAAGCGGCGCGGGCGGCTGCCTGAGCCTGGAGGCTGTCCCCGGCATAAAGGACGATGCGGAACAGGGCGCCCATCCCGGCTTGCCGGAATTCGTAGCGGGAGGGAGGCGCCGCGCCGGTTACCTGATGGCCCTGCCCGGCTAAAAAGGGAATGCCGGCCTGGAGCAGGAACAAAAAGGCGCTTAAAAGGGGCATGGGCGCTAAGTTTTTGGCAGTTTTTTGAATGGCCTCCATTTCTTCCTGATCAAAAAAACGATGGTTCCGCCAACGATAATGACCAGCGCCAACGATAAGGCCCTGGCCCTGGCGGGAGCGAACCTGAACGCCGGCCAATAGTCCCGGGCGGCCGGGCCAAAGCGAGCGTTTTGCAGGTTCAGAGTTGCCCGCCAGTAGTAATAAAGGGGTTGGGAAGGGCTCAACCCGATAGCGCCGCTGTAAGCTTGGAGGGCCTGCTCGGATAAGCCGCTTTTTTGATAAACCCGCCCGAGTTCGAAGTAAATTTCTGCGTTCCCGGCTTGTATTTCCAGCGCCCTTTCCAGGTCCAGGAGCGCTTCAGCGTATTGCCCAAGCCGGCGCTTTACCCGCCCGCGGCCGAGATATGCTTCGGCATATTCTTCTTTGATCGTCAAAGCGGCTGTATAATCCCGGACAGCATTATCATACTGGCGTAGTTGTTCGTAAGTATTGCCTCGGTAGAGATAGAAAGCAGGACGCCGGGGCTCAAGCTCAATGGCCCGGGCCAGCTTGTCAAGGGCTTCCCGGAGCTTGCCCAGTTCTCTAAGGGCAATTCCCCAGACTGCAGAAGCATTGGCGTATTCCGGTTTTATCCGGATGGCTTTGCTGCAATCTTCGATGGCCCTGTCGTATTGCCGGATTTGATAGTAAGCATAGCCCCGGTTGCCGAGAACCACCTCCTGGCCGGGGTTGATTTCCAGCGCCCGGGAAAAATCTTCGATGGCCTGCTGCGTTTGCCCCAGGCGGCTCAGAGCCACGCCCCGGTTAGAGAAGGCATGAAACGAAACGGAATCATATACCAATGCCAGATTGTAGTCCCCGATAGCCTCCTCATATTGCCCGAGGTGTTTTTTAATCAACCCCCGGTTGTTATAAGCGGCGGAGAAGGTGGGATCGATGGCGATGGCTTCGGTGTAATCCTCTATGGCCTTTTCGTATTCGTATAAAGCCTCATTGGCCAATCCCCGGATATTGTAGGCAAGGGAATGGATACTATCCAGGCGAAGCGCCCGGCTGCAATATTCGAGGGCTTCATTCCAACGGCCCATTTCATAACAAGTGCGCCCCGCCTGATAATACCCCTCTGAAGAAGTATCATCCATTTCAATGACAAGCTGAAAGTTGGACAAGGCTTCCTCATATTTTTTCAATTCAAAAAAGTTTCTGCCCCGGTTTAGAAAACCCTGGATTTTACGCTCTTCGGGCCAATCATCCCTGATGTAGTAAAAGCCCGGTATTTGCCGGCCTACCTTTAAGTTGTACATGTCCGCCAGCCAGCTATCAAATTCTTTGTCTCCCATTAATAAAAAACCTTCCTGCACCTCTTCGATGGAAACATTTTCCTGATAGGTACTCTGCGGCAATGTGTCCAGTTTCCCGCCAGCCCACCTAATGAGCGTATCTGAGGCTACGTATGCCAGCCCGATATCGGCCAGGCCCTTTTCGTCGGAGACGCCGCGCACTTTGCCCCAGATGGCCAGGTCGGCAAAATTGCTTTTCAGTATCTGCCTGGCCTCGTCTCTCTGGTTGAGCACGATATCTTTAAGGTGGCAGATATGAACGGGGAGTTCTTTTCGGTTCAGGATTTTCCAGTTATCGATCCGGTTCACCAGCGACGGCCTCAGCGCCTGGTCCGTTTCGGTTTTTTCTCTGGAATCATCAAAACTGGCTATGACAATATACAAGGCGTCAGGGTCGAAGGCCTCCGGAAAACCGCAGGCATTGTTTGCCCGGCCTTTTTCCGGCGCGGGAACGCCGGCTTTCTCCTTCTCCGCTGGATGCCGGTTTTTATTTATCCGGTATCCAAGGCCGGCGGCGGCCAGCAGGAGGATGGCCGCTAATGCAAACCAGATGCCCTTTCTTTTCCAAAGAGGAGGGGCAGGTTTGGGTTTCGGGATGGCAAGGCTCAGGCGTTCGGCTATTTCCCGGGCGACTGCCGCAAACCAGGCGTCTCGCTGGCTGCCTTTACCGGCAGGGACAGGCCGGCGGCCGGCGGGAATGGCAGAATTGGAAAACTTTTGCAGAAACGGCTCGTCTTCCCAGTTGGACTCCCGCGCAATAACGGGTATTACCTGGCAGGCGGCGGGGATCAAACGCTGGTTTCGCAGCAGTTGCCTGTAAAGGGGGTTTTCATACCAAAGGTCGGGGCTTACCCACAGCAACACCATGTCGGCAGGCTTCAGGGCGTCCTGCAGGGCATCCTCCGGCATCTCGCCGGCCCGGACTTTCCCCTGATGCCAGAGGCTGAGCTTGCCTGTATCTTTTAAAGGCGCCAGTTGCTTTTCCAGCTCTTCCAACTGTTCGGAGTCGGCCGGAGCATGAATGACAACTAATCTTTTGGGTATTTCCTCAGTTTCCATAATCTTCCTGTAACGGCCGTCATGGTTTTACGAGCAGGCAGTTGGCCGGTTCGCCTGTGCCGGTAAGCATACAAAGATCAGTAAGGGCATTACCATCCAAATTCCAGTCAGGATCGATGGGTATGCAAAGGTGTTGCAGGGCCGTAGTGGCAATATCCGTAATCCGGGGCGTATCGTCGTAATTCAGGCATCGCATTTCGCCGGGGCTATTTACCCAGTTGGGCGGAGCGCCCTGCATGTTGCAGCCGATCCCTGCCGGGCCGGCATGGCCCACATCATCAAAATGCAGGAAGAAAATGAGGCAAAGCTGCTTCATGTAGTGGTTTTTATTGCATTCCAGACACTCGCACTGATACACTGCCACACTGCCACATCCTACAAAACCCTCGTCTCCCCCGGTACCGCCACGGAGTAGAAGCCCTCCTCATCCGGCAGTACCGGCGGATTGGCATCCCAGGCATAGCGTTGGGGCATCAGGCTGAGTTCGGAGTTCAGCGCGGCCTCCCATTCGATCAGTTGGCCGGAGTAGGTGGCCATACGGCCCATGATGGCGGTGAGGGTGCTTTTGGCGGCGTTCTCCGCATCGGCGTAGCGGAATTCCCCTTTGGCGATGGCCTCGAAGAGCAGGTCGTGCTCTACCTGGTAAGGGTTGGGGTCCTTGCGGGCGTCGTGGTCCAGCAGTTTGAAACCGCCGGGCGTTTGGATGGCCCCCGGCCTGGGCGCGGAGCCATTGGTACCCTGGAAGGATTCCGTAACCTGGAAATAGGTGTCTTTAATATGGCGGCACTGGCTGAACATACGGCTGCCGTCGGCGTACTCGTATTCGACGAAGTGATGGTCGAAAATCTCTCCATACTCCTTTCCGGTGCGCACCTGCCGGCCGCCCATGCCGTGGGCCCTGGCCGGGTAGGCCTGCTTGGCCCAGTTGCCCACATCCAGGTTGTGGATATGCTGTTCGTTGATGTGGTCGCCGCAGAGCCAGTTAAAATAGTACCAGTTGCGCATCTGGTATTCCATTTCCGTCTGGCCTTCCTGGCGCGGGCGCACCCATACGCCGCCGCTGTTCCAGTAGACGTGGGCGGTGACGATATCGCCGATGGCGCCGGCATGCAGCATTTCCATCCAGCGCAGGTAGATCGTCTCATAACGGCGCTGCAGGCCCACCACTACGTTGAGCTTTTTCTTATTGGCCTCTTCGGCCGCTTTCAGCACCTGCCGGACGCCCGGGGAATCCACAGCCACCGGCTTTTCCATAAAGACGTGTTTGCCGGCTTTGACCGCCGCCTCAAAGTGCATGGGCCGGAAGCCGGGAGGCGTGGCGAGGATGACCACATCGCAAAGGGGGATCACCCTGGCGTAGCCTTCGAAGCCGGTGAATTGATGCTCTTCCGGTACGCTGAAGCGATCGGCCGGAATTTCGCTGTTCTCCGCTTCTTCCCGGATTTGTTTATAGCTGCTGTCCAGTTGGTCGCGGAAGGCGTCGGCCATGGCCACGAGGCGGACGTTCTGCCCGGATAGCAGCGCCTGAACGGCCGCGCCGGTACCGCGCCCTCCACAGCCTACCAGTCCTACCCGAATGGCATCATCGCCCGCAATATGGGCTTTGGCGGCCAGCATGGAAGGAGCAAGGATCAGGCTGCCGGCCGCAGCGCCGGCGGTTTTGACGAATTCTCTGCGGTTGAGCTCTTTCATAGGGATCAGTCTTTTATGGCTTTTTCAAAAAATGCTTCAACTTCTTCGGGATCGGGTTGCTGCACGGGGCGGACAATGCGGAAGCCCACGAAGGGCGAATCGGTATTCCACCAGATGCTTTTGGGGATCTGCGGGTCGCGCGCCTGCCAGCGGGGCTGGGATTTCTGGCGGTGCAGGCAGTTGCACTCGCCGGCCTCGCTGTCGTAAGAGCCGCCCTTAACGGTGCGGGAGTGGCGGCGGCTGGGCTTTACCCAGGGGTTGTAAGTTTCCTCACCGATGGCTTCCAGGTACTCCTTCTGATACTCGTCCAGCGTCCATTCCGCCACGTTGCCGAGCATGTCGTACAGGCCCCAGGGGTTGGGCGCCTTCTCACCCGCCTTGTGGTATTTCTCATAGCTGTTGTCGTAAAACCAGGCGTATTGCTCCAGCTCGCCCTCGCCGGGCTGCCAGCCCTGGCCGGCCAGGCAGGCGTACGTCCATTCCGCCTCGGTGGGCAGGCGGTAGAACTGGCTCGTCTTCCGGTACAGCCATCGGCAATAGCGCAGGGCGGCCTGCTGGGTCATACTCACCGCCGGGAAGCCGCCGGCGGCGCCCATGCCGTAGGTATAATCGAGGTAGGGCGGCGTAGGGCGGCTGACAGCATCAGCGGAAAAGGCGCCTTCTTCCCAGCGGCTGGCATCGGTATCCTTCTCCCGGTGCTGAAAGAGAGCAAACTCGTCGTAGGCGACTTCGTGAACGCCCATCCAGAAGGCGTCGAGCTGAATAGCGGCGGCAGTATCCCCTTCACTGTTCCATTCCAGCGTTCCTGCAGGAATGAGCGCCAGGCGGAAGCTGGCCTCCGAACCGGGGATGGTAACGGTTTCAATGGGCTGTGCGTTGAGAACAACCGCTGTCATGAACAACAATAATACAGATAGCTGGATTTTCATTAGTCCTTGCCTTTTCTGATGTTCAGGCAAGAGCTAAGGTAAGGAATGTATTCGTTTTTTGGT
>CAZAXA010000337.1:0-7057 GCA_964488965.1 uncultured Phaeodactylibacter sp. | reverse complement strand
GGCCCGCGAACAAGAAGAAAGGTGCTTCAAAATGTTATAAAATCATGCTTTTGAAGAGGGCAGCGGGCCTGGAGGCCCGCGCTCCAGGCTTTAAGTTAACAAAGTAGTAATAATCCTTAATAACGAATTAAGGGCATCGAAAAAAACTGAAAAATGATCCGAACCAACAAATTGATGAAAGTCTACCGCACCGAGGAGGTGGAGACCACAGCGCTCAACCAGGTGAGCGTGGAGATCAAGCAGGGAGAATTCGTCTCCATTATGGGCCCCTCCGGCTGTGGCAAATCCACGCTTCTGAACATCCTCGGCCTGATCGATAACCCCAGCGGGGGCGAGTACCACTTTCTGGACAAGGAGGTGTCGAAGTTCTCCGAGCGGCAGCGTTCCCAGCTTCGCAAGAACAACATCGGTTTTATCTTTCAGAGTTTCAACCTGATCGATGAGCTGACGGTGTTCGAGAACGTGGAGCTGCCCCTGATCTACACCAGGGTGAGCGGCAGTGACCGAAAAAAGCGCGTGGACGAGGTGCTGGAGAAGATGAATATGATGCACCGCCGCAACCACTTCCCCCAGCAATTGTCGGGCGGCCAGCAGCAGCGGGTAGCCGTGGCCCGCGCCATCGTCAACAACCCCAAGCTGATCCTGGCCGACGAACCTACCGGCAACCTGGACAGCGCCAACGGCAATGAGGTGATGAAAACCCTGGTACACCTCAACAACGAGGGCGCGACCATCCTCATGGTGACCCACTCGCAGTACTGCGCCGAGTTCGGCAACCGCATCATCCGCCTGCTCGACGGGCAGGTGGTGACCGAAAGCATGGTCGCCAAACAAATGATGTAAATGCATGGACTGAATTAATGAAGGACTGGCCCTGGTTCCTGCCAGGCCGCTGAACCAGGTTGCCGGTTACCAATGCCAACGCATCCCCTTGGGACAACCGACAGCCGACAACCCGTAACTATCCGGAAACTTCGTTCCCGGCGCGCTACTTTAACAGGAGCGCGGGCCTCCCGGCCCGCGAATTAGATAAAAAATCTATTCCGGAACGGAATATAACCTTAAAAAAGGGGGCGGCGGGCCTGGAGGGCCTGCTCCGATTTCTGTCGGGGCCGCGCTCCAAACGCCCGGAAGTTAAAGTGGCGAAGTAGTATTACGCTCATACACCCATACACAATGAAAACCAAGATACCGTCCTTCATCAAAGCGGCCCTGCGCAACTTCCGGAAATATCCGGGTTACGCTTTTCTGAACCTCACGGGCTTAGCCATTGGCCTTGCCGCCTCTTTTGTCCTGCTCCTTTATGCCTACCGGGAGTTGACCTATGACCGGGGGTTTGCAGGAGGAGAGCGGGTATATCGCATCGCTACCGATTTCTTCCGGATGGGGGGCTTCGCCAAAAGCCAGGGGCAACTTCTGGATCTCCTGCCTCAGGAATGCCCGGATATCGAGTTGTCCACCCGCTTTGACCGGGGTTTCCGGGAGACGCCGGTCGAGGTGGGCAATACCGTCTATCAGGAACCTCATTACTTTTTCATCGACAGCAATTTTTTTGAACTTTTTCCTCATCGTTTTATTGAGGGAGGCCCCGGGCATATCATGCGGTCGCCGGATGAAGTAGTGCTCTCGGAGCGGCTGGCCCGCAAGTATTTTGGTGAGGAAAGCGCCATGGGAAAGACGATCGCCGTAGGTAAAGAAAAAAGGAACTTTACCGTCAGCGCCGTGGTGAAGGAAATGGATAAAACCCATCTGCAGGCGGGCTTGTGGCTGCCGCTGGAACTGCCGGATGAAAGAAGCTCAGGCTGGACGAATGCCACTTGTTACAATTATGTGCGTTTGAAAGGACAGGGTAGCCGCGCCGGCCTGGAACGCGGGCTGCAGGCCGTCCTGAGAAACCATGCCTGGCCGGCCAGCCAGTCGGAGGGCGCCTTTGAGCAGTGGGCGGCCGGCAACCAGGCCGTTCAGTTTTTCGTACAGCCGCTGGAAGATATCTATTTGCACTCCAGCTACAAATTTGAGGTATCGCCGGGGGGCAACCCCACTCAGGTATACGCATTGGGCCTGATCGGCCTGTTCATCATCCTGATCGCAGGCATCAACTACATCAACCTCACCACTGCCCGCACCTCTATCCGGGCGAAGGAGGTAGGGGTTAAAAAAACACTGGGGGCGCCGAGGGGCGCCCTGGTGCGGCAATTCATGGGCGAGTCGGTAGTGAATAGCTTACTGGCTCTTGCCCTGGCCTTTGCCCTCGTCCATATCCTGGGCTGGTTTTCCGGCGGCAGCAGTTGGGCGCCCTTGTTGAAGGATGCTTTCAGCCGGGGGGAGTACCTGCTGGCCTTACTCCTGTTCGCTTTGGCCGTTGGTTTTCTTTCGGGGGTATATCCCGCTTTTTACCTGTCCCGTTTTCGCCCTGCCAGCATCCTGAAAGGAGAGATGGCCCTGGGCGGCAACAAGGCGCTGAGAGGGAGCCTGGTCGTCGGGCAGTTCTCTATAGCTATAGGCCTGATCATCGCCAGCATGGTAGTTTTCCGGCAGTTGAATTACATGCAGCACAAAGATAAAGGCTTCGAGATGGAAGGCGTCCTGATTGTGGAAAACGCCAGTGAACTGGGCGCCCGGGCGGAGGCATTCCGCCAGGAAATGGCCAAGGCCGGCCAGGTGGCCGGGACGGCCTTCAGCGGCCGGATACCTACCGACGGCAGCGTCTGGATGTACACCTACCAAACGCCCCCGATGGCGGAAGCGATGACCATTCAGACCTTCCCGGTCGATGCAGGCGTCATTCCTGCCCTGGGCATGCGCCTGCTGGAAGGCCGCAATTTCTCGGCGGAGATCGCTACCGACACTTCGGCCGCCATTATCAATGAAGCGGCGGCGCGGGCCCTCGGCCTGGAAGAACCCCTTGGGGCCGAGATCAACGAAGGGCAGCGCGTTATCGGAGTTATCCATGACTTCAACTTCCAGTCGCTCAAACATCAGGTCGAACCGGTAGTGATGACGTACGCCCCCGCCGGAGGGCGCCTGGTGCTGAAACTGCAGGGCGGCGATATGGCGGGCTTTCTGGCGCTTCTGCAGGATACCTGGAAGCGCTTTTCCCCTGACGAACCCATCCGGTATTTTTTCCTGGACGACAACTTCGCTCAGCTCGCCGCCAATGAGCGCACCCTCAGCCAGGCCATCGCTTCCTTTACCCTGCTGGCTTTGCTGATCGCCTGCCTGGGCCTGTTCGGCCTGGCGTCTTTTACTGCGGAGCAAAGGGCCAAAGAGATCGGCATCCGGAAAATACTGGGCGCTTCGGTTGCCAACCTGGTGGGCCTGCTGTCCCGGGATTTTCTCAAATTGGTTGCCCTGGCCTTATTCATCGCCATTCCCATAGCCTGGTATGCCATGTACAGATGGCTGCAGAATTTCGCCTACCGCATTACGGTAGAATGGTGGGTGCTGGCCCTGGCCGCCGTACTGGCCCTGCTGCTGGCATTTCTGACCGTGAGCCTGCAAAGCCTGAGGGTAGCGGCGGGCAACCCGGTGGAGGCGTTGAGGAGCGAATAGGGGTACTTTCGTGTTTTTGTGCATTTGTGTATAGGTGAATGTTGGCCGTAAGCCGGTTATTGTTGCCGGCAGGGCCGCCCGGCGAATGCGCAAATGCACCAATGCACTCATGCACATAAAAATAAACCCATGTGGAAGAACTACCTCAAAATGGCCTGGCGGCAGGCTTTCAAGCGCAAAGGATATTCCCTGCTCAATATTTTCGGGCTGGCCATTGGCATTTCCAGTTGCCTGCTTATCCTGCAGTATGTGGCACGAGAGTGGAGCTATGACCGTTTTCATCCACGGGCAGGCCATATCTATCGGCTCCGGCTGGACAGTTACCAGAACGGCAGGCTCGCCTGGCAGTCGGCCACTGTCTTTCCGGCTTTCGCTCCAACCATGAGGTCGGAAATGCCGGAAGTGGCGGGCGCCTGCCGCCTGCACGACGCCGAGATGGTGATCACCAACCCGGAGAACAACGTAAAATTTGCCGAGCGGAAAGGATATTTTGCCGACCCTGCCTTTCTGGAGATGTTCAGGCTGAAGCTGCTCAGCGGCGACCCTTCCAACGCGCTGGACGGGCCGGATAAGATTCTGTTGTCGGAGTCTATGGCCCGGAAATATTTCGGGCGGCCGGACGCGCTGGGCAAGCGGCTTGTAGTGAAGGATTCGGACCTGTTCCAAACCTATGAGGTCAGCGGCGTATTTGAGGACTATCCCGCCAATTCTCACCTGGCCATCGATTATCTGGTTTCCTACCGTACGCTGGGCAAGCTGGTCCAGCAAGTATGGGGAGATACGACTAATGCGACGGAAACCAGCTGGGGCTGGTACGATTTTTATACCTACCTCGAGTTGCATCCCGGCACGGATGTGGGCCGGTTCAAAGCGAAATTTCCGGCCTTTACCGACAAGCACATCAACGCCCCCCGCAGGGAAAGGGGGAGCGCCAATACGGTGAACGCCATTGATATCATCCCCTTAACGGATATACACCTGTATTCGAACGTCAATCAGGAAGCGGAAGTGAACGGTAACGGATGGGCGGTATCGGTGCTCTTCCTTTCTGCATTCTTCATCCTGCTCATCGCCTGGATAAACTACATCAACCTGGCTACGGCGCGCTCGCTGGAGCGGGCGCGGGAGGTAGGCCTGCGCAAGGTGCTGGGCGCCGGGCGCCGGCAACTGGCCGGGCAGTTTTTGCTGGAGAGCTTTATCCTGAACCTGTCGGCCTTTGCGCTGGCGCTGGGCATGGTGCAGGCGGCGCTGCCATTTTTTAGCCGCCTGCTGGGGCATCGTTTGTCCTTCAGCCTGGCGAGCAACCCGGAATTCTGGCTGCTGGCGGTGGGCGTATTCGCGCTGGGCGCCCTGCTGGCGGGCCTTTATCCTGCCTTTGTACTTTCCGGCTTCCGCCCGCTGACGGTCCTGCGCGGCCAGTTGAAGAATGCGGCGGAGGGCATGCTCCTGCGGAAAGGCCTGATCGTTTTTCAGTTCGCGGCCTCCATCGTCCTGGTGGTGGGCACGATAGTGGTTTTTCAGCAGGTGCAGTACATGCGGAAGCAGAATATTGGCGTCGATATCGAGCAGACGCTGGTGCTGGAAGGGCCGAATACGGTGCTGGACTCTCTCTACGAGGGCCGGTTCCAGCCTTTTAAGAACGACATCCTGAATATTCCGGGGATAAAAAGCATCACCGCCTCGGCCTACGTGCCAGGCGATGAAATCTACTGGACCGCCGGGGTGCAATGGATGCGGCGGGACGGCGAAGCCTCTCCTTCCTCCACCATTTACACCCAGGGGGTGGATGAGCAATTCCTGAAGGACTACAAGCTGCCGCTGGCGGCCGGCCGCAATTTTTCCCGTGAGCGCGGAGAAGACGAGCGCGGCTGCCTGCTCAACGAGACGGCGGCCGCGCTGCTGGGCTTCCCGTCGCCGGATGCGGCGCCCGGCGAGCGGCTGCAACGGGGAGGAGACACCCTTACGGTGGTGGGCGTGACGAAAGACTTCCACCACCTGGGCCTGCAAAAACCGATAGAACCTATCATTTTCCTTTTCCGTCCCGATTCCAGGAGTTATTATTCGCTCAAGATAGAACAGGCAGGCGGCAATCTGCCGGCTACGGTAGCCGCTGTGCAGCAAAGCTGGAACGCACATTTCCCGGACGACCCTTTCAGCCATTTCTTCCTCAATGATTTTTTTGACCGGCAGTATCAGGCCGACCTCCTGTTCGGCAAGGTCTTTGGTTTCTTTGCCCTGCTGGCCGTTCTGGTGGCGGCGCTGGGCCTGTTCGGGCTGTCGTCTTACAACGTCATTCAGCGCACCAGGGAGATCGGCATCAGGAAAGTGCTGGGCGCTTCGGTAACAGGTATCGTCGGCCTGCTGTCCAGGGATTTCCTGAAACTGGTTTTGGTAGCGCTGCTGGCGGCGACTCCCCTGGCCTGGTATGTGATGAACGAATGGCTGCAGAACTTTGCCTTCCGCATCCACATCGGCTGGTGGGTGTTCCTGCTGGCCGGCGCCCTGGCCGTGCTGATCGCTTTCCTGACCGTGAGCGTACAGAGTGTGAAGGCGGCGCTGTCGGATCCGGTGAAGGCGTTGAGGTATGAATGAATAGTGTATTCGTGCATGTGTATATATGTGTATATATGCATATGTGTGCAGGAAAGTGCTGGCGGCAATCCAGCTGTGGCTGCGGACGACTTCACCAATACACATAAACACCAATGCACATAAATATAAGCCCATGTGGAAGAACTACTTCAAAATGGCCTGGCGCAACCTCTTGCGCAACCGGAGTTATGCTTTGGTCAACATCCTGGGGCTGGCTACAGGGCTGGCCTGTTTCATGTTCATCCTGCTCTATGTACAGGATGAGCTGAGCTATGACCAATGGCAGGAAAAGGGCGATCGGATTTACCGCATGGCCCTGGAGCGGATTTATCCGGGCCGTTCGCGGCATTATGCCATCATACCGTTCGGGTACGGCGAGGTACTGAAAAAGGAATTTCCGGAAGTCGGGGAGGTTTGCCGGCTGTTCTTCTTTGACCAGTTCGGCATGGTTATCCGGAGGGAGGATGAGGTGTTTAAGGAAGAGGGAGTGATGTGGGCGGATTCTTCTTTTTTTAAGCTGTTCAGCATACCCCTGCTCCGGGGAGACGCCCGCAGCGCCCTGGCCAAGCCCCACACGGCGGTCCTGACGGAAAGCCTGGCGAAGAAATATTTCGGAGAGGCCGATCCGGTGGGAAAAGTGCTGGACCTGCCTCAGGCAGATCAGGGCCTGGAGGTGACGGGGGTTTGTAAAGATGTGCCGGCGAATTCCCACCTGCGTTTCGACATGCTGGTTTCATCCTCTACCCTCGATATGCTCACGGAGGCGGAAGTTCCCAATTTCATCAATTTTTCGGCTTATACCTATTTGTTGTTGCAACCCGGAGCCTCGCCTCAGCAACTGGAGCGCAAATTCCCGGAACTGGTGGTAAAATATGCTTCGGGGCAGGTGCTCAGCCAGTTCGGGGTCAACTAT
>CAZAXA010000336.1:0-7065 GCA_964488965.1 uncultured Phaeodactylibacter sp. | reverse complement strand
AGTGTGGCCGGCGGGGCAAACGATCTGCCCGTCGAGCATATCCAGGTCGATGAGGATATTGCGGATGCCCAGCAGGGCGTCTTCGACCACTCCGGCCTGGAACACGTGGGGGTCGCGCAATTCCAGTGTTATAGCGTGGATGCCCAGTTGGTTGGCCGCGCCGCGGAAGGTGCCGTCGTCGGGCCGGTTGTGAAGGATAATATCCGGGTTCTGCAGGCGGGCCATGCGGGCCGTTTCGGGGGTGGACATATCGGCGCGGACGTACCAGGAGTTGACCCGCCCGAAGCTGGCGGTGTGGAGGTCGGCCAGGTAATCCATGGGGCTAAGGATGCGGTCCACCACCCGGTAGATATAGACTTCGCTGAGGCTGCCCGCCTCATTGCCGGGGGCGATGCGGTTGAGGTCGGCGCCGTCGTTGAATTTGCGCTGTTCGAGCAGCAGGCCGGGCACGTTCATGACCAGGCCGCCGATCACCGTGCCCCGGAGTTGTTCCACGTCAAGCTCGCGGAACAGGCGCTGGATTACGGGTATGCCGTTGAGTTCGTTGCCGTGAATGGCCGCCGTCAGGCCCAGCGCCGGCCCATCCATTCTGCCCCGCGCCACGATGATGGGGATGCGCACCGGTTCTCCGATCCCGTTGTTGATGATGTGCATCCAGTAATGCCTGACGCTTCCCCGGGGCGTATGCCCGATGTCAAGCTTTACAACCTGCTTGACAGAACTATCCCATACCATAGTAGTATCGTTCGTATGCTTTTCTTTTGCCGGAATATCAGAAAAAAGATGTTACGACAGTAACGGTGAAGGGACAGAGGCCAAAAAACGCAGCCCCCGGCTGATGCCGGAGGCTGCCACTTTACACTCACTAGTTTATGAAACTTTAAGCCAACGTCATAAATTATTATATCTTCTAAACCCTGCTGTTCCTGTCTTTATTGCCCCCCGAAAATGAATTTTCCGTTAAATATTTCTTAAAGGCAACACGCATTATGTTTTACGGGTATATTTTGTAAAAAGTTTCATAAAAAACAAAGAAAAAAATTTTTTTTTCTGCCTTTTTTCCAACATTTCCCACTACCTCCCTCCTGTTTAGAGCCGAAGCAGCATTTTGAACCAGAACCAGGGCCGGGCGAGCTGTTCCCGCAGGGAAAAATCGCTGTACATGCCCGAGAGTAAGGCGATCAGGCGCGGGTTGCCGGCGATGATATTGGCCAGGGCGTTGGCCAGCCGGGGATAGGCCAGCATCTTCTGCAGGCGGTAACTCAGGCGCATCTCCGAGCCGAGCACCCGGGCCACGCGCTCGTCGTAGGCCTTCAGGAAGGCGGCGGAAAAATCGCCGGCGGCCAGGCATTGCTGCAGTTGTTCTGCTGCGATGAAGCCGCTGTAGAAAGCATTGCCGATGCCTTCGCCGGTCAGGGGATCCACCAGGTGGCCGGCGTCGCCGGCCAGCATATAGTGGCTGCCCGAGATGGGCCGCCGCCGGGAACCCAGGGGCAGGCCGTAACCCTGTACCTTTCCCACCAGCCTTGCCCCTTTAAAACGTTCCCGCAATACGGGATGCGCTTCGATCACTTCAAAGAGCGCATTCCGCAGGTTGATCTTCCGGCGGGCGAGGATATCGCTGCGCATGCCCAGCCCTACGTTGGCATGGCCGCCAGGCAAAGGGAAAATCCAGAAGTAACCGGGGCTGATCGAACGGATGAAGTGCAGCTCTATGAAATTGTCTTCGCTCAGGCCGGCGACACCGGCGAAGTAGGCGCGCACCGCGCCGGCGTGGTGCCCGGGATCCTTCTCCAGGCCGGCCACCCTGCGGCTGAAGGCGGAATGGGCGCCGTCGGCCACGATCAGCATGCGGGCGTCCACCTGCAACCGGCCGCCGCCGCCGCTTACCAGCCAGCCCTGCCCCCCCCGGGCATAGCGCTCCACGGCCAGGCCTTCGAAGAACTGTATGTTGCCCCTGCGGCGCGCCTCCTCCACCAGAAAGTTGTCGAAATCGTAACGCCGGGCAACGTAGCCGGGAGCCGCTTCGGCATTGCGGATATAGTTGGGCCGGAAGGGAATGAACAGCTCTCTGAGGTTGGGAGCGACAAATTTGATGCCCCACACATCCGCCTGCATGGACTGCCCGTTGAAACGCTCCAGGATGGCCGGGTCCAGCCGGTTCAGCAGGGTGGTCACCTTCCCGCTGATGGCGTCTCCGCAGACCTTGTCGCGGGGAAAGGTGGCTTTGTCGATGAGGACGGAAGGGATGCCGAGATAGCTCAGCTTCAGCGCCGCCGCCACTCCGCCCGGCCCGGCCCCTACGATACAGGCGTCGGTTTTTATCATAACGTAAAAGTGAACCCCATTGCCATGGGGTCAGAAATTCAATTCCGCCGGGATCACCCGCACCCGTTCCCTGCGGTTGTTGCGCAGCACCAGCAGCTCTCCGCTCTTGCCGATGGTGGTTTCATCCAGGAAGCGGTGCAGGTCGTCGATGGAGTGCGCCATACGGCTATTGTAGCCGATGATGACGTCGCCCTGCCGCAGTTCGGAATTGTAGGCGGGGCTGTCGGGCTCGATGTGCTGCACCAGTATGCCGGATTGCACCTCCAGTTGGTGGCGCTCCACCAGTTGCGGGTGCAGGCGGATCATCTGCCCGGCGATGCCGATGTATCCGCGGCGCACTTTGCCGTCGATGATCAGCTTGCCCACCACATAGGAGGCCAGGTTGGAGGCCACGGCGAAGCAGATGCCCTGGGCCGGAAGGATGACCGCCGTATTGACGCCGATGACCAGCCCGCGGGAGTCCACCAGCGGCCCTCCGGAATTGCCCGGGTTGAGGGCGGCGTCCGTCTGTATGACATCGTCGATCAGGCGGCCGCTCTCCGAGCGGAGGGTCCGCCCCAGGGCGCTGATTACTCCCGCCGTCAGGCTGTACTGAAAGCCGTAGGGATTGCCGATGGCCACGGCCAGTTGGCCGACCTGCAGGCGGCTGGAGTCGCCGAATTGCACAGTGGTCAGTTGCCCGGCATCGACGCGGACCACCGCCAGGTCGCTCGCCGGGTCATTGCCGACCAGCTTGCCCTCCAGATGCCGGCCGTCCTGAAGGTTGACCTCGATGGCCCTGGAACCGTTAACCACATGGCTGTTGGTCACAATATAACCATCGGAGGAGATGATAAAACCGGAACCTGCGCCGTAGGGCCGGGCCGGGCGGCGCCCCCGCTGCCGGGCCAGCGGCTTGTCCACTTTGATCTGTACGACGGCATCGCTTACTCTCTGAGCGACGCTGACCACCGTCCGGGAGTAGGCGTCCAGTAATTCTATGTCGGGGCGGGGAACAGGCGGCTGGCCTGCTCCTTCCGCCGGGGGGGTATCGCCGGATAGGAATTTTACCATAGCTTGGTGAATTTATGGGTGGCGGGCGCCACTCGTAATTTGAAAATATTCAAGCTTGTGCTCCAAAACGATACCAATACGAAAATAATGCCAGTTTGGCAGAGGGGGCTGACAATTATTCCTGCTTAATTCCCTCCAAGGATCAGCGGCAGGCCGCCGCCTTCGCCGCTGCCGACGATTACCACTTTGGAGTTCGGGGATTTGGACAGCTCCAGCGTGGCCTCGATGCCTTTGTCTTTCAGGATTTTATCGGTCAGGCTGGCGCTGAGGATCTCATTGGCCCTGGCCTTGGCCTGGGCTTCGATGATCTTGCGTTCAGCTTCCTTGCGTTCCTGCTGAAGGATATAGTCGTATTTCAGGGCAGATTGCTCCGCTTCGATCTTGGTCTCGATGGCCTGCCGCACCTTGTCCGGCAAGGCGATATCGCGGATAAGGGTCGCCTTCAGCTCGACGAAGTTGCTGCCCAGGTTCTTCTCCAGGTCCTGCTGTATCAGGGCCTGCACCTCGTTCCTTTTGGTGGAATACAGCTCTTCCGGCGTGAACTGGCCTATCATTTCCCGGACGGAGGAGCGGATTTCGGGCCGCACCAGGCGTTCGATGTACTGCGGGCCGAACTTCTCGTGCAGGTCGCCGATACTTCCATAGCCGGGGTTTACCCTCACCGTGACGTCTACTTTGATGTTCAGGCCGTTGCGGGAGAGAACGGACATGTTTTCGTCGATCTGCTGTTCCCGGATATCATAGACGTACATGATGTTCCAGGGGGCGATAACGTGAAAGCCCGGATCGTAGATATTTTCCTTGTCCAGCCCTCCGCCGAAGCGTTTGAAGAGCACGCCGCGTTCTCCTGCCTCGATGGTCAGGAAGGTGGCATTGGAAAAGATCAGAATAGCTATCAGGGCGATGAAGATCACGATCCCGGTGGTGATTAATTTGCCTTGTCCCATATTTTTAATGCGATTTGGTTGACTCATTTTGATCAAATTTTCAGTAATGTCTTAAATTTTAACAACTTTTGCGCCATCGTGTTGCCCATGATTATACGGAAGCTTCCTTTTTTACGATAAGTGGAAGGGGCCAAACCCTCCCCCGCCATATTTGTTGTACCTTTGCAGCGTTTTGCCGGAAAACCTGAAAACTCGACAATAAGATACCACATCTATGAAGCAATGGCTTTTTTTTCTCGGGATGGCTGCCGTGGCGCTGGCCTGCAGTGATCCCGGAAGCGAAGGGCGCCTCCTGGCCAGCGCCGGCGGCACGGCCGGCAAGCCTGACGGCGAGAAGATTTACAAACAATATTGCGTCACCTGCCACGGGATTTACGGAGACATGGGCGCCGCGGGCGCCTTCAACCTGCAGCAGAGCCGGCTTACGCTGGAGGAAAGGGTTGCGGTGATCAGCAGGGGCCGCAATGCCATGACGCCCTTCGAAACGCTGCTCAACAAGAAGGAGATCAAAGCGGTGGCCGGGTACCTGGAGACTTTACGGGAAAACTGAAAAACATTTCCTATGCCTCAACCGGAATATTATGCCCTGGGCCTGATGTCGGGAAGTTCTCTGGACGGCCTGGACATCGCCTGCTGCCGCTTCCGGCTCAGCCCCGGCCGGCGGGGTTCCGAAGTCATCAACTGGTCTTTGCTGAAGGCTGAAACGATACCCTTCAGCGGCGCCTGGCGGGAACGCCTGGCGTCGCTGCCGCAGGGTAGCGCCCGGGAGCTGGCCCTGGCCCATGCGCAGTTCGGCCGTTATCTGGGCGAGCTGGTATCCGGCTTTCTGGAGAGGAACCCGATCGAGCCGGCCTTTATCGCCTCTCACGGCCATACCATTTTCCACTTTCCGGAAGAGGGCGCGACCCTTCAGATCGGCGACGGCGCCGCCATCGCCGCTGTCACGGGTTATCCTGCCATCGACAATTTCCGCATGCAGGATGTGGCGCTGGGCGGGCAGGGAGCGCCGCTGGCGCCCATAGCCGATAAGCTGTTGTTCCCGGAATACGACTTCCTGCTCAACCTGGGAGGCATTGCCAACATGACCTGCAAAGGGCCCGATCGCTACGTAGCCTTCGACAATATCGGGGCCAACCAGGTGCTCAATGCCCTGGCGGCCCTGCGGGGCCTGCCCTATGACGAGGGCGGGCGGCTGGCGGCCAGCGGGCAGCTCCTGCCCGGCCTGCTGGAAAAAATGGAAAAGCTGGATTTTTTCAGGAAGCCCTATCCCAAATCCCTGGGCAACGACTGGGTGCAGGAGGCTATGGTAGCCCCCTATCTGGCATACGACGCGAGCATAGAGGATAAGTTGCATACCGCCTGCATGCAGATCGCCCGGCAGATTGCCGCCGACCTGGGAAAGGCGCTGCAAAAGGAAGGCCTCGCCGGCCGGAATCTGCGGATGATGGTAACGGGCGGAGGCGCCTTCAACACCTTTTTGGTTCGCTGCATCCGGGAGGAATGTGAAAAAATTTGTTCCTTGGCCCTTGAAGTTCCTCCCCGGGAAACCGCCGCGTTCAAGGAGGCGGCCCTGATGGCGCTCATGGGCGTGCTTCGGGTGGCCAACATCCCGAACTGCCTGCCCAGTGTGACCAATGCCGGCCGCGCCGCTATCGGCGGCGCCGTGCACCAGGGGTGGAAAAAGTATGTGTAAAGGTGTAAAGGTGTAAAAGAGCGTATGACTGAAGTACCGGCGGACAGGAATGTGCCCATACTGATCACGGGAGCCACGGGCTTCGTCGGCTCGTACCTGCTGCGCTTCCTGTGGCGGCGGGGCTACCGCCGCATTCGGGCCGTGCGCCGGGAGAACAGCTCTCTGGAAATGCTGGGGCCCCTGGCTGAAAAGGTGGAATGGGCGCAAGGCGATATCCTGGATCCCATCTTTCTGGAGGATGCTTTTCGGGGGATGAAGCAGGTTTTTCACTGTGCGGCGGTTGTTTCTTTCGACCCCCGCCGGGCTGCGGCCATGATGCAGGCCAATGGAGAAGGAACCGCCAATATTGTCAATGCCGCCCTGTATGAGGGCATCGACAAGCTGTTGCACGTCAGCTCCATCGCCACCCTGGGGCGGCCCCGCGACGGCCTTACCCTCAGCGAGAAGGACAACTGGCAGCGCAGCCGTTTCAATACCAATTATGCCATCAGCAAATACCTGGCCGAACAGGAAGTATGGCGCGGCATAGCGGAAGGGCTCCGCGCCGTTATCGTCAACCCTTCGGTTATCCTGGGCAGCGGCAAATGGGAGGAAGGCGCCGCCCGTATTTTCAAAAAAACTTATGAGGGGCTGTCCTTCTATCCGCCGGGCGCCACCGGGCTGGTGGATGTAAGGGATGTAGCCCGCTTTTCCGCCCAGCTCATGGAGAGCGATATCGAAGGCGAACGCTTCATCCTCAATGCCGGGAACCACTCCTATAAATGGCTGCTGGAAACGATCGCTCACCACCTGGGTGTGCGGCCTCCGCGCTATCGGGCCACCCGCCTGGTGCGGGCCGCCGGGTGGAGGCTCGCCTGGCTTTACTCCCGGCTCGCCGGCCAGCCGCCCCTCCTCACCCGGGAAACGGCCATGAGTTCCGGCCTCTCTTTTCAGTTTGACAACAGCAAGTCCCTGGCCGCCCTGCCTTTCTCTTACCACCCCATCGAACTAACCGTCGCCGAGACCTGCCGGCAACTGCTGGAAGCCGGCCGGGAAGGGTTTGCT
>CAZAXA010000335.1:0-7074 GCA_964488965.1 uncultured Phaeodactylibacter sp. | reverse complement strand
GTTGAGGGTTTTCAGGAACGCACAGAGATTAAAAACGCCGGGCGGAGGAGGAAGGTTGAGAAGGAGTAAATAAGCATATGGATAGCAGTATAGATTAAAATAAACCTGTCCGTCTGCTTATTTAAAATTGAATGAATTATATTACATGGGATAACTTCGATAATAAAAAAGGATTAACGATGAAACCAACTGTACAAATTGCCAATCGGTTCAGGGAAGTTCTTTTAAACGGACACTGGGTTGCCAATACCAACTTTAAGGCCCAGTTATCGGGCCTGAGCTGGAAGCAGGCTACCAGGAAGGTAGGCTCTTTAAATACCATTGCTGCTCTTACTTTCCACGTTGACTACTATATAGCCGGCATACTGAACGTATTGGAAGGCGGCTCGCTTGACATTAGAGACAAATACAGCTTTGACTTTCCGCCTGTCCAATCGCAGGAAGACTGGGAAAAACTACTGAACAAAATGTGGAGCGATGCCGAAAAGTTTGCCGATATGGTGGAGCAAATGCCTGAAGAAAGATTAAATGAGGTTTTTGTAGATAAAAAATACGGGAGTTATCAAAGGAATATCGATGCTATGATCGAACATAGCTACTATCATCTGGGGCAGATTTCTCTGATCAAGAAGATGTTATTGGCGATGGATGAGCATGTTGATTAACAGAATACAGCCGCTGCCAAGGCTCCGCCTCACCAGTCAGTATGGAAAATCCCCTCTCTGTCTACCCTTTCATAAGTATGTGAGCCGAAGTAGTCCCGCTGGGCCTGTATCAGGTTGAGGGGCAGGCGCTCGCTGCGGCAGGCGTCGAAATAGGCCAGGGCGGAACTCAGCGCCATTGTGGGCAGGCCGAAGCCGATGGCCGTTTTGAGGATGGCCCGGGCGGCGTGCTGGCCATGGATCAGCGACTCGTGGAAGGCCGGCGAGAGCAGCAGGCTGCGCAGCGCCGGTTGTTCCTGATAGGCCTGCCGCATATCTTCCAGCAGTCGGGCGCGAATGATGCAGCCGCCGCGCCAGATTCTGGCCACCGTTTCCATATCCAGGCCATAGCCGTAGGCTTCGGAGGCTTCCGCCAGCAACTGCATGCCCTGGGCGTAGGTAATGATGAAGGCGAAATGCAGGGCTTCGCCCACCTGCGTAATGATCTGCTCTTTATCCACTGCCGGCCTTCCTTCTATAGCGCGGGTATAGTGCGGCGCAGCCTGTTTGCGCTCCATTTTCAGGGCAGAAAGGCCCCGCATGGTTACCGCGGCGTCAATGGTGGGAATGCCAATACCCAGGTCCATAGCATTTTGCGAGGTCCATTTGCCGGTGCCCTTCTGTTTGGCCTGGTCCAGGATTTTATCGACCAGCCAGCCGTCGCCTTTGTCATCCCGCCTGGTAAAGATATCGGCGGTGATCTCGATGAGGAAGGACTCGAGCGCGCCCTGGTTCCATCGGCTGAACACCTCATGCAGTTCCTGGTTGCCCAGGCCGCCGATGGTTTTCAGAATGTTGTAGGCCTCGGCGATCAGCTGCATCAGGCCGTATTCGATGCCGTTGTGCACCATCTTGACGTAATGGCCGGCGGAGCCGCCGCCCAGATGGGCCACGCAGGGCTTGCCGTCCACCTTGGCCGCTACGGCCTCCAGGATGGGCGCCACCAGGTGGTAGGATTCGCCATTGCCGCCCGGCATAATGCTCGGCCCGCGGCGGGCGCCCTCGGAACCGCCGGAAACGCCGACGCCAAGGAACTGGAACCCCTTGCCCTTCAGGTATTGCATGCGGCGGTTGGTGTCCTCGAAATGAGAATTGCCCCCGTCAATGAGAAGGTCGCCCTCATCCAGCAGGGGGAGCAGCGATTCGATGACGCTGTCGACCGCCTTGCCGGCAGGCACGAGCAGCATGATCTTGCGGGGGCGGCGCAGCATAGCCACAAAGGCGGTTGTATCCGTCGTGCCTTTCACCGCCCTGCCGGCGGCTTCTTCATCCAGGGCGCGGGCCTTTTCCGCATCGAGGTCGAGGCCGGCAGCGGAGAAGCCGTGGTCGGCGACGTTCAACAGGAAATTGCGGCCCATTACCCCCAGGCCGATCATGCCAAAATCGTAGGTGGAACTCATAGGGTGTTTTTAGTCTTTTAGGTATTCTTGTTTTATGGCCCGCCCCCTGCAGAGGCGGGTAAATTTTTCGGGCAACTATTTGGGCGCCTTATATAATTCCTCTAGTCCTTAAAAGAATCCTCTTCTATACGGGCCAGCTTTGCCAGGCGCCGCCGGTGGCGGGCCTCGCCGCTGTAATGAGCGTGAAGGAAAGCCAGGATGATCTCTTTGGCCAGCTCCGGGCCGATGACCCGGCCGCCCAGGCAGATCATATTCAGGTCGTCGTGTTCGACGCCCTGATGGGCGGAGTAGGTCTCCGCCACGAGGGCCGCCCGTACGCCCCTGAACTTGTTGGCGACAATGGCCGCTCCGACCCCGCTGCCACAGATGGCGATCCCGCGGTCGGCCAGGCCTGCAGCCACCGCCCGCGCCAGAGGCGCTACAAGGTCGGGGTAATCATCCTGGGCGTCCAGCGCCTTGGCGCCAAAGTCGGTAACGTAATACCCCTTGTCTTCCAGGAAAGCGATCATTTCCTGTTTGAGTGCAAAACCGCCATGGTCGGCGGCGATTCCGATTTTCATCACAATTAGTGGTATTTTGAAAAAACTTTGTTCGCCCCGCAAACCTTTATCTTAACAGATGTTCCCGAGGCCGGGTTGTTCATATCCCGGGAATTATCCGTTTAGCCGCCTCCTCTGCACACAAGGTAAGGAGAAACCGGCAACTTACAACTGGTCAACCCAACCGGAAACGGGAGCAGGCTCCCCTTCCGGGCTAATCATCCAATACATCATGGACCCACAGATTTTTGTTATCTTCGGCGCCTCCGGCGACCTGACGCAGCGCAAGCTGATCCCCGCTCTTTACGAATTGTATAAAGGCAAATTCCTGCCAGAAAAATTCGCCGTGCTGGGTGTCAGCCGGACCAGCCTGTCGGATGAGGATTTTCGCAGGGAGGTTTTCTGGGAAAACGCCCACATCAATGGCGGCAAGGAAGACGGTTTTGCTCAAATGCTGCACTATGAGGCCATCGACACCCTCAAACAGGAAGAGTATTCAAAGGTGCGCCAACGCCTCACCGGGATCGACGAGAACAGCAAAACGGGAGGTAATTACATCTTTTACCTCTCCGTACCTCCCAGTATGTATCCCAGGATTCCGGCCTGCCTGGCGGCCGAGGGCCTGAACAACAGCGGCGGCTGGAAGCGCCTCATCATTGAAAAGCCTTTTGGTTATGACCGTTCTTCGGCGCTGGAACTCAACCGGCAGCTACAGCAGCACTTTAAGGAAGAGCAGATTTACCGCATCGATCATTACCTCGGCAAAGAGACGGTTCAGAACCTGCTGGTGACCCGTTTCGCCAACGGCATCTTCGAACCCCTCTGGAACCGCAATTACATCCATCACATCGAGATTACGGCATCCGAAGATATTGGCGTGGAAAAACGCGGCGGCTATTATGACCAGTCGGGCGCGCTGCGCGATATGGTGCAGAACCACCTGCTGCAGCTCGTGGCCCACGTCGCCATGGAGCCGCCGACAACGGCGGACGCCGTCTCCATCCGCAACGAAAAGCTGAAACTGTTTCAGTCCATGCGCCCCATCGGGGAATCGGAAGTAGAGAAATTTGTGGTCCGCGGCCAGTACATTGCGGCTTCGATACAGGGGCGGCAGGCGCCGGGCTACCGGCAGGAGGAAGGCGTCAGCAAGGATTCCACGACGGAGACTTACGTGGCCCTGAAATTTTTCATCGACAACTGGCGCTGGGCGGATGTGCCTTTCTATATCCGCACCGGCAAGCGGATGCCCACCAAGGTGTCGGAGATCGTCGTTTACTTCAAGTCGCCCCCCCACCACCTGTTCCGCAACGAGCTGGACCTGATGAACATGAACAACCAGCTTATCATACGCATTCAGCCGGATGAGGGCCTGCTGCTCAAATTCGGCATGAAAGTGCCGGGCGCGGGCTTTAAGGTGAAAAACGTGGATATGGATTTCCACTATTCCGACCTGACGAACGCCAGTGTGCCGGAAGCTTATGAAAGGCTCCTCCTCGATGTCATGAAAGGCGACGCCACCCTCTACGCCCGCGGCGACGCGGTGGAGGCGGCCTGGAAATTCGTGGACCCCATTCTGAACGCCTGGAAAAACCAGCCGAACATAAAGCTGTACGGCTATCCCGCCGGCACCTGGGGCCCTGAAGTAGCCAACAAGCTGATCGACGGCGATAATGTCAGCTGGCGCAACCCCTGCAAGAACCTGACGGATTCTGATAATTATAGCTTGCTGTAGGGGGGGATGTGTTTGCGTGTCTGGGGTTGGCGAGGCAGCCAATTGGCCATAGGGGCTAAAATTAACCTTGTTGTACTTCCGTGAATGCGGGCAACAAATCAACAAAGATGTCCATACAGATTCATATTGCGGCCACGCCGGAGAAAGTGGCTGAAGATTTCGCCCACTACTTCGCCCTGTGGGCAGCGGATAAGCCGGCCATCGCCTTGGCCCTGTCGGGAGGAAGCACACCCCAAATGCTCTTTCGGCTCTGGGCAGGACAATACCGCGAAAGCGTCAACTGGCGAAAAGTGCATTTCTTCTGGGGTGATGAACGTTGCGTGCCTCCCGGTGACGAGGAGAGCAACTTCCGCACGGCCAATGGGCTTTTTTTATCTGAGCTGGGCCTGCCGCAGGAAAACATTCACCGCATCCGGGGGGAAGCGGAGCCGGAAGCGGAGGCCCGCCGTTATGCAGAAGAAATCCTCCGGGCGGCGCCTTCTCAGGACGGGCTGCCCCGCTTTGATATGATCATGCTGGGAATGGGGGACGACGGCCACACTGCCTCCATTTTCCCGCATCAGATGGAGTTGTTGTCCACAGAGGCCATCTGCGGAGTGGCCCGCCATCCGCAGAGCGGCCAGCAGCGGGTTACGCTGAGCGGCAGGGTGATCAACAATGCTGCTGAAATTGCCTTCCTCGTAACCGGAACAGGAAAAGCCGAAAAGCTTGGACAGATCATCAAAGGAGAGGAAGGCAGCCAGCAATACCCGGCTGCCCATATCGAACCCGCCCACGGCGAACTGCACTGGTTCGTGGACGAAGCGGCGGCGGCGGGGCTGAGGTGAGGAAGAATGTTATCGGTTGGTTGTTGTCAGTTGCCGGTTTCCGGCAACAAACAACAGAGAACGCGCCTACATCGAGTCCAGCGCCTTGACCAGATAAGTCAGCATGAACGGCATCGGCACCCAGAACCATTCATCGGCGAACATCAGCATCAGGACAAAGAGGGCGAAGAACACCAGGAACAGTAACCAGTCCACGGCTTTGGAATTCTTGCTTGTACTTGTAGTCTCCATTGTTTTTACATTTCCCGCAAAACTAATAAAAAGACCCGGTTTTGAAAACCCGGCCCCTTTTCAAAAATCCTCATCCATCAAAAAAATCGATGGGGGTATGGCGGGGAAGATGATTTACGTGTAGGGGTATACTGGTAAGTGCCTGGACAGAAATAGTTTAATGAAGGAAATCCATTTCCTCGATCCAGTCGAGGCATAAAAAACGGAAGAAGTCCTCGAAACAATCCTCGATAATTCCTTTCCAAAGTATATCTTTAGTAACCTTTGCCGGCATGGGGTAGAGCATTTTCCAGGGGAATATCACCTTTTTGAGTAAAAAAAAATTTGAATCAAAAAAATGCAACTAAGGATCCATACCTACCAACTGCAGCTGAAGCACACTTTTTCTATCTCCCATGAGTCGCGGGATGTAATGCCCAGCCTTATCGTAGAGCTGAAACAAGACGGCCATTCCGGATTCGGGGAGGCTACGGAGACCCGCTACTACGGAGTAACTCTGGAAGGCATGGTGAAAACCCTGGAGCAGCTCAGGCCGGTCATTGAAAATACTCCCCTGCGCAAGCCGGAGGAATTCTGGGAAAGCATGCATACCCACCTTTCCGATAATCCCTTCGTGCTTTGTGCGCTGGACCAGGCCGCCCACGACCTCTACGGCAAGCTGCAGGGCAAGCCCGTTTATGAGCTTTGGGGCCTGAAGCTGGCGAATATGCCGATGTCGAACTTTACCATAGGGATGGCCAGCATCGAGAAAATGGTGGAAAAAATGCAGGAACAACCCTGGCCGATCTACAAGGTCAAACTGGGTACGGACCACGACATCGAGATTATCGAAGCCCTGCGAAAGCATACGGACGCCACTTTCCGCGTAGACGCCAACACGGCCTGGACGTCCGAACAAACCATCGCCAATGCCCCCCGGCTGAAGGAACTGGGCGTCGAGTTCATCGAGCAGCCCCTGAAGGCAGGCGACTGGGAAGGCATGAAGCGCGTGCACAGAGAGAGCGTACTGCCGGTGATCGCCGATGAAAGCTGTCATATTGAGGCCGATGTGGCGTATTGCTACGGGTTCTTCCACGGCATCAACATCAAACTGATGAAGTGCGGCGGCCTGACTCCCGCCCGCCGTATGGTGGAACACGCCCGCCGGCTGGGCTTCAAAGTGATGGTGGGCTGCATGACGGAATCTTCCGTCGGCATTTCCGCTATTGCGCAGTTGTTGCCCCTGCTGGATTATGTAGATATGGACGGCGCCCTGCTGCTGAGCAACGACCCGGCGACGGGAGTAGAACTCGTGAATGGCCACGCCCGATTCCCCGGCCTGAATGGCACCGGAGCAGGCCTGAAAGCTTAAGCCCCTGGTATGGAAGGCAACAACATCATCCTGGATGCGCTGCCCGGGCGGAGCATTTCCCTGGGCGGCAGGGAGTTCCTTTACTTCTCCGGCACTTCCTACCTGGGCATGTCGCGCAATGAGGCCTTTCAGGAACTGCTGCGGGAGGGGCTGGCCCGTTACGGCGCCAATTTCGGAGGATCCCGCCTGGGCAATATCCGCTTTGCCGTTTTTGAGGAGGCGGAAGACTGGCTCGCCCGTTTTGCCGGCGCGCCGGCTGCCCTGACGGCGTCTTCCGGTTCCCTGGCGGGCAG
>CAZAXA010000334.1:0-7107 GCA_964488965.1 uncultured Phaeodactylibacter sp. | reverse complement strand
GATAGCCGTAATCATTGCCCCAGGCCTGGTTGATGTAGTTGATGATATTGGCGATCTCAAACTCGCTCAGCTGAGGGATGCCGGCCATGGGGTTCTGGTAGGCGATGCCGTTGACTACCACGCCGCCCTCCAGCCCGTAACGAATAATGCAGGCCATTTGATCCTGGTTCTGGCGCACGAAATCGGCCCCTGCCAGGGGAGGGATATTGCCGGCCAGGCCGCTGCCGTCGTCCATGTGGCAATTGGCGCAGAAATTCTGGTAGAGGATCTCCCCCTGCCGGTAGGGCTTGCGTTCGCAGCTCAGGACAGCGAAGCATACAGAAAAAAGGAGGAGCAGAATCTTAAATTTCATCGAGCAGCATTTCAATGTCTTTTATGAATTTTTCTACCTCCAGGCTGTCCGTCCCCTGGCAGTAGGCACGGATGTAGCGTTGAGGGTCTACCAGTATGAAGCGGCCGCTGTGATCGAAACCGTCCGGCAGCGTGGGGTCTTCGATCACCAGGTTAAAGTAATCGTCGGCTATGCCGTAGAGATCATCCTTGTTTCCGGTTACGAAGAACCACTTGTCAGAATTCACGCCCAGGTTGCGGGCATACTGCTCCAGCCGCCCGACGGAGTCCCGCTTCGGGTCGATGGTATGAGAGAGGAGCAGCAGTTCGGCGCTGTCCTGAAATCGTTCGTAAATCCGGAGCATATTCCGGGCCATGATGGGGCAGATGGTGGGGCAGGAGGTGAAGAAAAAATCTGCCACGTAGGCTTTGCCGGCAAAAGTGGCGTTGGTGACCAGGTTGCTGTCCTGCCCGATGAAGGCAAAATCCGGGATTTGATCGTACATCATCTTTCCATCTATTTCCTTGCCCTTGCTCAGGATGGGCAGTTTCTTTTCCGGCGGCTGGCAACTGGGGAGGAGAAATGCCAGTATTGTTATTATCAGGAACCATCTCATATCCTGTATATTATTGCGCCTATGGCTTCGTTTTGGACAGGAAGGTGAAAATAAACTATCCTTGCCCTTTTGCCAAAAAAGGCCCGGAAAAATGAAGGCCACCGCCTTTTTTAGGGATGGCCTTGCTGCGCCATGCTTTTTTTTCTGAGCGCTTTTTCTTTTCCAGCAGCCGTTTTTCCGGATGGGCCGCCAGAGTGCCGACGGGTTTTCGCTTTTTTCGGGGCCGCAATGCGTCAGTGACCAGGCGCTCAAATTTTCGCAGCGCAGCGCTTCTGTTCAGGATCTGGGAACGAAGGTTGCCGGCAGTTACGATCAAAAGGCCTTCCTTGTTGATCCGCCCGGCCAGTTCTTCCCGTATCCGCTTTTTTTCAGCTTCGGATAAGGCGCGGGAATTGTCCACGTCAAAGAGCAGTTCTACTTTGGTCTCTACCTTGTTGACGTGCTGGCCTCCGCTGCCCGAACTCCTCGACGCCCTGAAACGCAATTCTTTCTCTAATGCTTTGAGATCCATATTCTTTTTAGTTACGTTTGTCAAACGTGAAGGCGGATAGAATAGTTCAATATAGAGAAAGAGCCTGTTTTTAACACTCCCTTTTTGTATAAACCTCACAACCAAATGCCCGTTCTCTTGTTTTCTTTCAGAAATTATTGAAAATTTAAAATTTCACTTTGCCCCATAACCCCCAGTACAAAAAAATGCAACGATATGTACCACAGGCGCGCTGTAGTATGGTTTCGGCTAGACCTTCGGCTTCACGATAATGAAGCCCTGAAAGAAGCTTTGGATTATGCAGACGAAGTAGTGCCTGTTTATGTTTTTGACGAGCGGACTTTCCTGGGGCAGACCACGCAGTTCGGTTTCCCAAAGACCGGCCGGTACCGCGCCAGATTTATCATTGAAAGTGTACAGGAACTCCGCCGGTCGCTGCGCGAGCGGGGGAGCGACCTCATCGTCCGGGTGGGCAGGCCGGAGGAGGAAGTCTTCGAGATCGCCAAGAAAGCGCGTTCCAGCTGGGTGTTCTGCAACCGGGAGCGGACCGAGGAGGAAGTCAAGGTGCAGGACGCCCTGGAGAAGAAGCTCTGGTCGATAGGGCAGGAGATGCGGTACTCCCGGGGCAAACTGCTCTACTATACCTCCGACCTCCCCTTTCCCATACAGCATACGCCCGACACTTTTACGCAGTTCAGGAAGGAAGTGGAACGTTACGTGCCGGTGCGGGCCCCTCTGCCGACTCCCGAAGAGTTGCCGCCTATTACCGTCATGCTGGATCCTGGTGAGATTCCCGATCTCGGCAGGCTGGGGCATGAGCCTTTCGAGCCGGACCCCAGAGCAGCCGCCGTTTTCCGGGGAGGGGAATCAGAAGGCCTCAAGCGCCTGAGCTACTACTTCTGGGAAGAAGGGCTGATCGACGATTTTAAAGAAACGCGGGACGGCCTCATTGGAGAGGACTATTCCACCAAGCTGTCCCCCTGGCTGGCGCAGGGCTGCCTGTCGCCCAAGATGGTTTACTACGAGTTGCGGAAATATGAGGAGACCTATGGGAAGAACAAATCGACCTACGAGCTCTTTTTCTACCTCATGCTCAGGGACTTTTTCCGCTTCATGGCCAAGAAGTACTGCAGCCGGATATTTCTCAAGGGCGGCCCGCAGGGCTATCCCAACCCTCGCTGGCAGGACGACCACAGCCTCCTGCAGCAATGGATAGACGGCCGTACGGGCATCCCCTTCATCGACGCCAACATGCGGGAGATCAAACATAGCGGTTATATGTCAAGCCGGGGAAGGCAGAATGTCGCCAGTTTCCTGGCCCATGGCCTGGAAGTGAACTGGCAAATGGGCGCGGAGTATTTCGAATCCATACTGGTCGATTACGATGCAGCCAGCAACTGGGGCAACTGGAGCTATGTGGCAGGGGTGGGCAGCGCCCCACGGGAACACCGCAACCTCAACATCTTCGCCCAGGCGAAAACCTATGACCCCAAAGGGGAGTATGTGAAATTATGGCTTCCGGAACTGAAAGGCCTGCCCCCGGAGAAAGTCCACCAGCCCGGCCAGCTTTCTTCTTCTGAGCAGGAAGCTCTCCACATCCGCATCGGGGATGATTATCCTGAGGCCATGGTCAGTATGGATAAGTGGAATGGGTGATGTTGGATTGATTATCATGCCAGTAATCAACTCTGCCTGCTCTCCACTTTCAGCAACTCCTTCACCCTCCGGGCCTTCATTTTGGCATTATCCAGGCTTTCATCCACGATCGTAACATGCCCCATTTTCCGGAAGGGTTTGGTGATGGCCTTCCCATAGAGGTGAATGTGTACGCCTTCGATGGCCAGGCATTCCTCCAGCCCCTGGTAGAGGGCAGGCCCTTCATGCCCTTCGGCGCCCAGCAGGTTTACCATGACCGAGGGCGCTTTCATCCGGGTGCTGCCCAGCGGGAAGTTAAGCACGGCGCGCAGGTGCTGTTCAAACTGTGAAGTATAGCAGCTGTCAATGGTGTGGTGGCCGCTGTTGTGGGGGCGGGGCGCCACCTCGTTGACCAGCAGTTGGCCTTTTTTATCGAGAAAGATCTCTACGGCCAGCAGGCCGCAAATGCCGTAGGCTATGGCGGCCTCCGTGGCCAGGGCTTCGGCCTTTGCCTCCAGTTCCGGAGAGATGGCCGCCGGGCAAAAGAGGAATTCCACCAGATTGGCCTCCGGGTTGAACTCCATTTCTACTGCCGGGAAGGCCCTGGCCTCCCCTCTGGCATTGCGGGCGACGATAACTGCCAGTTCCTTATCTATTTCTACCTGCTCTTCGGCCAGGCAGGCGCCGGGCAGCAGCTTGCCGAGGCTTTCTTCATTTTCGATGACGCTGACGCCCCGGCCGTCGTAGCCTGCCGTGCGCGTTTTCTGGACGAACGGATAGCGGAGGGCTCCCGTCCGTAGGGCCGCTTTCACTGCCTGCTCATCGTTAAAAAGCTGGAAAGGAGCGGCAGGAATACCTTTTTCCCGGTAGAATAGTTTCTGAGCCCCCTTATCTTTTATGATATCCAGCCTGGAGGGGGAGGGGTGGATGGCGAGCCCTTCCTTTTCCAGTTGATGCAGGGCTTCGGTATTGACGTGCTCGATCTCGATGGTCAGGACATCGAGCTGTTTGCCGAAGCGGTACACGTCGTCGAAATCGTTGAAATCGCCTTCGGTGAAAAAAGGCGTCGCCCGGGCCGCCGGGAAAGCGCGGCTGCTGTCCAGCACATAGAGTGGCAGGTGCCAGTTGCCGGCGGCCAGGGCGAGCATTTTGCCCAGCTGGCCGCCTCCCAGGACACCGAGTTTGAAATCAGGATGTAGTGGCGATGCAGTGGCCTTCATGCGTTAGTCTTAGTTTGATAGCGCCCGCAAAGCTATGAAAATATGTGCTGCCTTTCTATTTTCACGTTCCATCAAACATGCTGATCATGAAAAGTATCCTCATAAAAGGAGCCCGGATCGTCAACCGGGGGGCTATTACGGAGGGTGATGTGCTGGTGAAAGGCGGGCTGATCCACCGCATCGGGCCGGCCATTGACATCCGGGCAGATGTAGAAGTCAATGCCGAAGGCAGGCATCTCATTCCCGGCATCATCGACGACCAGGTTCACTTCAGGGAACCCGGGCTTACGCATAAAGCCAGTATTTATACGGAATCCCGGGCGGCGGTTGCCGGCGGCGTCACTTCCTTTATGGAAATGCCCAATACCAAACCGCCGGCACTGACCCAGGAATTGCTGCAGCAGAAATATGATATCGCGGCTGGAGACTCCCTGGCCAATTACTCTTTCTTCATGGGCGCTTCCAACGATAACCTGGAAGAGGTGCTGAAGACCGATCCCCGGACGGTTTGCGGCATCAAGGTTTTTATGGGCTCCAGCACCGGCAATATGCTGGTCGATGACGAGAAGACGCTGGAAGGCTTGTTTTCCAGAGCGCCTATGCTCATTGCCACCCATTGCGAAGACGAGCCTGCCATCCGGGCCAATGAACAGGCCTATCGGTCAAAGTACGGAGAAGAAGTGCCGCTGCGGTTCCATCCGGACATCCGGAGCGTGGAAGGCTGTTACAAGTCCTCCTCCCTGGCCGTGGAGCTGGCCCGGAGACACGACACCCGCCTCCATGTTCTGCATATATCGACTGCCAAAGAACTGGATCTCTTCCGCAATGACATTCCGCTGGAGCAAAAACGCATCACTGCCGAGGTTTGCGTGCACCACCTGCATTTCAACAGCGGCGATTACGAAACCCTCGGCGCCCGGATCAAATGCAACCCGGCGATCAAATCGGCAGAGCACCAGCAGGCGCTCTTTCCTGCTCTGCTGGACAACCGGCTTGACGTCATCGCTACCGACCACGCTCCCCATACCTGGGAGGAAAAGCAGCATTCCTATTTTTATGCGCCTTCCGGGCTGCCTCTGGTGCAGCATTCCCTCAATGTCATGCTGGAGTTTTACCATCAGGGCAGGATCAGCCTGGAGCGCATCGTAGAGAAGATGTGCCACGCTCCGGCCGTTTGCTTTCGGGTCGAAAAAAGGGGTTTTATAGAAGAGGGCTACCGGGCAGACCTGGCTCTGGTTGATGTGGACGAGCGATGGCAGGTGGCCAAAGACAACATATATTACAAATGCGGATGGTCGCCCTTTGAAGGGCAGGCCTTCCGTGGCAGGGTAAAGGCCACTGTCGTCAGCGGCCATCTGGCCTACCGGGATGGGCGTTTCTTCGAAGATAAAAAAGGAGAACGGTTGCTTTTTACCAGCTAAACTACATCTGTTTATGGCTGAACAGCTTCTTGAGCTTCTGATCGGCCATAGTAAGTAATATATAGCCGCCGGCCAGAGCGAAAATGATGTTCATGGCCTGCATGGGCAGGCTGGTGATGGTATTGACGAAGCCTTCGACTACCGGGTTCTGGCTCATGCTGTCCGGGCTGCTGAGTTCGGCGGTGACGAATGCCAGGGCAAAGTAAGCCAGCAGGAAAACCCCGGCGAGGCCGCCCATCACTTTTTGCCAAAGCGGGCTGATCAGGGGAGGGGCCTCGCGTTTTCCGTAGAGCCTGGGCAGCAGGTCCATGACGTTGCGGGTAAAGCGCAGGGAAGGCTGCTCCAGTTCCTGTTCTTTCAGGCCCTGGTGCAGCCTGGAACGGAGCGCCCATTCCTTTCTGAACTGAGGGTCTTCTGCCAGCAGGCGTTCTGCCCGGGCTTGTTCTTCAGGAGAGCAACTACCCTCGATATATTTCCAGAGTAATTCGCTGTGGCTCATAACAAATCCTGGATTTCTGTTTCCAATTGATCAGATAATTCTTCTTTAAGCGCCTCCCGGAGGCGGTGTAGTTTGGTCTTGGCGTTGGTAAGGCTCAGCCCCAGAATATCAGCCGCTTCCTTTACCGGCTTTTCGTGCAGGTAGAATAAAGTGATCAATGCCGCATCCACCGGTTTCAGGCGGCTGATGGCTGCCTGGAGCTGGCTGCTCAGGTCCTGCTGATAAAGCTCCGCTGCCGGGCTGTCGCCACTGTCGGGGCCCGCTACCTGGATGAAGGCCTCGTCATCATCGATCGAGGACACGTGCAACTGTTTGCGCCGCGCCCGGTCTACCGCCGTGCGGTAAGCGATGGTGTATAGCCAGGTGCTGAATTTGGATTTCCCCTCAAAGGCGCCCAGGGCCTGGTAAGCTTTCAGGAAAGTATCCTGCGCAGCTTCTTCGGCATCTTCTCTGGACCGGAGCACCCGCATCGCAATGGTGAAAACGTAATCCTGATAGCGCTCCACCAACTGCTGGAAAGCAGGGCGGCTGCCATTGAGGCAGGATTCTACCAGTTTGATGTCTTCATCCATTTGATGTTTCCTTACTTTTCAGGCTTTTGCGGCGGCGCCTTTTACAGGCCGCCTTACCGCCAAAATCCTATGCCTGGGACGAGCTCTGACGAGAACAGGTTACATTTATTTTGCTCAATTTACGAAATGCTGTTCATATCAGAAGCGAATTCAACACCTTCTTGCACAACCCCGGTTGAAGGCGTTTGCCAAAATGAAGGCGGCTCTTCAGAACGGGTATTTCCTGAAAGGGAAAAAAAAGCTCCTGTTTTGTAACCCCTCATCCTGCTCTTCCCGTCATAGGCTCTGAATAAATGCGAAATCAGAAAAAACCAAGATCATGT
>CAZAXA010000333.1:0-7111 GCA_964488965.1 uncultured Phaeodactylibacter sp. | reverse complement strand
TTTTCCGGACAGGCGGCCACGCAGGCCCCGCTCTTGATGCAGGTACTCAGGTCGATAACCGGATGCAGCGAAACAGGTTCATGCAGCCCATCCTGCCTGGCGAGTTCTATCTTGGCTTCGACTTGCTGCGATTCCTTTTTGAGCTTTTTCAGGTAAATAAAGACGACAACGCCGCAAATCAGAAAAGCAACGAAATAAATGATGGCCTCTTCAAATATCATGATGCCCGATTGTTAAACCTGAAAGCGCTTCAAAAGACCCACTTATAGCCCAGGGCGAGCGTCAGGCCTACGTGAACTAAAACAATGACCAGCATAATAACTGCAAACGGCAAATGGGCCACATGCCAGTACCTGAACAAATTCTGCATGGCCTGCAGGCGTTCAATGCGATTATTGAGAGCTATTTCGCTTCTGACCAGGCGCGCTACTTTGCGAACATCTTTTGGGGGCAGGTTATTTTGCCGGAGGTTCTTTTTTATGCTTTTTATCGTTCTTTTATCCTCAAAATATTTCCGGGCCGCCCCGGCCAGCAAGTTGCCGCCTGCCTCCTGGGGCCGGGCCCGGGCAGATTCCCTTATAGCGGCTAAACTGCCCTCATTCAGCCGGTAGTCGTTTCTCAGAACATCTCCCAGGTTGGTTTTCATCTCCCTGACCTCGCTCAGGCTCATCGCCCGCCCCTCGATCGTCCTCGGTATCTGAATGTAAATATACCGGCCGATCACACCGCTGATCACCACGGCCACCATACTCCAGAAGGCGATCGACACAATGCCGCCAAACTTAAAGGCCGTGTGAAAAAGGATCATCACCGGCCCAAGGCTGCACAGGAAAATATGAAACTCCAGCCAGTACTTCAACCGGCCGAACCGCGACAGGAACCCATATCTTTTCCGGGCAATGTAGGACGTTACGCCGGCCAGGATCAGAAGCGTCCCGATAATCCCCAACCCATGTCCGAACAAGCCGCTCGGTTTGAAATAATCATGGGCAGGATGATAAAACCGTTCTTCAAAGCTGGTGGAATAATAGGGCATCCCCTTGTAAGCAAGGAAAATGACGGTAAATGCAACACTACACACCAAAGTGGTAATGTACAGGCGGTGAACGAGTGGAGACATATTAAGTACTGTTTTTGACAGCGGCCTCTTATCGCTGAACCTGAAAAAAACGACTGGATAAATGTATATATTTCAGGAGAAGGAACATTTCATCCTGGTGTACGACAACGGAGAAGTTCACCTGGAAAAGCGTTGCGCCGTAGCCTGCCGAAGGGGAAAAGCTCAACAACCAGGCAGCCGGGGAAACTTCAACACCCCTGCCGGCGCCGGGAATTCAAAGCGCATCACCTCGGCGCCATTGGCATATTCCGTTTCCTGGCGAAGGCTGCCATCTGAGTACCAGCCATACTGCCTGCCATGAAGGCGCCCTTCCACGTATGTTTCTTCAATGTATTTCTGCCCGTTGCCGTAATATCCGACAACCTTGCCATGAAGCAAGCCCTTTCGATAGTGCAATTCCCACTCTTTTGCGCCGTTATCCTTCCAGCCCAGCTGTTTCACCAGCCAGCCGTCTTCGATGTGGTAATCCATCGTAATATCCTCTTTCGGATAATATTCACCGGCGATGCCGGAAAAAGGCTTGCCTTTGGAATAATAGCGGGTTGGAGAAAAGCTGGATACTTCTTTTTCAAGCTTGTCCATGGAGACCTTACTTTCCTGGGCATTTGCCGCCTGCATAAAAACAAACGAGAACAATGCAATTAATGAAGCTTTCATTGAAGGCAGGATTTATGTGGTTTGATTAATACGCCAAAACTATAGGATATTACAGAACGCCGCCCATTTTTAACAGGGCCTTCACAACTAAGGGCAACAGGTTTTGTGCATTTGCTCTCCTCGTCCCTTAATCTCCTAAAAGGCCAGCCACAAATGCATAAAACCTATTGCAGCGAAGTATAGCGGGCCGTCCTGAATACCGCCATAGCGGCAATAGCGGCCAGCAACTCCCGGATATCTCTTTCCGTGGTAAAAGGATTGCTCAGCGTTACCCGCAGATAGGTGGCGCCCCGCAGGCTGGTCTTGACGATGTAAAACCGCCCCTCCTCCAGCAGGGCCTGCCTGACGGCCTCGTTAAGGGCATTGAGGGCATCGCCTTCCACCCCCGGCGGATGATAGCGGAAACAAACGATATTGCATTGCGGCTCAACGGCCAGTTCGAATCCCTCCCCTTCCCGCACCAGGGCCGCAAATTGCCGCCCCAGTTCCATCACCCGCTCCAGATACTGCTCCCACAGTTCCGGGCCATAGGTGCGCAGCAAGGTATAGGCTTTCAGGCCCATCATCAGCTTGGTGCATTCGAAGGTGCGCCTGGCCAGGTTGTGCCATTCCTCGCCGGCCTCGCTTTCCCAGAGGTACTGCGCCTTCTGGCTGAAGGTGCGAAAACCGTGCCTGCCGTTGCGGAAGATCAGGGCGGTCGCCACGGCGGGCGTCAGCAGCATCTTGTGAAAATCCATAACCACTGAATCCGCCCGTTCGATGCCGGCGAGGAGGGAGCGGTGTTTTTCGGAAAAGCACAAGGCCCCGCCGTGAGCGCCGTCAATGTGGAACCACAGGCCGTGCTTTTCGCAAAAACCGGCGATGGCTTCCAGGGGGTCGAAAGAACCGGTGGCGGTGGAACAGGCGCTGCCCACCACGGCGATCACCGTTTTGCCTTCCTCCCGTGCTTTCTGAAAATATTCTTCCAGCAGGCCCGCCCGCATACGGTACCGCTCATCCGCAGGCACTTTGATGATCCCTCCTTCTCCCCAGCCCATGATGCGGACGGCGCGGTCGACGCAGTAATGCGCCTCTTCGGAGACCAGCAAAGCCAGCCTTTCCCCATGGCCCTCCTGCCATACCGGGGAAGGCGCCTTCAGGCTGCGCGCCGCAAGTAAGGCGGTAAGGTTGGCCAGGGTGCCGCCGGAGGTGAGAACGCCGTCGGCATTTTCGTCAAAACCCATCTGCCGGGCCACGATATTTATCACCAGCCGTTCGATGGAAGTGCCGGCGGCGCCCATCTCGTAAACGCCCATGCCGTTGTTGAGCAGGCCGTCCACCAGGCCTGCCAGGGCCGCCACAGGGGCCGGCGGGCTGATCTGATGGCCCATGTAGCGGGGGTGCTGCACACGGATGGAGTGTTCCAATACCGCCTTGAAAAGCTCCGTGGGGGAGCCTCCCCGGTTTTCCTTATAATCATGCTGCCAGAAGGCATACTCCTCCTCCGGAGAAGCGAAGGGAATGGCGGGCTCCCCTTCATTCTGCCGGACGGCCAGCAGGTGATCGGCCAGCAGGTCGGCCAGCTCATGGCAGGCCCGGCGGAAAGCATCAGGCTCATAAGCCTGTTGTATCAATTCGGTCATGGCAATGGATTATTTTTACCTTTTTAAAAACCTTTGAGGTTTCGGAAACCTCAAAGGTTTTAGGCCCCAAATTAGAATTAACCCTGTATTCGCATCAATAATTATTAACTTCAACCCCTGGTAAACCCACAATCTATGACTTTTGAAGAATACCGCAAATACGATGCCCTGGGACTGGCTGCCCTGGTGAAACAAAAACAGATAAAAGCTGCCGAACTAGTGGAGATCGCCATCACCCGGGCGGAGAGCGTCAACCCCATCATCAACGCCATCGTACACCCGCTTTACGACATGGCAAGAGAAATGGCGGAAAAGGCCGATCCCGAGAGCCCGTTTGCCGGCGTTCCCTTCCTGGTGAAAGACCTCGGGCTCGAAATTGCCGGCACAGCCCGGTCTTCCGGCTGCCGGGGTTACCGGGATTACGTTTCCACAGAAGACTGCTATGCCGTTGAGCGCTACCGCCGGGCCGGGCTGGCTTTCCTCGGCAAGACCAACACCCCAGAGTTGGGCCTGACGCCCTATACCGAACCCAGCGAATTCGGCCCTACCCGCAACCCCTGGGATATCGGCTATACGGCAGGAGGGTCGAGCGGGGGCTCCGCAGCCGCAGTGGCCGCCGGCATTACCCCCCTGGCCAGCGCCAGCGACGGCGGAGGCTCCATCCGCATCCCGGCCTCCTGCTGCGGCCTGTTCGGCCTGAAGCCCAGCCGCGGGCGCATCAGCCTGGGGCCGCAGAACGGCGAAGGCTGGAGCGGCGCCGTTATGGAACACTGCGTGAGCCGCTCGGTGCGCGACAGCGCCGCCCTGCTGGACGCCACCCAGGGGCCGGCGCCCGGCGACCCCTTCGTCATCAAACCGCCGGAAAAACCTTACCTGGAAACGATCAAGGAAGCTCCCGGAAAACTCCGCATCGGGATGAGCACGGCCCATACCCTCGGACAGGAGGTAGATGCAGAATGCACCCTCGCCGTGGAGAAAACAGCAAAATTACTGGAATCGCTGGGCCATCAGGTGGAAATAGCCCCTCTGCCCTACCGGAAGGAAGACCTCACCGAGGTTTTCCTCACTATGGTCTGCGGCGAGGCCGCCGCCGATATAGAAATCCTGGGCGGGCGCCTCGGCCGCCCCGCCCGCCCCGGCGACGTGGAGAGGGCTACCTGGGCTATGGTGATGCTGGGCCGGAGTTTCAGCGCCAAAGACTATGCCCTCCGCCGCCGCCAGTGGAACGACATCGCCCGCCGCGTGGGCGCTTTCCACCAGCAATACGACATCCTCCTGACGCCAACCGTCTCCCGGGCGCCCTTCCCCATCGGCGCCCTGCAACCCGATGCAGCTGAAGAGCGCCTGCTGCGGCTGGTCACCAGCCTGAACCTGGAAGGCGTACTCAAAGCCCGCGTAGGGCCGCTGGCGGAAAAAATTTTCTCCTACATCCCCTACACGGCGCCGGGCAACATCACCGGCCAGCCGTCCATGTCGGTTCCCCTGCACTGGACGCCCGGGGGCCTGCCCGTCGGCATCATGTTCACCGCCGACGTGGGGCGGGAGGATATCCTCTTCCGCCTGGCCGCCCAACTGGAAGAGGCCCGGCCATGGATGAAGAAGGCGCCGGAGGTTTGAAAGAAAGGAATAATGGAACAGTGAAACAATCCAACAATAATAAGCGCCTCATCGTCATCGGCGGCCCGACCGCCAGCGGCAAGACGGCCTTTGCCATCCGCCTGGCCCGCCATTTCGGCACGGCCATCATTTCGGCCGACAGCCGGCAGTTCTACCGGGAGATGAACATCGGCACGGCAAAGCCCACGGCGGAAGAACGGGCGCAGGCGCCCCATTACTTCATCGACAGCCTCAGCATCGGACAGGAATACAGCGTCGGCGATTTCGAACGGGACGCCCTGCAACTGCTGGAAAAGCTGTTCCAACAAAACGATGTCGTTGTTCTGGCCGGCGGCGCCGGCCTGTACATCAAAGCGCTCTGTGAAGGGCTGGATGAATTTCCCGAAGTGCCGCCGGAAGTACGCCGGGCGGTAGAGGAGGAATACCGGGCTAAGGGGCTGGAATTCCTGCAGGAAGAGTTATCCCGCATCGACCCAGGCTATTACCAGGAAGTAGACAAGCAGAACCCCCGTCGGCTCCTCCGGGCCATCGCCGTGTTCCGTGTCGGCGGCAGGCCCTTTTCCAGCTTCCGGACGAAAAACAAAAAACCACGCTCCTTCACGCCCATTTACCTGCAGCTCCATTGGCCGCGGCAGGAACTGTACAGTCGCATCGGCCGCCGGGTGGAGCAAATGATGGCCGCCGGCTTGGAGGAGGAAGCCCGCCGCCTGTACCCCAAGCGCCGGCTCACCGCCCTGCAAACCGTCGGCTACCAGGAGCTTTTCGATCACTTTGACGGGGCTACGGGCAAAGATGAAGCCATTGCTATGATCCGGCGCAACAGCCGCCGTTACGCCAAACGCCAGCTGACCTGGCACCGCCGCGACGGCCACTGGAAACTGCTCCGCCCGGAGGAAGACTGGGAACTGGCCCTGCAATATATTGAAGCAGCGCGTACAGAGGGATTAAGCCTGAATTACTGCAAAACAGAAAACCCCGCCGTCATGGAAATCCAACTGCTGAAAAAGGGCGGGGAATGGGCAGCCCTGCACTATTCTGAAAAAAAAGGGGAAGCCCTGCTCCAGGGGCCTTTTCTGCCAGAACCCGGGGATGAATGGGCCGGCGGGCTGCTCGTCCACGAGGCTTTCCTGCTCGCCGGGGAGCGGCAGATTTTTGCCTTTGCTCCCGATGGGGATGGGCCTTTCCGGAAAATATGCGAGCCGGAAAGGACTGGCCCGGAAGCGCTGCCCGGGTGGATGGAACCGGCCTGGGAGAATTTCAGGAGCCGGTTCCCGGAAGGGCGGATATTATACCTGAGGAGCAGGCATAATAGAAAATGGAACGCGAGTTTGCACGGATCAGGCGGATAACGCGGATTCCGGCCGGCAAACCAGCAGGCCTTCGTGTTTTTTGCTGTCTCTTATCCGCGGAATTCGCGTCATCCGTGTCGTCCCTGCCTGCCAGTGAAGCCACTGGCAAGCAGGCAGGCGCGTCCTATCTTTGAGCACCTTTTAGCCTTTATGCCACCCCCTCGTGAAAAGTTCAAAAACTCCCAACTGATCACCCCTTCCTCATCTGCTTATAAGCATTGATGAGCCCGTTGGTGGAGGAATCGTGATTACCCACCTTCTCCTCCCCTTCCAGTTCCGGCAGGATCTTTTTGGCCAGCTGCTTGCCCAGCTCGACGCCCCACTGGTCGAAGCTGAAGATATTCCAGATGACGCCCTGCACGAAGATCTTGTGTTCGTAAAGGGCGATGAGGCTGCCGAGGGCGCGGGGGGTGAGCTTCTGCAGCAGGATGGAATTGGTGGGGCGGTTGCCTTCGAAGGCTTTGAAGGGCAGGAGAAATTCGGCCTCCTCCGCTGTTTTGCCCTCCTTTTCCAGTTCGGCGCGCACCTCTTCCGGCGTTTTGCCCATCATCAGGGCCTCCGTCTGTGCGAAGAAGTTGGACAGCAGTTTAGAGTGGTGGTCGCCGATGGGGTTGTGGCTGATGGCCGGGGCGATAAAATCGCAGGGGATCAGCCTGGTGCCCTGGTGGATGAGCTGGTAGAAAGCGTGCTGCCCGTTGGTGCCCGGCTCGCCCCAGATGATGGGGCCGGTCTGGTAGCCCACCTTT
>CAZAXA010000332.1:0-7147 GCA_964488965.1 uncultured Phaeodactylibacter sp. | reverse complement strand
CCATAGGTTAAATAGGTGTTTGCTGCCCCCGGCTCTAAACCTTCCCCAACAAGGAGGAAACCGGCAAAGAGTACCAGTTCCGCTACCTGATCGACGGCCAGGCCTGGGAAAACGACTGGGAAGCCGACGCCTACGTTTCTACTCCGTTCGGCGTAGACAACAGCGTTGTGAGCGTCCTGAACTAACAGGTCCCTTGAACATTATTTCAGTTGTTGGTTGTGGGTTGCCCGTCGGATGTTACAGATAACGGAAAACCCGCAACTGACGACTTACTTCTCAGCGATTCTCGCTTTAGGGCTTAATGTAGAAAGCGTGCCGTTAGGTACGCGATTTCGGTAGAAAATTTGGGCGCCGATGAATTGCCCGTGCCGTAGGTACGGAATGTTTTCAGCGTTTTTGGGTTCCTATTCCGTACCTACGGCACGGAAGCCCCTTCCTAATCCATTTCTTCCAACATTTTGTGCCTAACGGCACATCAACCAAGGCCAAAAATTATTCTAAACCGAGAATCGCTGCTTACTTCTCCCAGCGTTGCAATTCGATAAGGTTCCCTTCCGGATCGGCGGCATAGACAAAAGTAATGATCCCTACGCCTTCCACCTCTTTGGTCACCACTTCCCCTATCGCCTTGCCACCGTGGGCGATGATCCTTGACAGGCAAACCGCCACATTTTCCACCTCAAAGGCAATATGGCCGAAGCCCTTGCGGTTAGCCGCCGGCTCCGGCTTCTCTTTCATGCTGGCGTACTGAAAGATTTCCAGCGTAGGGCCTTCCTCTCCATAGCCGGGCAGGCGCAGGTGCATGCCCTGCAGGGCGGCGCCTTCCACTCCGGCGCCACGGGAGAGCCATTCTCCGGACTGGTTACGGACGGGCGGTATGGGTTCACAGCCGAAAACGTCGATGTAGAATCGGGTTAGCGTATGCCAGTCGGCGCTGATGATATTGGTGTGGGCGTATTTGGCGGGCATGCTATGCTTTTAGGAACTCCCGCAATGTGGCGAGGTTGTCCTTCTCGTTAAAAAATGCATAATGATCTCTCCATTTATGAACTCCCACTTATCTTCCGGTGTGATGCGGCCGTAGAATTCCTGCCTTTTTTGCTGCTCTTCCTCCCATAGGTTTTCCATTTCGTCCGGCAGTGCGCGGAAGTTGGGCGATTCCAGAATGGGGCGTATGAGGCCCGAAGTTGGCATCATGTCAATTAAACGCTTCTCTTTCAGTAAGGGTTTCAGGCCCAAATATAACCAATTCCGGCACACTTTTCAGCAGTCCGTTCTTTCACCAGGATCCATGAATCAACGACTCCTCAAATCCAGCACCCGGTTCAGCTTCCCTCCTTCGCTCCTCGGGATACTCCCCGGCTCCGCCAGCATTATGGCCATGGTCAGCCCGATGCTCTCCTTGATCTTTTTGCCCAGGGCGCCGTGCAGGCGGCGCAGGGCGTCGGGCAATGCCTCCGGTTTTTGCTCCAGGTTGGGGCGGCCCAGGGCTTTGAGCACTTCTTCTTTCACTTCCACCTTCACCGCCAGGCTGTCCATCGCCCCTTCGCGGCTGACGATGAGCTGGTAGCTGGGCAGCAGTTGGCCGAAATCTCTGATCGCCTCTTCCACCTGGGTAGGAAAAAGGTTGACGCCGCGGATGATGAGCATATCGTCGGCCCGCCCGCGGATGGGGCCCATCTTGATGTGGGTGCGCTTTTCGGAATGATCGTAGTAGATATTGGTGATGTCGTTGGTCCAGTAGCGCATCAGCGGCATGGCTTCCTTGGCGAGGGTGGTAAAAACGAGCACGCCGTACTCGCCTTCGGGCAGCGGCTCGCCGGTATCTCTGTCTACCACCTCCGGGAAGAAATGGTCTTCCCAGATGTAGCTGCCGGTACCGCGTTCTTCATGGTCTTCATTGGATACGCCCGGGCCGATGATCTCGCTCAGGCCATAGATGTTGACGGCTTTCACCCCCATACCTGCTTCCACCTGAGCGCGGATGGCCTCCGTCCAGGGTTCGGCCCCCAGGATGGCGGTATGTACGTTGAGGCTATCCGGGCTGATGCTCCGCGCCGCCAGTTCTTCCGACAGGCGCTGGGCGTAGGAGGGCGTACAGCAGATCACCTCCGGCCGGAAGTCCTGCAACAGAAGCAACTGCCGCTCCGTCATGCCTCCGGAGACGGGGATGACGGTCATGCCCAGCAACTCGCCGCCGTAGTGCGCGCCCAGGCCGCCGGTGAACAGGCCGTAGCCATAGGCGTTCTGCAGCTTCATGCCCGGCTGGCAGCCGGAGGCCACCAGGGAGCGGGCCACCACTTCCGCGAAGGCGCCGATATCTTTGCGGGAATAGCCCACCACGGTCGGCTTGCCGGTCGTACCGCTGGAAGCATGCAGGCGGATGGTATCCGAAACCGGTATGGCAAAAAGGCCAAAGGGGTAATGATCTCTCAGATGATGCTTTTTGGTGAAAGGCAGCCTGGGCAAATCCCCTACCCCCCTGATATCGGCGGGGCGGACGCCGGCCTCGTCCCACTGTTCTTTATAAAATGGCACGCTGGCATAGAGGCTGGCAACAAGCTTTTGGAGGCGATCATCCTGAAGCCGCCGGAGCTTGTCGAGCGGAAGGGTTTCCAACTCGGGGTTGAAGTATTTCATTGTCAGGGCTGTTGTTCGGTACAAATTAAAGAAAAAAGGCCGGCAGATGGATTCGTTGCGGTTGTTATTTGTTCTCGTCCTGAAAAAGAAAAGGTAATGAGGATAAGGTATTTTTATGGCGCTCAAACCTAAAAATTTGAAGACAAGAACGAACGATACCTACCCCAGAAACCCCAGCTGAAAGCGCGTCGTCATCAACGACTGCAGCTCCTTGATAGGCTGGAAGCAGTTGCGCAGGTTGGCCCTTTCCATTTTTGACAGTTCCGAAGGGTTGAAATAGCGCCCGGAGTCTTTGTTCTTCAGGCCCTGCAGGGCGCGGTAGCGCATCAGTATCTCGTAGGCGTCGGCCGCCTGTTCGTACAGTTCCTTATTGTTGGGTTCCAGCTCGGCCAGTTTTTCAAAGCGCCGGAAGGTATTGTTGATCTTGCCGGCCCTGGCGTTGAGGATGAGCACGCGGGCGGCGTCGGCCAGGGGCATCATGGCGCGGGCCTTGATGTCGAACTCGTCCTTGTGCTCGCCGCTGCTTTCCACCACGAAATTGCGGAAGAAGGTCAGGGGGGGCGGGTTCTGCAGGGCGTCCCTGGCCAGCAGGCCGAGGAAGAGGGCCTGCCCTTCCATTATCCGGAAGATGTGTTCCGTCAGGCCGAGGGCCAGTTCTTTATTGCCGGATACCGGCCGGTAATCGAAAAAGATGGTGCAGTACATCACCGCCTTGGGGGTAGGCTCCAGTATCCACCTGCCGAACTGTTCTTTCCATTCTTCCAGTGACAGGCACCAGCTGGGGTTGCTGGCCATCATGTCGCCGGGGCAGTAGTCGAAGCCGATCTCGTTGAGCATACGGGACACCCGCCGGGCCAGTTCGAGGTAATAGTCTTTGGTGGGGCCGTATTCCTCCTCCGGCACATCTTCGAAAAGCAGGGCATTGTCCTGGTCGGTGCGCAGCAGTTGTTCCTGCCGCCCCTCGCTGCCCAGGGCCAGCCAGCAGAAGCCGGCGCGGGGCCGTTCGCGGCCTTCCGCATCCAGTTCCGCCTGGCAGAGCCTGACGGACTGGCTGATGAGTTCGTCGTTGACCTCCGACATTACTGTAGAGATGAAGGCTATAGCCACTTCCTGGTAGATGTACTTCTTCAGGAGCTCTTCGGCCCGCTCGCGGATATGGCGCAAATCTTTGCCGTCGCGGCAGCGGCGGACCTCCCGGATGAGCAGGGCCGGGTTGTTGCCCTGCGCCACCATCAGGTCGTGTTCGGAGATCACCCCGATGACGGGGGAGGCATCGGTGCCGTCTTCGGTGATACAGAGGTGGTTGATGCGGTTCCTGACCATTTCGATCTGCACATCCGCCACCGTGATATTGGGCCCGATGGTAATGACCGGGCTGGACATAATCTCCGTGACGGGCTTGTCGAGGCCGGCCTTGCCCGTGGCCACTTTCCTGCGGAGGTCTTTATCGGTCACGATGCCCATCGGATGGCCGCCGCCGCTGGCGACGATTATGGAGCCCACCTCCCGTTCGCTCATGATGGCCGCCGCCGCCCGGATAAGGGTGTCCGGCAGGCAGGTGACCGGCGGCTTGCTCTTTTCCAGCGACTGTATCTCCAGCAGCGGAAAATCGGTGTCGGCCATCCCTTCCCGGTCGGGAAAAAGGCGGGCCCTGGCGCCTTTCCGGTAATTCTCGCCGACGCCGGCTGCAAAGGTGCTGGCCAGGTAAAAGGCTATCCTGGGGTTGGACTCCAGCACCTCCCGGAAGCCCTCCATATTGATGGCATAGATGAGCGACTCCTCCGCCACCCTGGCCGTCAGGGCGTAGTTCTCCTTCGCCAGCAGAGGCCTGATCCCGAAAACATCGCCCTCGTCACACTGCTCCACCAGGATGAGCGCCCCTTCCTGCTCGCGCAGCAGGTGGACCGCCCCCTCCCGCACCATATATATATAGGCGCCCGGCGGGCCTCCCTGCCGGAAAATGTCCTCGCCAGGCTGGCGATACTGCACCAGGATGCGTTCCGACACTCGCATGAGCAGCTCCGGGCTCAGCATATTGAAGGGCGGAAACTCCTTTAAAAAGTCGTAGATACGGCGCGGAATGGTATTCTCCATAACGGTAAATGCCCGGTCGTGGCAACTTTTACTTTTCTTATAGACTTATTTATAAAAATAGATGTTTATATTTGTTGTGATACGTCCATGTAACACAGGAAAATGAAAACACACTTCAACGCTAATTTTTTAGAAGATTCCACGGAAACATTACGGGCCATCGCCCACCCCATCCGCATTGCCATTATCGACCTGCTCTTCAACAACGGCCAGATGACCGTCACCAGCATTTATGAGCAGCTCAGGATCGAACAGGCCATCGCCTCCCACCACCTGCGCATCCTCAAGAACAGGAACGTCGTGAATGTAGAACGCGACGGCAAGAATTCCCTCTATTCCCTGAGCAAGGAAGAATATTACGAGATCATCAAAACCCTCATCAAGGTCATATAGCCGCCCGCCCTTTCCTTTCATAGCTCATTCAAATATATAAAAAACCATATAAATTCCACTGTTTTCCACCGAAAACAGGCCTTTAAGCTAGAGAAATAACTGTACAGGAACTTCGTTACAGACCACTAAGCCCAGGTTTAAATAATTCTAATTCTAATGGCATCTCCGCAACAAAACGGCAGGGCCATCGTACATCAGAACTCAAACAATTTGTCCGGCTAAAATTATTTACACCATCTTCAGCGCCCAATAAACACAATGAAACACTTTATCCGGCTACTTCTTGTACTGGCCCTCCATGCGGGAGCGCACACCCTTGCCTCTGCCCAGGGCATGTGCCCTTTCTGTGGCCAACAACACGATGGCCTTCCTGCCGAAACACACACGCCTGCCCCTGTCCGGGAAAAGGAAAAGGCGGAAAAGCCCGAAGAGGGCCATTCCTACAAGCCCCTCGTGCTGAACTTGTCGGAAGACGGCGGCAAGTACGTCCGTTTCATATTCTGGCACCAGCATTGGGTACAGTCCAGCAACCTGGCCGATGTCGGCGCCAGGCTGCAGTTCACCCAAAGCGCCCGGCGCTCGCGCATACTGGCCTATGCGCAGGTATCGCCGCGCTTTCTGATCCTGACCCATTTCGGGCTGAACAACCTGACGCCCAACAACCTGACCCCGCTGGGCAATGAAGGCGACGCCCCTCAGTTCTTCCTGCACGAGGCCTGGACGGAGTTCAAAGTGTCGGGCAATGACGCCCTGTATATCGGCGGCGGCCTGCACTACTGGAGAGGCCTGACCCGCATGACCAGCGACGGCACGACCGCTTTTATGACGCTGGACCAGCCCCGCCCTTTTATCCATTGGCATTCCCTGGCCGTTACCGACCAGTTTAACCGCCACCTGGGCCTTTATGCCAAGGGGCAGGTCAAGGGGTTCGACTACCGCCTGGCCCTCAACAACCCCGGGCGGAACGGGCAGCAGCAAAACTTCGGCACGAAAGATACCGGCCTGGCCTACGACGGTTTCGAGCAGCCGGACAAGGACGGCAAGGCCACCGGCAATACCATTATAGAAGGTTACTTCCGCTATAATTTCCGGGACGCAGAATCCACCAAAATCCCGAACTCCATAGGCACTTACCTCGGCAGCAAAAAAGTGCTGGCCATCGGCGGCGGCTTCTTTGCCCATCCCAACGGCATGTACAACAACAGCAACGGAGGGCACCAGAATGTCTTCCACTATGCGCTGGACGCCTTCCTGGACACGCCCCTTTCTGAGGAAGACTGCCTCAGCGCCTACCTTTCCTTTATAAAGTTCAACTACGGAAAAGACTTCGTCAGCCGCTGGGCAGGCACCGGCACGGCCTTCTACGGGCAACTGGGCTACAAATTCCCCCACTCCCGCTTCATGCCCTATGCGGCCCTGCAATCTGCCAACTATGAAGGCTATGAGGAAAACATACAAGCCCTGGACCTGGGGCTGAACTATTTCATCAACGGCCACAATGCCAAACTGACCCTGGAATACCACGCCGTCTTCAACGACCCCCGCGAGGGCGGCGCCGACCCGGATACCGGAGCGCCCAGAGACATCAAGGTGCTGCGCCTGCAGGCCCAGGTGTTCTTATGATCAACAGCTATTTTCACTTTAGCGTACCGCTAAAGCTGGCAAATTATGTGGTTTCTGGTTTCTGGTTGCCGCTCATGACTGGCCGGAAACCCAGAAAATCCAGATATATAAAACCCTCTATATCTGCCTTGCAGTATTCATGCTTCCCACCCCCTCTCTCCCATACCAGAACCCGAATAAATCCTTAAAAAACTCTCTTTTTTAAAACATTCCTTTTACCTCTCAAAGGCAAAAGACAATACTCCGGCCGAAAGGAAAATTTTTCAACAAAAAGCTTGTATATATATAAATAACTATATATTTTAGCCGGTATAGAAGCTGATCTGTTATTCTAAATCAACGTGAGGTTTGACCTGGTTAGCCTGTTTTTCAGCAATTTAAGCCAGGTTGAGGTTGA
>CAZAXA010000331.1:0-7154 GCA_964488965.1 uncultured Phaeodactylibacter sp. | reverse complement strand
CTGAAAGCCACGTATAGAGAGACCAGCGCTCCGATCACCATCAACATCTGGTTGGCCCAGGTGCTGGTCATGCACTTCAACTTCAGGCCCAGGCTCGTAAACACTCCCGTACCTACCATGTTGGCCACCACGATCGCCGCGGCGCTGACCCACCCTATTTTCCTTCCTGCTGCCTGCTGCATGAATGTCGGTTCAAATGGCTAAAGTTATTAAAACTTGCCCCACATTGTCCAATTATTAGAACGCCCTAACGAAACGATAACACATCATGCAAATGCTCCACAGTTAAACAAAGGCGCTTTTCATGCCAATGTCAGGATTCCAAAGGCTCGTTATCTTCAAAATGCCTATTTTTGCCCATCAAAATCCAGTGAACAATGAAAAAGCTAGCGATCATAGCCCTTTTCACCGCCCTGCTGGTTGCCTGCGGCGAATCTTTTGAAGCACAGCACGAGCGGATGGTGCGGGAACACCAGGCCATGGAGGCCCGCTACCAGGAGCTCAATGCCAATTATCAGAAAAACCTGGAGGAATACCTGCAGATGCGCCAGGCCCACGAGGCGCTGGGCGCGGGCCAGGAAGACTCCCTGCATACCGCCTTCACCCAGATGCACGACGGCCTGCTGCTCAACCACGAAGCTTTCCTCAAAAAGCACAAGGAATTCGCCGCGGCCCACGCCGCTATGGAAGCCCGGCACGGCCAGGAAGGTTACAGCGAAGAACAAATCCGCATGGACCACGAGCAAATGCAGCGGGACCACCAGGAGATCGAGACCGAACACGGCTACATGAAAGATGAACTCATCCAGATGCTGGACGAACAACAGGGAATGATGGGGGAGCATTAACTCTGAGATTCAATACATCAGATGAAAACAAAAAAAATGGCATTATACAGTATTTTGGCACTGGCCTTATCGCTTCTGTCCTGCCAGCCTGCCGGAAGCCCGGCGGAAGCTGGTAACAGCCCGGGCCATAAAGGTGAAGGAAAAATTACTGCTTCCACGCCTTCCTCTTACAGCCTGGCCGATACGGCCATTGCCGATACCTTCACGACAGACTACCTCATGGGCCGTTTCGACCCGGCGGCACATCCGGCCTTTATCCTGGTAGATATCCGCTACGCCGGCCGCGAAGGGCTCTACCTGCGGAAAGACGCCTACGAGGCATTCCTGCGCATGCACGAGGCTGCCGATAAGGATGGGGTATCCCTGGTCATCCGCTCCGCTACCCGCAATTTCGACTATCAGAAGGGCATCTGGGAAGGTAAATGGAGCGGCGCCCGCCCTCTTGAGAATGGCAAGGATGCCTCCAAAGCCTATCCCGATCCCAGGGAGCGGGCCCTGAAAATACTGGAATACAGCGCCATGCCCGGCGCCTCCCGCCACCACTGGGGTACCGATATGGACCTCAACGCCTTCACCAACGGCTATTTCGAAACCGGCAAGGGGCTGAAGATTTACGAATGGCTCACTACCCATGCCGCCGAATACGGCTTCTGCCAACCCTACAGCTCCAGAGGCGAGGCCCGCCCCCATGGCTACAACGAGGAGAAATGGCACTGGTCGTACCTGCCCGTCGCCCGGCCGCTCACAGCCCTGGCCCGGGAAAGGCTGAAAGATGAGATGATCACCGGCTTCCAGGGCGCTGAAGTGGCCGGAGAAATAGGGGTTGTGGAAAAATATGTGCTAGGGGTCAATGCCGACTTCTTTCCTTAATAGGGTGATGTAATTTTAAGGCTGATTTGGTATCTTTATCAGTAAATGGAGCGGCCCTTCCCCGGAAACCCGGAAACCCCATCCCTCCAACGATGCCGGCGTTTCTGTTTTTATCACAAACTCAGTTACATCATAATATTCAGTTCTAAACCCTATTGCTATGTCAAATATCTACTGTTTCCTCCTCTTATGGGCTGGCCTGCTGATCACCGGCCCCGGTTATGCCCAGTCTCAATTTGCGAACAAGAACCCTCTGCTGCGGAAGGCCGTCCCATACTCCGGCGGCCGTTTGGCGCCTTCGCCCGATATTCACCCGGGAGAGCAGTGGGAAGATCAGCCCTTCGGAACGCGCATCTTTTCCCGGGAGCGGGAGGTGGTGATCGGCCAAACGACCTACGATGTTCAAACTTATGCCTCCATGCCCAGGTTCCTCGCCAGTTTCGGCGAGGGTGAAATCTCCGCCATCTGGGGCTTCGGCCTGCAGGCGGCTGATTATCCCGACCGCGGCACCGCCTATAACCATTATGACGGCGCCGCCTGGGGCGCCGCGCCGGCTTCCCGCATCGAAGGAGATACCCGCACCGGCTTCCCGGCATTTACAGTCACCGCCTCCGGCAGGGAAGTGGCCGTGGCGCACAAAACCCCGCCGCCCTACGAGCTGCGTTCCTACACCAAAATGCCTTCCGGGAGCGGCTGGCAGGAGGCTTCCATCCCCACAGCCACCCCCGCCGGGCAGCTGTGGCCGATGATCGCCGCCGGCGGCCCCGACGGAGAAAGCCTGCACCTGCTCGGCCTGACGACCTCTCCGAGTTTTGGGGGGCAGGCCTATGAAGGAATGGACCAGCATCTCCTCTATAGCCGCTCTACCGATGGCGGCCAGACATGGGATTTGCAGGACGTCATCCTGCCCGGGCTGGATAGTTCGCTCTACCTGACTATCGGCGCTCAGAATTATTCCATCGACGCCAGAGGCGAAACGGTGGCCATAGCCGTCTTTGAAGGCTGGGGCGACCTGGTGATGTTCAAATCCACAGACAACGGCGACAGTTGGGAACGCAGGGTTGTGCTCGATTTCCCGGTGGATAAGTTTACGGACAATTACACGCTGGACGATATCGGCGGCGTCGACCCCAACGGGCCCGGCGCATTGGAAGGGGCCTCATTGCAGGATTCCCTGGCCATATTTACCTCCGATGGTTCCGGAAATGTACTGATCGGCAACGATGGAATGGTTCATGTGTTCTTCGGGCAGATGTATGTTACCGGGCAGGACGGATCCAAGTTTTTCTACCCCGGAACCGGCGGCCTGGCCTACTGGAATGAAACCATGGCCACCGGAGAATATCAGACGATAGCGGACCTTGAAGACTTCGATGGCGACGGCATGATCAATATCGCGGATTATGGCGCCTACAACACTTCCCTGACCAGCCATCCTTCCGCCGGCATCGACGCGGAGGGAAATATCTACCTGGCCTATGCCGCCGTGAGAGAAGATTACCTGAATACGGAGGACGCCCAAAATTACCGCCAGATTTTTGTCATCAAATCGGAAGACGAAGGCGCCAGCTGGACCGCTCCCTTCGGCATCATCAATGAAGAATCGGCGGCCGAACCCTTTCTGATCCCCTTCACCGAAGGGGTATTTCCCAGCATAGCGCGGAATGTCGGCGAGGCCATACTGCTCACCTATGAGCAGGACTTCCGCCCGGGCCTCGCCTCCTGGGGCGATGAAGACGCAGCCGAAGGCAGCTTCATCGTTTTCCTGGAACTGGATAAGGCGACCTTCCTCCCCGTTGCTACGAAAGGGGCTGCGCCGGCAGCTCAGGGCCTGCTGGCCTTTCCCAACCCTGCCCGCGGGGCCTTCAGCCTTAGCTGGCAGCAGGAAAGGGCCGCCCGCGGCGCCATCGAGGTACATAACCTCTTCGGGCAACTGGTGTTCCGCAGCCCGGGCAACTGGCTCCCGGGGCCCCGGATGGAACAACTGGAACTCTCCCTGGAACCGGGCGTCTACGTGATCAGCCTGGCCTTCCCGGACGGGAGGGTGAGCCGGAAACTGGCCGTTCATTAAGGAGTGAACATTCCTGATTGCTTTCAAAACCTTTGAGGTTTCGGAAACCTCAAAGGTTTTCCAATTCTATTCAGTATCTTTTCGCTTCAAAAACCGATGACGATGAAGCGACTCTTCCTCCTGGCCGCTGCCGTCCTTCTGGCAGGCCAATCTTACACCCAACTGCTGCGCGCTGAGATGGACGAAAACTATCATATAACCGTCCACGAGATTCCGGGAGCAGGCCCCATGGAATTCCGGGACGACAGTTTCGAGCAGTTGCCCGGCTTTCCTAAGGCCGTGCCGGCCAACCCCACTTTCAAGAACCTGCGCAACGTCGCCCTAACCGACCTGAACGGCGACGGGATCGATGACATCCTGTGGGCCGCCAACAACAAAATATTCGCCTATGCCCACGGCGGCCTGCTCTGGGAACGCACGCTTTCTGCCGTTGCCATTTTCCCGCCCTCGGTTGGCGATATCGACGGCGACGGCCAGCCGGAGATCGTACAGGCCACCGGCGGCCTGCAGGTTTCGCCCCGGGTTTATGCCTTTGAACTGGACGGAAGCGATGCCGGCGGCTGGCCCGTCAGCCTGAATAACAACTGGGTGCTTTCCGCCCCGGCGCTGTCTGACCTCGACGGCGACGGCGCCCTGGAGGTTGTCGTGTCGGAACGGGATTTCCCCATTGGCTATGTCCACATCCTCAAAGGGGATGGCAGTTCCTTCAGCTCCGCCTGGCCGGTGGAACTGGACGGCACGCCCGCCGTAACGCCCTCCATCGGCGATATGGACGGGGATGGCGAAAAAGACATCGTCATCCATTCCATCAACAGCCGTTATATCCTGGGGCTGGACGGGCAGCCCAAGCCCGGCTTTCCCCTTACTACCGGCCCCGGGCAGCAGCACAGTTATCAGTCTCCGCTGTTGATCCGTTTCGGCAATGACAACCCTCTGGAGATCGTCGGCGCTTCCCATGGCGATGCTCCGGAATATTACATCTACGGCGCCGACGGCGCCTATCGCCCCGGCTGGCCTGTCCCGACGCCCAACAATGGGCCGACCTACAGCACCCCCACTATCGTGGAGATCGACGGCGAACCCTGGATTTTTATGAGCCGCACCCTCGGCGGGGAACCCGGCGATATGCTCTTCGCCTGGGATGCCGGCGGCAACCTGCGCGAGGGTTTTCCCATCAACAAAATGGATGGCTGTGAAGGCATCATCAGCGTAGCCGATATCGATGGCGACGGGCAGTTCGAGCTGGTATTCGGCTCCACCCTTTTCGTAGGCGGCGGCCCGGGCTTTATCCACGCCTATGAACTGGATGGAACTGCCGTCGATGGCTTCCCCCTCCATCCCCGCGGCCTGACCTACCTGAACGGCGCCGCCCCGGCCGATGTGAACGGCGACGGGATGATGGACCTGGTGGCCCTGTCCTATACCCTCAACTTCGGCGCCGCTCCGGATACGGTTTTCCTCAACGCCTATAACCTCGACGTGCCCTACAGCCCGGAGCGCGTGCTGTGGAGTACCTACAAGGGCAGCAATACCCGCAACGGCCTGCTGTCTCCGCAGATGCCCTCCGGCGCCCATGCGGAAACCGGCGCGAAGGGCGCCCTCTCCGTTTTCACCAACCCTGCCCGGGAGGAAGTGTGGATATCTTTTATGCTGAAGCAACCTCAGGAAGTTAGTTTCCTCCTGACGGACGCCCTGGGCAGGCAACGACAGCCGCTGCCCGCCCGCCTGTGGCCCGCCGGCCTGAACCAGGCTGCCTTGCCCCTGAACAATTTGCCCGCCGGCCTGTATTGGATAAGTGTGAGGGATGATGAAAAGATACTGGGAACCATATCTGTCTTCATCCGCTGAGTTCTGACATATACGCTAATGCACGAAAGCACATATACACATTTTTAACCATGGCGCTTACCGAATCCAATATGCTCGAACTGGGGACCAAAGCCCCGGAATTCACCCTGCCCGATACCATTTCCGGCGAGGACGTCAGCCTTTCCGCTATTCGTTCAGACAAGGCCACCGTGGTCATGTTCCTCTGCAACCACTGCCCGTACGTGATCCACGTCAACCCCGAGATCGTCCGGCTGGCCAGGGAATACCAGGCCGGGGGCGTCGCCTTCGTCGCCATCAGCTCCAACGATGTGGCCAAATACCCGCAGGATGGGCCGGAGGAGATGAAAGAACACGCCCGCAAGCTGGGCTACCCTTTCCCCTACCTCTACGATGAGAGCCAGGAGGTGGCCCGCGCCTACGACGCTGCCTGTACGCCGGATTTTTATGTTTTTAACAGGGATATGCTCCTCGTCTACCGCGGCCGCCTCGACGACTCAAGGCCCGGCAACGGCATCCCCCTTACCGGGAAGGACCTGCGCGCCGCCCTCGATGCCGTGCTGGCCGGAAAAGCGGTTCCGGAGAAGCAGTATCCGAGCGCGGGCTGTAATATCAAATGGAAGTAAATCGAATCTTCAAGGAGTGAACGATTTGAGGAATAGAGGTGTTGACCATGAAGCGAATTTGATCGATTTTCTGTATCTTCGCAAGATAATCCTGGAAGATGAAAACCATAACCATCGACCTGCCGGATTCTGTCGAACTGGGCGAACAAGAAGCTAAAATATATCTGGTATCCAGACTATTCGAGGTGGGCATCTTATCTCTTGCGCAGGCTGCTGAGATGGTGAAAATGAATAAGGGAGAATTTATGGAAGTGATTGGAGATTATGGCGTTTCATTGTTCAACTATTCTCCGGAAGAACTGGTAAAGGACGTAGAAAATGTCAGAAGTCGTAATCGCTGATACCAGTTGCCTGATACTCCTTAATAAAATTGGTTATTTAGGTTTACTTAAATCATTGTTCTCGGAAGTCTTCGTAATCCCCGAAGTGATCGAAGAATATAGTAATCCTCTTCCCCCATTCATCCGTTCTAAAGCAGCTTCCAACCCAATTGTAACTCCAATCATTAATGCCAGGTTGGGCAAAGGCGAAACTACAGCGATTCAACTGGCTTCTGAAAACCCAGGGTGCTTGTTGATTATTGACGAGCTGAAAGGAAGGAAAATGGCGGAATCACTTGGAATAAGAATAACAGGAACGCTCGGTTTGCTGGTCGAGGCAAAATCTGAAGGGTACATAAAATCCGTCAAAGAGATTATTGTCAAGATCAAAGCAACTAATTTCAGGTTTAGCGAAGCTTTGGAAAACATGATCCTGGAACTCGCAAAAGAGAAGTAGAAAAATATGTTTCCGGAATACGATGTGATAGTAGTAGGCGCCGGCCACTCCGGCTGCGAAGCCGCCGTGGCTGCCGCCAATATGGGTTCCCGTGTGCTGCTGGCGACGATGAACATGACGACCATCGCGCAGATG
>CAZAXA010000330.1:0-7225 GCA_964488965.1 uncultured Phaeodactylibacter sp. | reverse complement strand
GATGGGGCACATGCTCAAAGGGGCCATTTATGCGCTCAGCCGTCCGAAGAATGTGGCGCTGGGTTTTCGCGAACTGGGGCGGCGCCATACGGAATACGGAGTGAAGAAGGAACACTACCTGCTGGTGCGCGGCGCCCTGATCGATACGCTGAAGGCCCGGCTGGGAGAACAATATTCCGACAGGATCGGCCTGGCCTGGGAACGCATGTTCGACCTGGCATTCAGATACATGCAGGAAGGCATACCCCCAAAGGGCCATCCCCGGCCTGTTTCAACACCAATGACCAATATATGAGGCAGCATCTACGCTAATGACCCGATTTTTTAATCCTGTTAATTTCATTACCATGAAAACCAAAATGGAAGCAATGGCTTCAGAAAGGAGCAAATACTGGCAGACGGAGACCACATCGGCCATTACCGACGCATATACCGGCTCTCATATCCTCCTTCCGGATGGCTACCAGATCAACCGTTCCAACGGCAAAACCTGGATCGGCAGGTCAACAGACGGGCAGGCCGTTCTGCTCGTGGAGCGCGCCGCCCCGGCAGAACATGTTATTCCCACCATGCTGTCCGAAGGGGAACTGGATCTTTTGCTGGTGTCTACCCGACTGGCAATTGACCAGATCACCCCTTCCATTATCGGAATAGAAGCCTGTGGAGAGCTGGCAGGCAGAGAGGTGCAGGTGTATCTGTCCAGAGTTGCCGTCAGCGACAAAATCAGCTACCTGGTACTGACAGCCGGCGAAACCGGCATGGATGCCGGCATACTGAAAGAAGACGCGCTGAATGTTGCCCGCCGTTTTGTGCAGTAGCGCGGGCCACGGGCATGCATTAGGCCAGATCGCCTCCAAAAATGCCAGGCGGCATGGGCCGGGCCGGGCTTTTCAATTCGAAAAACCCGGCCCGGCCCATGTCGCTAAAAACAGAAACAAATCCCTTTTCTACTATCCCGCCCTGATCAGTTTTACTGTTTTCACTTCCCCTTCTGCAATAATGCGCACCAGATAAAGGCCGCTGTTATACCGGCTGAGGTCCAGTTCGTAGGCGCCTCTGCTCACATTGCGTTCTGCCGTTTCGAAGAGCAGTTGCCCCATGGTGTTCAGCAACTGCATACGCGCGTCTACCGGTTTGGTGAATTCCACATTCAGCACACTGGCGCCCCGGGTGGGGTTGGGCGCAAGGCTGATATTGCCAATATTGGCCGGGGAGCGGGCGCTGTTGAGGGAGAGATTGACCTCCAGCGTCTCCGAGCAGCCATACACATTCGTGACCGTAACGGTGTACACTCCTTCCGCCAGGTTGGTGAGGGTTTTGGTGGCGTCTCCCGTATTCCACAAGTAGGTGAACGGGCCGGAGGGATCGCCGGCCACGATCGTAATGGAGCCGTCTTCGGAGGAGGAACTGGAAGGCGGCGTCAGCTCGGCCGTCAGCTGAAGGGATTCCGGGCAGCGCCTGACGTTGATGTTGTCGAGGTCGAGGTAGTAATCGCCGTTGCCCCAGACGGCCCGGAAGCGGATGATGATGATCTCGCCTGTAAGGGCGCCCAGCGGCAGTTCTACGGTGCGCAGATTCACCGAAGGAAGGTGGTTGTTGCCGTTGATCACGAAGGCCGGCGTGAAGGTTTCGCCACAATCAATGGAAATCTCCACGACCAGCGAATCTTCCAGGCCCAGGATGGTGGGGTCCGTCCCTGCGAAGTAGTCGACGTAGCGGTAATCAAAGGTGAGGGTGTCGTTCTCTTCGATGGGGCCGATAGCGGGAGTGGCCACCTCCATGGAGGTGGTTCCCAGCCACAGGTAATCGAAGATGACGAAACTGGGGCTGGTATGCGCCTGCGCCACCGTCACACCCGGGCTTGTGGCCCATCCTGTCGGTATGCCGCCCGACTCGAAGTCCTCCCGGAAAGGCGCCGTGTAGGAGGTCTGGTAGAAAGTCGTCACGGTATCGTTGAGCAGGAATTCATCCAGGCCGAAAGAAACCCAGGATTGTATCGTGTAGGTACCTGCAAGGGAAGCATCGAAGGTAGTTTCGAAGGTATAGGCGACGCTCCCACCGGGAAGCAGCGCCAGGTTGGTGATCGTATCTACCACAGGGCTGCCGCCGTTGACGCTGTAGGCCACCACGGCCGTATCAACGGCGTTGTCGCCCAGGTTGACCAGGTTGATCCTCACCGTATCGTTGGGGCTGCCGCAACCGCCGGCGGCGCCGACCGCGACGCTGGCGGCGGCCAGGTCGTAGCCGGATACGGGCCCGATCAGCATATTGTCCAGCCCGATGCCTTCCCGGACGACGGATCCGTCGCTGGAGAAAACGAAGCGGGCGCGCACGTCAGCAGCGCCGGCCGTTCCCTGCAGAATATTCTGAGCGTAATGCCATCCGGCGACGGCGCCGTTGTTCTCCCACCAGTTGTTGGCGGCGTCGTTGTACCAGTTGAGCCCGGCGCCCGCCTGGCCTACTTTTGACCAGGTTTCGCCGCCGTCGGTGGACACCTCCAGCCAGGCCTCGTCAAAATTGTTTTCGGTCTGGACGAAGAGGGAGAAGGCAATACGGGGGTCTTCCGAAAGAGAGCTGAAGTCCAGGCAAGGAGAAATGAGGTAAGAGATTTCGTTATTGTTGTAGTTGCCGCCCAGGTTGGTCACCCAGGCGCCGGCGCCGTTGGCGGCGCCGCCGATCAGCCCTCCTGAAGGCTGGCCGTACTCCCAGCTGGGGGCGCCAAAGCCGGCGGCATCAACGGTCCAGCCGCCGCCCCATTCTTCGAAGCCTTCGAAATAAGGATATTCTGCAATGATAGGGATATTGACGATCTTTACGGTAGTGGTATCATTGGAAGTAACACTGTCGCCTTCCAGGGCGGTCCACACCTGAAGGGTATATTCCGCGAAATCGGAAAAATCGAAAAGGACATCAAATTCGGTTATTTCCGTACTATCCGTTCCGATCACGCCGGTGAAGAATCCGTCCTCCGGCATACGCACTCCGCCGGGGATGCCGTTGACGCTGAAGTCAAAGGGTATGAGCGTTTGGGGCACCCCTCCGAAGTTGGTGATGGCTACGGATATGGCCTCGGCGGCGTTCAACCCGCAGGCGCTCACCGGGGAGAAGACCCCGGTGATGGCCACGTCGTTGGCGTACAGTGTGTGGAAACTGAACGGGCCGACTGTTATGCTGGTATCGCCGTTGGCGCAGAGGGTGGTCAGGTAAAAGTCATAGGCCGTATTTTCCTCCAGGTTGAAGAGGGCGGCCGTAGCCCCGCTGGCCGTGCGAAAATTGCCGGCGCCGGGCGGGAAGCCTGCGGTGTCGTACTCGATGAGGTACTGGGCATCCAGATCGGGTGGTATCCAGCTGATGTCGGCCCGGAAGGCGCGGACTTCGTCTGTGCTCACAGAGCTGGCCATGACCGGAAAACAGGTAGGGCAGAAAATGGCGCCGGTATAAACGACCCCCTGCATAGGCTCGGCGCCGCCCAGCCCGTCCTGAAAGACGATCAGGCCCTGGGCATCGAAGAGCGTGTATTGCACCTCTGTGGGGTAATCCCCGGCGAGATAGAACAGGGTAATAGAATCCCCGTTCATGACGTTGAGGGTAAGCTGGGCAAAGAGCCCATCGTCATCAATAGTATTCAGTGTGTAGACCGAAGAATTGCCGCCAATGGTTATGGTGAGGGCCCCCCCGTTCCAGCCGTCGCCGAAATCGTCTTCCATGACCAGGGTATAGTCACAGGCAGACTGGCTCATCAGGGGCAGGCCGGGCAGAGCCGTGAAGAATAAAGTCCATAGGGTAAAGTTCCATTTCATAAAATAAATGGTTTTAGTCATTGTGAATCAAATGAGCATATCCTGTGTAAAACAGCCGCCCCATGCATTTTCGGATTGGCTGGCGCAGCGACAGGGAGGCCATTTTTCGGCCGTAAGGCTATGGTTTCTGAGGCAGGCTAAAATTAATCAAAAAATCCATAATAGGGTTTCGGGATGCTGTGCGATAGCCGACGAAAAACCGGAAAGTGGCCGTTCCTCTGCCGGGAGGCCAAAATTTTGACAACTGCTAAACCTTTTATTTGGCCCACTGTTAAGTCTCTGATGTTGTTAAAACTTGTTTTTTTCAAATATACATGGCGTAACTCCCTGGCTAAAAACAATTTGTACAGTGGCGGTATATTCGATAAAGGATCTGGAGAAGCTTTCGGGAATAAAAGCTCATACTCTCAGGGTATGGGAGCAACGCTACGGTATTATCGAGCCCAAACGAACCAAGACCAACATCCGGTACTATCTGGATGAGGACCTCAAGTTCATCCTCAACATCGCGCTGCTCAACAAGAATGGGATCAAGATTTCCAGGATCGCCAATATGAGCAAGGATGAGATTGCCGAGAAGGTCGCCGCCATATCCGAGATCAACTTCGAATACGGCACACAGCTCGACGCGCTGACCATATCCATGATCGAGATGGACGAGCAGAAATTTGACCGCATCGTAGGCGCCAACATCCAGCAGATGGGCTTTGAACGAACGATGCTGGAGGTCATTTACCCTTTTCTGGGCAAGTTGAGCGTCCTCTGGCTTACCGGCTCGATCAACCCGGCACAGGAGAACTTCATGAGTTACCTCATACGCCAGAAGATCATCGTGGCCATTGACAAAGAACCGCTGTCCAGCGGCAGAGGCGTCAATAAATTCCTCATTTACCTGCCAGAGGGGGAAAAGCAGGAACTCAGCATGCTGTTTATGCATTACCTCCTCAAATCCCGCCAAAACCATGTGATCTACATCGGGCAGGATATTACTCTGGCCGACCTCAAAGACGCCTACAATATCCATAAGCCGGATTACATTTTTACCATGATCACGGAGACTTTCGCCAGGGAACCCGTGCAGCAGTATGTCGATCGCCTGGCCGGCAATTTCAGGGATTGCCATATCCTGTTGTCCGGTTATCAGGTGGTCGCCCAGGATGTGCATCCTCCTGACAATGTTTCCATCCTTCGCAGCCTGGACCAGGCGATGAGTTTTCTCGACGAGCTTAAGGAGAAAAAGCCTGTCCGGTAGAAGCCTCCTGTCATCTGCTGCCCGGCTATACTGGCAGAATGTCGGCAGCGCTCCTGGCCTCTTGCTATAATTTCGGCCAGCGGGCCGCATTTTTTTAGCATTCCCTCTATCTTTGCGCCCGCATGTAATTGTTTGGATGAAAACTATTATGACAAAAAAGTACCTGCTGAATTTTCTGAAATTCCTTTTGTTCCTGGGCATCGGCCTGGGCATTCTCTATCTGGTGTACCAGAAGCAGAGCGCAGCCTTCCAGGAAGAATGTGCGCTGAAAGGCATCAGCCCGGACGACTGCAGCCTGATCGCCAAGGTGGCCAACGACTTCCGGGAAGCGAACTATTTCTGGATACTCATGGTACTGGTTGCCTTCACCTTCAGCAACATCAGCCGGGCGGTGCGCTGGAATATGCTCATCCGGCCTCTGGGGTATACGCCCCGCCTGGTCAACGCTTTTCTTACCACCATCATCGGTTATTTTGCCAACCTGGGCCTTCCCCGCATGGGAGAGATCGCCCGCGGGGCTACGCTTGCCCGGTATGAAAAGGCGCCCGTTGAAAAGGTGATGGGCACCATTGTGGTAGACCGCATTTTTGACGTCATCAGCATCTTGCTGGTTACCGGCCTGGCCTTCCTGCTGGAGTTCGATACCATCTGGGCCTTTGTCCGGCAAAACGTCTCGTTGGGCAGCCGGCTGAACAGCGCCGGCGGCCTGCTGCTCTGGCTTGGCGGCATCGGCCTGGCCTTTATCCTGCTCTTCTGGTTGTTGCGGCGGCAGATCGTCCAAACCAGCCTGTACCGAAAGGCCGCCGGCATAGCCCTGGGGTTCTGGCAGGGCATACGAACGGTACGGCAACTCCGGAGGCCCTGGCTTTTTCTGCTGCACAGCATCAATATATGGTTTATGTATTTCCTGATGACGTACCTCTGCTTTTTCGCTTTCGAGCCCACCGCCGGCTTGTCGATGATCGCCGCGCTGGTCGTTTTCTGCTTCGGAGGCTGGGGTATCGTGATCCCTTCTCCCGGCGGGATGGGAACATACCATTTTCTGGCGCAAACGGCGCTGGCCATGTACGGCGTCAGCGGTGACGATGGTTTTTCCTGGGCCAATATCTCCTTTTTCTCCATCCAGCTGGGGTGTAATGTCCTGGGCGGCATCCTTTCCCTGATACTGCTGCCGGCGATCAACCGGGGGTATGAGCCTGCCGGTGAGGCGCCGCTGCCCCGGGAGCAGGTGATGGCCTGAGAGGTTTTGATGTGACAGGGATCAGGATTTTTGGTTGTCCGTTAAGTATAATTGTTGCCAGCTGTCAGTTGTGCCACGGGCCCTGTCAGAGCAACCTCTGAACGAACAACCAACAACGAACAACCAACAACCAACAACCGTCATGCTGCAAAAGATCAAAACTAAAATCCAGGATTGGGCTCAGGCACGGCGCACGGTGGAAGGCTGGAAAGCCGGAGGCCAGCGCGTGGTCTTCACCAACGGCTGCTTCGACCTTCTGCACTACGGCCACATTCACTATCTGGCCCAGGCCCGCGAGCAGGGAGGCCGCCTGGTAGTGGGCCTCAACAGCGATGCCTCAGTGCGGCGCCTCAAAGGCCAGGGGCGCCCTATAAATACTGAGTCCACACGTCAAATGGTAATGGCCGCCCTGGAATGTGTGGACCTGGTTGTGGTTTTCGAACAGGATACTCCCCTCGAACTCATCAGCCTGCTCCTGCCCGATGTGCTGGTCAAGGGAGGCGATTACCGCCCGGAGGATATCGCAGGATCAGATATAGTGACGGCGCGGGGTGGAGAAGTCAGGGTGTTGCCGTATATTGAAGGGTATTCGACCACTTCCATTGAAAAAAAAATCCGTCAAAAGGGACTATAACTATGGTTAAAATCCGAGACCTGGTTGCTTATCTGGAAACCATCGCGCCACCCGTTTATCAGGAAAGCTATGACAATGCCGGCCTCATTGTAGGCGACCCCGCGGCTGAGGTCAGGGGAGTGCTGTTTTGCCTCGATTCGACCGAAGCAGTGGTAACGGAAGCCGTGGCAAAGCAGTGCAACCTCATCATAGCCCACCATCCCATCGTATTCCGGGGCCTGAAACGGCTGACGGGGCGCAACTATGTGGAAAGGGTCGTCATCGAGGCGATCCGTAATGGCATTGCCATCTATGCGATC
>CAZAXA010000329.1:0-7267 GCA_964488965.1 uncultured Phaeodactylibacter sp. | reverse complement strand
GGGTAGTGCCCAGCGCATCGAGCATGCTGAAAATCCACTTGATCACTTCCTGGTTGGCCAGCCCATGAAGAGGGCCGGCCAGTGCGGCCATGCCGCCTGCCAGAGAGAGGTAGGCGTCGCTGAGCGTGGATCCGACCAGGTGAGTGGCATGAGCCGAGGCATTACCGCCCTCATGGTCGGCGTGGATGGTCAGGTAAAGGCGCATCAGGCTTTTAAAGTCTCGCTTTTCAATGCCCAGCATATGGGCGAAGTTGCCGCCCCAGTCCTGCGAAATATCAGGTGCAATATGGTCGTTGCCGTAATAGGTGCGGCGGTAAATATAGGCCGCGACGCGAGGCAGGCGGGCGATCAGGTTCATGGTATCCTCATAGGTGGGATCCCAGTAATCGGTTTTGTTGATCCCTTCGTCATAACGCCGGGCAAAGCAGCTCTCCGTTTGCATGGAAGTAATCGCCGCCACGAACTGGGTCATGGGGTGGGTAGTGGGGGGCAGGCTGTCCAGCAGCCGGAAGGTATGTTCCGGGACGTTGCTGCGCCGCGTCCATTGCTGGGTCAACCAATGAACTTCCTCCTCCGTTGGTATCTCTCCCACGAGCATTAACCAGAAAAGGCCCTCGGGCCGGGGTTCCTTGCCATCCGGGCCCTTGGGAAGGAGTTCGCGCAGTTCCGGGATGTAATGGCCACGGAAGCTGATGCCCTTGACCGCGTCGAGCTGAGAGGTTTCCCAGATCATCATTTTGATGCCGCGGGCGCCGCCGTAGACCTGCTTAAGCTTTACTTCGTCGATCTTCTTGTCGCCATGTTCCTGAAGCATTCCCCTGATCTCCTCTCTGAGTATGGAAGCTTTCTCGTTAAACTTTTGCTTTAGAGGATCCATCTATTGCTGTATTAAATAGTGTTTATGAATACTTGGAATTTTACCTGGCCGTTGAAAAGTTAACAGCCGCCTTTAATTTTACAGATAAATAGCCTAAAAGTTGGGAGGAAACGAAAAAAGCGGCCCTTGACGAACCGCTTTTGAGGGGAGTTTATTCCAGTTGCCAGATGGCCAGCTGTATCTCTTCCCTGGAGGCGCCTTCCTGCTTGAGCTCCTGGATCAACGCCGACTCTTTTTTCCGGCGTTCGGCCAACTGGCGGTTAAAGGCTTCCATTTGCTGTTCGTCGAGCATACGCTGTATGGAGGCCATCATGCCTTCCCGGACCGAGTTTTTCTTCTGAAGGTAAAGAGAGTAGTCAACTTCCCGCAGGGATTCGATAGAGGCCAGATTGCGCAGGCGGCGCTGCTGGATCACGTACATCTCCGCGGCCTGCTGTTCGTTGAGTTGGTAACAGGCCGCCGCCTGGCGGGTTGCCTCGCGGGCCTCGTCAGCCCCCGCCTGGGCATAAAGGCCGGAGAGCAGGCCGATAAAGGAAAAACAAAGTATCAGCTTCTTCATAATTAAGATTTCTGTTTTCTTCCTGCAAAATACAATTTTTGAACATTTTATCAGGGGCCGCAGCAAGAATTCAGTGGCTTTGGCGCCCGGGCGACGGCCGGGAAAATTAGCGGCGGAATAGCATCCCATTCTTTTTAATCCCTTATTTTTACCAACTGATCCGGGGGTTGACTTTTACTACCCCAAATCGAGTAATAATTACATTTCTATGTTGATGATCGGTAATGTGCTGATTAGTGATGACGTAATCCGCGAGCAGTTCATCTGTAATCTGAACGCCTGTAAAGGCGCATGTTGCTGGGAGGGCGACCTGGGCGCTCCTCTGGAGCCTGAAGAACGCCATACCCTGGAACAGATATATGAAGCCGTCGGCCCTTTCCTGAGCCCTGCCGGCCGGGCCGTCATCGAGCACGAAGGCCTTTACACCTCTGACAAAAATACAGGCAGTTCCGCCACGCCCCTTATCGACGGCGACGGCCCCTGCGCCTATATGGTGTATGATGGCCACGGTATCGCCCAATGTGGCATAGAACTGGCCTACCACGCCGGCAAAACGGATTTCAAAAAACCGCTGTCCTGCCACCTGTATCCCATCCGCGTTTCCGTTGACCAGCGGGTTGGCATGCAGGCGCTCAACTACGACCGCTGGGATATATGTTCCGCAGCCTGTGAACTGGGGCGGCGGCAGCAAATGCCCGTTTATCGGTTCCTCCGGCCGGCTCTCATCCGCAAATACGGCGAAGATTTCTATGAAGAACTCGATGCGGCAGCGCAGCACTTCCTTCGATCCGGGGCGCCGGATGAACGGGAATAAAGAAACTGTTTGACTTTTGAGCAGAATTTTGATACCTTTGTTTCCTGATCACATGCCGGAACCTTGAAGAGCCGGCAGTTATCTTTTCCCGAACCGATTAATATATTCTCCGGAATGAGAGTATGCATGTAATCATACTCCAAGCAACTATCAAATCTTTTGCCCGTAATCTCCGGGCTGCCGCATGTGCCTCGCCTGCCTGTGCAGTGAGGTGTCTTTCGGTTCGTTTTCCTTTTGATATCAGACAAAAACAAACATTTACCACTTTTGGTATTTGTGGCTTCGTTTTTTGCCCTATAACATTAACGAGTCACGCTTAACCCCCTTTTGAAGTTGGTTTTCTGCAGCTCCGAAGGAACTTCGGAGCTGCTTTTTTTGCCGGAAAACCGCTCTCCGGTAAGATGAGGGCCAGGTTTACTGCCCACAGCGAATGGCGAATACCGAAAACCGGCCTGCGTTCAGGCTTCCTTTTCCACTTTTTTTCTGACGATTTCCACGATCTCCATTTCCAGCCGGCCGGCTTGTTCTGCTATCTTTTCGGCTTTAGCAGTAATATCCTCGGCAAAGGCCTTGTCTTTCAGCCCTTTGGCATTGACCTGCACGTTGAGCAGAGCGCCGAAGACGGCCGCCCGGGCGCAGAGGGCGCCCACGCCGGCATCGCTGGCAGAGTTGGGGTTGCCCTCGGTGGCCATAGCTCTGGCCAGTTCAAAGGACTGCAGGGCCAGCTCCATGGTTTGGAAGGGCACCTCGGTGGCATACCTGGTGGCTTCCTGCATGGCGTTTTCCCGTGCGGCTTTTTCTTCTTCAGTGCCTTTAGGCAAACGCACCGCCTCGATGATGCGGTTGAAGGCGCGGGTATCCTCATCGACTAGGCGCAGCAGGGCGTCTTTGAGCCTTTGCCCTTTCTCTGCCCATTGGGAGAACTCCTCCCATCGGTGATCCCATACCCGCCGGTGGGACGACAGGTTGGCCACCATCGTGCCCAGGGCGGCGCCCAGCGCGCCTACATAAGCGGCAATAGAGCCGCCCCCCGGCGCTACGCTTTCGGAGGCCGTTTCATTGGCGAAGGCGCGCAGGTTCATATCCAGCAGAGGGGTGGGGGTATCCTCCCGCAGTTGGTATTCGATGATCTTCTTCCGGGGGTCGAAAGGCGCCAGCTCATCGAGGCCCAGTGATTTGACGGCGATCCTGATCACCTCCTCCTCCGAAATGCCGAGGGACCGCTGCTGCTGCCGGAGGAAGTAATGGCCGGCATCGAGCATCACTTTGAGCGGCACAAGCCCTACCAACTCCGAACCGGTCACCCTCATGCCCCGCCGGTTGGCGCTCCTGCGGCATTCCTCAAAGGCAATGTGCAGGGGCGTCTCCTTGATGTTGGTGATGTTCATCGAGATCTGGGCAATGCCGTACTCTTCAATGAACCAGCCGATGGCCTTTACGCCTTTACAGGCGCCCGGCTCGCGCAGGGGTTCCCCCTTCTCATCGCGGAGAATGGCGCCGTTCACTTTGTCGCCTTCCCGTTTCACTCTGCCCTGCTCCCGCAGGTCGAAGGCCACCGAGTTGGCGCGGCGCACCGAGGTGGTGTTGAGGTTGACGTTGTAGGCGATCAGAAAATCGCGGGCGCCGATGGCGGTGGCGCCGGCCCGGGCGTTGAAGCGGGCAGGGCCGTAGTCGGGCTTCCATTCCGGCTTTTCCAGCTTTTCAGGGAGGGCCTCATATTCGCCGGCGCGGATGGCGGCCAGGTTTTTCCATTCCGGCCTGGTGGCGGCGTATTCATACATATATAATGGTATGCCCAGCTCTCTGCCTGCCATTTCGCCCAGCCTGTGCGCCCATTCCACCGTTTCCTCCATGGTGATGTTGGAGATGGGAATCAGCGGGCAGACGTCGGTAGCGCCCATACGGGGGTGCTCGCCCTTGTGCCTGCGCATATCGATCAGCTCGGCAGCCTTTCTGATGGCCAGGAAGGCTGCCTGCACTACGGGTTCCGGTTCGCCGACGAAGGTCACCACTGTCCGGTTGGTAGCCTTGCCGGGGTCGACGTCGAGCAGCTTGACGCCCTCTACTCTTTCAATTTCGTCGGTGATCTGCTTGATGATGTTCATGTCGCGCCCTTCGCTGAAGTTGGGCACGCATTCGATGAGTTGCTTTGGCATGGTTAGGTTTTTTTGTTGTGGTTTCCGGCCGGCTGTGGTGGGGCTGATAGCCAGAAACCACAACACGGCCGGAGCAGGGCGTCCCCGGAAGCGCGATGCCTGGAAATCTGCCCTTGATCGGTACGCTTTTTCCCGGATACTGGAAAAGGGGCGCGGCGTGAAAATATAGTTTTTTTGAAATACCTAACCATCATTTTTTCTGCAAAAAGCGGATTACCTCCGCCACATAGCCATCCCCAAAGCCACGCCTGGAAAGGGCCTGGAAGCCCCTGAGGTGGCCGCCTTCGTAAGGCATCACCTGACAAGGGCTTTTTTTGCCGGCGGCCAGGCTTTCCGCATCGGCCAGCGTGGTGATCTCATCATCCGTAGCCGCAAATAGGAGTAAGGGAATCCTGGCCCTGCGGACTGCCCGCCGATACCGGCTGGCGGGCTCAGGCAGGATCACTGTTTTATCTTTCAGGGCTTTGATACGGCTTACCTGTTGGCTGGTATCAGCCACAAAACCTTCGTAAATGACGAAATTGATAGGGTTTTTCTTTCTGGAGGCGGCCTGAGTGGCCAGGATTGTACCCATGGAAAGCGCCCAGATTCCAAGCCTCTGGTGGGGAATATTGGCTTCCGCATGAGCCACGACCGCAGAGAGGTCATCGAGAAACTCGGTATGGTACAGCAAATCTCTACAAATGAGAAAATCCGAACTCCGCCCAAATCCCCGATAGTCAAAAGTCAGCACAGTGAAACCTTGCTCCACAAAGGCGGCGGCGTGGTAAACGAAGTGCGACATATTGCCGGCGTCGCCGTAGGCCAGCACCAGCACCGTTTCGTTGTCCTTTTCCGGGTTGGGAGCATAGATCCAGGTGTTCAGAGCGTAGCCGTCGTGGGTTGATATCTTCAGCGCCTGGTATTCCAACCCCAGGGAGTCAGGGGTGGCGATGTACTCGCGGGAGGGGTTGATGGCGGAGAGGGATAACAGGGTTGCCGATATGAGAATATGTGTAAGGATGTATTTCCTCATTTCTGTGGAAGTTTCATTCTTTCATTGGGTAGTGGGTCAGAAGGGTGGATGAGCAAACATTTCACATTGATTATCAGTTTTTTAATGTCGACCACCAACCACTTTGACCCACTACCAGAAATTCCAATCAAAAGAAGAAAAGTACAAATTCACACGTTCATTCCAAAAAGGAATTCACAATTAAAACAATCTTGACAATCCCATTATTTTGTTACATTAGTGCAAAAAAAAAGCCGCAAAATGCCGGTTCTCGCTAAGATAACGCCAGATTATTTAAGGGATACCATTGTTGAAATACGCTACGAAGCGGAGTTGCCCTATGATATCTTGAAGGGGTTGTTGTATAAGGAATTGATTGGTGATTTCCAGTTACTTTCAGAGATCAATCCATTGGGTATCTTACAGCTGGGCCCGCAGCAACATCTGAAATTAGGAGGCAGCGATGCCTTGGATTTTACTGATGAGGAGATCAAGATCCAAATCCATGAAAACCGGATTGTTTTCAACTCATTGGGTTCGTATCCGGGATGGAAACAATATTTCCCGAAAATCCAAACAGTACTTAGAAAACTATTCCTGACAAAGTATATCAATAGCTTTAGACGGGTGGGCATCCGATATATCAGTGAATTTCCGGACATACTTATTTTTGATAAGATCAAATTGAACCTCAGCTTTACTTTTACTGAAGCGGCACTATATAACACAACGGTAAGGGCCGAGATGAATGAAGAGGGTTCCAGAGTGGTACTTAACCTGGCAAATAATGTCAGGCGGCAACCCCCTCATCAGGATAATTTTTTTTCAATCGTAGATATTGATGTCATTGAGGAGGTGCCGTTTAATGCGGCCAATTTGGATGGTTTATTTAAGCATATTGATCGTTTACACTCAATTGAAAAAAGAATTTTTCAGAAATTGCTTAAACCAGAATTCTTGAATACCCTTAACCCTGAATACGAATAAATATGTTTTTACCCATCACTATCGACCTTCCTCCTACGGGAACGAACCGGATAGAGTATGATCTCCAGCAGATTTCTTCGTATGACTCTTCAGAAGAGCTGTTCCTTTTTAATTCCACAGACTATGTTCATACTAAAACCTTTAGCGGTGATATCGCCCGGCAAGACCTCATACGCCAGTTTCTAAGGAGGTATGATCAACTAATGGTAAGATTTAAAAAAAATTGGCAAAATGGCCAGGAGGCATTTGCAGGAATCTCGAAAAATGAAGTCTTCAAAACTTCCGGTTTATTGTCAGCCTTCATCTTGTCAACTAATCCGGACAAGGTTGCAGTCGAAGTTACTCCCGAAGCCACCGTCTTTTTTACCGTTATCTATATGGAAGAGAACGCTTATGTGGAAGCACACTTCGCTCCCGATGAAAAACCAGAGATTGTATTTAACATTTACAGGAATGGCGCTCCCGTTTTGGCGTATGGTGGGGAATTCGCCCCTGCTATAGATCAATACATTCAATACTTTGCTAAAAAGTAGATCGTGCTTATGGTTTATCCGGACCATATAATAAAGGCGCCGAGAATGGCTTCATGGCTATTTGCAAAGTCCTGCATACCCCTGTGCGGCCAAACTTCTGGCATTTTTCGCTTCGATGGTTTAACGAAGAGGGTGATGTATTACATCAAAAAGGTAGTTGGAAAAGAAGGATGCTTACTTCCGCCCGGGCGGCATTGATCGAATTCGGAGTAATTTCTGAACCGGAAGTTCGAAAAATTGACATTTCGCTTTTCACCTGAAGCCTATTGGCAGGATCAATACTTGGCAAGTTTCCTGCTAGCTCTCGGCCAGAAAAACTTGCAAAGTCTCACTAACCCAACGCCCCC
>CAZAXA010000328.1:0-7293 GCA_964488965.1 uncultured Phaeodactylibacter sp. | reverse complement strand
CCGACGGCGACGGCCTGTGCTCAGACGTGGACTGTGACGATAACGACCCATCAATCGCCTACCAGCCCGGCGATGCCTGCAACGATGGCGACCCCAATACGCTCAACGACCGTATCGGCGCCGATTGCAGTTGCGCAGGCATTCCCCTGCTCTGCCTTGGCATTGGCGACAATGACGGCGACGGCCTATGCGCCGACGTGGATTGTGATGATGACGACCCCGCCATTACCTATCAGCCTGGCGACGCCTGTAACGATGGCAACCCCGCTACCATTGGGGAGACCATACAGGCGGACTGCAGCTGTGGCGGCGGCGGCCCCATCCCCGCCACCACACTTCGCTGCTCCAGGGTTTCCAGTATCAGGGACGACGCGGAGGAAAGGGCATCAGGGCAGGTCAGCCTCGCCAGCAATGACCTCGAACTGACCCAGGACCCCAACAGTGGCGGCCAGATAGTAGGCATGCGGTTCAGTGGTTTGCAGATACCGCAGGATGCCGTCATCGTCAGCGCCAGTATTCAGTTCACAGCCGCCAGTACGGCCAATGGCAACCCCTGTGCCCTCACTATTTATGGCGAGGCCAGTGACAATGCCCCGAACTTTTCGAACAACCAGTTCAACCTCAGCAACCGGCCCCGCACCGGCGCAACTGTCAACTGGGCGCCTGCCAACTGGACAGGAGTGGGAGATTCCGGAGCCGCACAACAGACGCCGGACATTTCCGCCATCATCCAGGAGATCGTCAACCGCAACGGTTATTCCTCCGCCAGTTCGATCGTGCTGCTCATCGACGGCGCCGGGCAGCGGGTAGCGGAATCCTTCGAAGGTTCTTCATCGGAGGCGCCGGAACTATGCGTTGAATACTTTGTTCCCTCTGCACGGCCGGGCGGGCCGGAAGAAGCGGCCGCCGCAAGCGAGGGCAGAGCTTTGGAGCAGGGCGGCCTTCTGCCGGCAAAGGACAAGGAAGAAGAGGAATTCCTCCTCGTGCCCGGCCCTGCCAGCCTCTATCCCAACCCTGCCAGTGACAGGCTGGCCATATCTTTCGGCAGCGCTGCCGAAGGCCGGGTTCTGGCCCAGGCCAGGGATATGAATGGAAGGATAGTGCTAACCGACGAGCGGGAAATACATGCAGGAGAAAACACCATAACGCTGGACGGCCTGAACCTGCCCAACGGCATCTATTTCCTGCAAATCTCTGCCGGGAAGGCAGCGCAGCTTATAAAGTTTGTCATCCAGCGGGAGTAAAAACTAAAAATCCGGGCAGATGAAACCTTACCAGGGTTGCCACCCGTATAAGAAGAGGTAAACAACCCTTTCGTTAAACCCTTCTGTGAAAAAACGGCCTAAATGATGATTTTGAATACTGCCCGACACTTTTTCGGAATGAGGCGCCTGCCCATTGGAAGCCGGCTGTTCCGATCTCTGCTTTTTATGGCTTCCCGCCCGGGAACGGCCCTGCTGGCCCTGGCGTTGCTGCTGCTGTCCTGTACCCAGGCGGCAGGAGGCATTTACTATGTCGATGCAGAGAACGGCGATGACGGCTACGATGGGCTGGCGCCTGTTTATGAAGGGGGGAATACCGGGCCATGGAAGTCTGTTTCCAAAGTCAACGATACTTATTTTTTGCCGGGAGACAGCATTTTGTTCAAAAGAGGAGGTGTGTGGACAGATGGCCCGCTGACGCCCAGGAACGGAGGCGCCCCCGGAGGAATGATCACCATTCAGGATACGGTTATCGATCAGCCGCTGAGTTTCAACCTGGTCGACCCGGACAACCACCAGTGCATTTATTTCGGGGACTATGGAGACAGCCCGGAAAAGCCCAGGATAGACTGCCGGGAGGACCGCGGCATCGTGCTCCTGCACGATTACATCATCGTTAAAAACCTCCACCTCGATAATGGCGACAACAACGTTTTGTGGCTGGCCGCAGAGGACGGCGCCTCCTGGATCATCATCGACAGCGTGGATGTGACCAACAGCATTGCCAACGCAGTGCGCGTGACCAACGGGGGCGGCAACATCTGGCTGAAGGGATTGTACGTCTATGATTATGGCGTCAATGGCATTCTGCTCAACGGCTCTGAAAACCACAAGCTCCGGGCGGTACTCGTTGAGGATTGCTGGGTGGAAAACCCCGAAACCCTCGAACTGGAAGACGCTATTACCTGTCATCGGGATGAAAATGAAAACGACCTGGCCGGCTATATCATCATCCGCAACAACACCACCCTGCGGGCCGGCGAGGATGGTATTGACATCACCAGCGGGTCAAATATCCTCCTGGAAGGCAACCATACCAGTTTTTCTCATGCCGGCGGCATTTACGTCAACTATCAATGGGTGAATACGGTGGAAATCCGGGGCAACTTCATTTATTCCAACTCGGTCAGCCAGGGCTACGGCGACCTGACCATACGGTCTCCCCGTGTGCGGGCCGTCAATAACATCGTTGCCGGCACAGGCCATCATTGCGTGCTGGTTTCCGATACCGATGACACACAGCTGTGGAACAATGTGATCGCGCCCGAAAACCGCACCGGCAACTTCATCAGGTTGCGCGATGGCATCGGCCGGGTGGAATTCAGGAATAATATCTTTGATCTTTCCCGGACCGGCCAGGACATCAACGGCGAGGCCTCTCCCAATATCGTTTTTGACAACAACTGCTATTACGGAACTTCCATTGAGCAACCTATTTTCGGCAGCCTCTCTTTCGAGGAAATGAGGGCGGAAAACCCTCAGTTCGAGCCGCATGGCATGTGGGCCAACCCCCGGTTCTTCCATCCTGCTCTGAACCATCCCGATCATTTCAAAATACTGAGGTCCAGCCCCTGCCGGGATGCAGGCGCCAGCCTGCCGCTGGATACTGATTTCTGGGGAACGTCCCGCCCGCAGGACGGCAGGGTCGACATCGGCGTTTACGAAAGAGGGGCGAAGCTCATACCGGGTTCTTCCGAAATCAGCGCCCGCGCCTGGCGTGATAACGACAAGGACTGCAAACGGGATGGTGATGAAACGGGCATTGCCGGCGTTCTCGTCAACCTTTACGATGCCAGGGGAGGTTTACTGGCCGTAACCCGTTCCGGCGCCGACGGCAGCTTCCGGTTTGCCGGGATACCTGCCGGGGACTACCGCGTAGAGGCCGACCCCTCCAATTTCGCTCCGGGCAAGCCGCTGGAAGATATGGCCATGGCCTGCTCTTCTGACGGTTCCACGCTCTCCTTTACGGTAAGCGCAGCCCCGGATGCCAGAACAGAAGGAAATGGGCTGGGCTTCGCCGCCGATGCGGCCGCCTCCATCGAGCTTCTGAGTTTCGAGGCCAGCATGGGGCAGGGCGCCGCCCAACTGTCCTGGTCCACCTCCGCGAAAAGCCGCGCCAGCCGCTTCGAGATAGAGCGTTCCAACGATGGCCTCCGGTTTTATACCAAAGGGCACGTAAAAGCCCTGCCTGCTGAAGGAGGGCGCAATCCGTCCTACCACCTCGCCGACGATGACGGCCTCACCGGAAAGCTCATTTTTTACCGGCTGAAAATGGTAGACGAAGCCGGCCGGATCACCTATAGCGAAATCCGGCCCGCCCAAATGGAAGATGATAAGCCGGCCGCCATAAAGGCCTTCCCCAACCCCTTTTCCGACAAGCTGAACCTTTCTCTGGAAGAAGGCGCCGGCATCTATAAGCTATGGATGGTGGATGCCCACGGCAGGGCCGTCCTGGAAAAACAAATAAAGGACAGCGGCCGGGAATTATCTTTTCAGCTCGGCCATCTGCCCAAAGGCCCTTACTACCTGATCATCCGCCCCGATAAGGACAGCAAAGAACAAATGGCCCTCCCGCTCATCAAACAGTGACAGGCTTCTGCGGATGCCCCTCGCGGTACATTTCCGCCACTTCCTCCGGAATATGGGCAAGGCTGTTCAGTTGCAGATAATCGCCCATTGTGGTGCCGGTGCAGGCCGCATCCATATTGCGGGCCCCTCTGAGCATTTTCAGGTCCTCCAGATGGACGGTCCGGAAATCGATGCTGAAACGGGTTTTCCCGGTGGTATTGGGAACGGACGAATGCAGATGGGCCGCCGAGAAAACGATCATCCCGCCCGGCGGGGTAACAATGCGCAACTGCGGGTCCAGTTCTATAGCTTCCTCCGGGCGAGGCTGCCTGCGGGTGTCTTTTCCGATGTGCCGGGCAGCCTCCCTGCGGCTGGTGGCCACCCACTGCTGGTAGTTGTACTCCCCCGACCCATTCTTTATTGCCCGGCTGAAGTATTGAGGATGGAAGGCCATGACGTTGCCGGCTTCCACCTCGTAGACCGGCAACCACCAGTTGACCTGGCACATGGGCGCCGAATACCAGGTGTCGCGGTGCGGATGAAAGGCATAGGCGATGCCTGTGGTCAGGTAACCGTCGCTGGTAGACGAACGCATGCGCGGCACATCGAAGTAGGCCAGCTCCGGGTCGCAGCCCCGCTCCGCCAGAATGGCCCGGAGGAATTCCCTGGAGCGCGGATGATGAATAAAGGCAGGTTTGAGCCGGCTCAGAACGGCCACGTACTCCTCCACCGGAAGGTGGTACTGAGCGGTGACGGGATCCAGCCCTTCAAAGGCCTCTTCGATCATCCGGCGCGCAAATTCGACAAAAGCAAGCGTGTTCGGAGAAGGGCTGTAGACAAAAATCTGCCCCTGGTAAATTTCCTCCCGCCTCCGGCCATCAGAAACAGGAGAGTCGTAGATAATGGCATTCATAGAAACAACATTTGGGCAAACTTACGATGAATCATAAACAACGAATAACCAATAACTAATAACTACCTTCCCCCAACAACCCCTTCTCCCTCAGCAGCCGGCTCATTTCGAGGATCAGCCTGAAGGGATATCCGGACTTTTCCGCAATATCCAGCAGGCTATGCCTTCCATCCGAAAAGTTCAGAATCCACAGCATGGCCAGTTGCCTGTCTTTACTGTCGCTGTTGCCGCCAATGGCATCATAGAGCCCTCGCCTTCCCAACTGAGGTTCGCATTTGGGATTGAGGTTCTGATAACGGCGGTCATTATCCAGCGCTTCTGCTAAACTACGGTATATTTGAAGAGATTCCTCCAGGCAGGAAGCCTTGATGAAGCTGAGATCGTCCGCGGAGGTATGGTATTCGGGGAAACTTCCGAAGCGGGAACGGGTGAGGCTGCCCACGGGCAGGTCAAAGCCCGGCGAGCAATACTGCCGTTCGTCATAGCCATAGGGAAAGAAATCCATCACTTCAAAAGAGTGGCCGCTGTGTTTCAGTATGTGTTCGGCGGCGCGGTCGATACCGGCATCGCCCCGCCGGCTGCGCTTGTAGGTAAAGCTGCCAGGGGCGCCCAGCAGAGACGCCACCAGGCCGTGGCGGATATTGCGGGTTTTCTCCTCGTTGAGCGCCAGCCAGGTGATCGCGCCGATGGCGCCGGGGATGAATAAAAAACGGCAACTGTAGCGCCGGGGGCTTTTCTCCAGCGCACGGGCCAGAAAAGTGAGCAGGCAGATTCCCGAGAGGTTGTCGTTGGCCAGGGAAGGGTGGCAGATGTGGGTGGAGAACAATATTTCCTCTTCCGTTTCGCCCGGCAGGTAGTATTCGCCGTAGGTGAGATGGCCGTCTTCCAGGCTGGAATCGATAAATACTTCGTATTCGCCCTCCTGCAGCGACTCCAGTTGCCGGTGCGGCAGGCAGAACCCCCAGTTTTCCTGGTAATAGGACGTGCGGTAGGGAATGAGATCCGGCTGTTCGGGTAAGGTGAACAGGTGTTCCTTCAGCTCGGAAAGGCTCAGGCGCCGGCGTACGGGCACGCTGTACTGCAGGATGTGCAGGTTGTGTTCCTGAAAATCAATGGCCTTGCGGCCGTCCGGGCCTTTTACCCAGGCATCGCGGATATTCCACTCTCGGGGAACCGTCCAGTCAAAGGCCGGCGTCCCGCTGGGAACTTCCCGCACCTCCAGGGGGATGTATTCCTGAAGAATGCGTAAGCTCTGGCGAACACCTTCCCCGGTAATGCTTCTGCACAACCGGTAAAGGCGCTCGGCCAGAGCATACATCTGTTTTCCAATGGTTGCTTTACCACTCATCTTGTACGCCTGAGGGCACAGGCCGCTTCTGTTCCGGGCCCGCCCCGCAGCAATTTCCTGAACAAGGCGGGAAACCGAAGTGCGAAGCCGAAAAATACCATATTCTTTGTATTCTTTCCGCCCCGTCTTCGTTTTCCTCAGCCGGGTAAACCCTTCTTCGCTGCGCTCAGCCGGGTAAACCCTTCTTCGCTGCGCTCAGCCGGGTAAACCTTCGGTTTCTCTATGGGTGCTCCCGCAGGTTCCAGATGTCCAGCTTCTTCACGCCGATGACGTACTTGGAGTTCTTGCTGAGGCGGAAGGGGAAACCCTCCGTGATCCAGCTTGCCTCGCCGTCCATCTCCGTGTCGTACTTTATTTCCATGACCACCTTATCGTGTTCTGCCTCCTGCCGTACGAAGAAGCCGCGGAGTTTGGGAATATGCGTATAGTAGAGCTGGTTGTCGAGCGTAAGCCGGAATTTCTTGTTGGCCGACAGGAAGTACTTCCTGCGATAGCGGTTGAGCAGCGTAGGTTGCAGATACTTGACCGCCTCGGCGAATTCCGGGGACAGTTCCGATTCTTCCAGCCATGCCTTCACGTCGTTTACCGTAAAACCGCGCTCCAGCGTGATGGGTATAAGCGGCGCGTACTTTTTGGTGCCCGCCATGCCTTTCTTGATCTTCACCTCGAGGACGGGCTTCCTGACCTGGCCATACTGCTCGCCGTACCACCGTATGCGGAACTTGCTGCGCTCCATGGCGCCCATCACGTTATCATGGTAGTTCTGATACTCCAGGGTATCGAAATAGATGTTGTTGATGTACCGCGGAGGGAAAGGCTGGGAAAACAGCGCGGGGTGTGACCTCACTATGGCTTCCACCTGAGGAAGGCTGTAACCCTCGATGACGAACTTGCGTTCTTTTCTGAAGTTTAAGGACTCGTCCTCTTTCTTCCCGGGAGCTTTAACGGCCACCTTTTCAGACAGCTCGGTTGCAATTCCCGCAACGCCGTTGCCATTGCCGATGATCTTTTCCTTTTTCTGTACCATATAGTGTTTCTTTTTCAAAGTCCCCTTGGCTGAGATGCCCGAACCTGCGGCATAATGGGCGGCGTTTTTCTCAACCAGAAAAATTGGTTAATTACTCAGATGATCCCGTTTTGATCCAGGAAGCTGATCTGAATGGAGTCGTCCAGGCCATGCAGGGCCGTGCGCGCCTTGTTCA
>CAZAXA010000327.1:0-7307 GCA_964488965.1 uncultured Phaeodactylibacter sp. | reverse complement strand
GCTGCCATGGCATACTGAGTATTGCCATCTAAAATTGGTCAATAGCTGTTTGTTAACGGAGGTGAGCTACCATACTCCGGCATGCTTACTTACCAGTTTACTCCCCTGTCGATTCCATTACGTCCCCTTTTGTCCGCCGTAGCTTCAGCGAGGGCGGGATTCTATTAAGGAAAGCCAAACTATATTCAGCCTTCAAAGAACTATACAACTACCCTAACACCAAAGGGCGGGGCAATAGTTCAACGCGGCCGAAAACTTTTTCCGGCGGCAGAAAACTCCGGCGAAGATAAGGCAACAGCGCCTGCTAATGGGCACATTGATATAAATATGTTCAAAAAAAATTACCTTTGCGTAGCCCTGTCCAAAACCCTGCAAAACGAAATACGACACCTGCACAAATAACAAGCATGGAAGCGAAGATCACGGCAATCGGCACTTATGCTCCCGCAAAGGTCATTGACAACCACTACTTTGAGGCCATAGTTGATACTTCCGACGAATGGATCCGCACCCGCACCGGCATCGTGGAGCGCCGCTATGCTGCCGCCGATGAATTTACCAGCGACCTGGCCATCGGAGCGGTTAAAGACCTGGCCCGGCGTTATAATAAAGATATTTCGGACGTAGACTTCATCCTCGTCGCTACCGTCACCCACGACCAGATCATGCCCAGCATGGCGTGCCAGCTGCAGTACCGCCTGAACATGCCCAGGGCGGCTGCCCTCGATATTTCCGCCGCCTGTGGAGGCTTCGGCTATGGCATCACCCTGGCCAAGAGCCTTATCGAATCCGGCATGTACCGCAAGATACTGGTCATCGGCGCCGAAACCCTGACAAAGGTTACCGATTTCAACGACCGTACCAGCTGTATCCTCTTCGGCGACGGCGCCGGCGCCATATTGGCCGAAGCGGCGGAAAAGGGCAACATCGGGGCCTGTATCGCCGGCGCCGACGGCAGCGGCGGCCAGGACCTGTACATTTCCAACCTGGCCACCCAGGTCAACGGCGTCCCCATCAATGCCAATAATAAGATCGTGCAGAACGGCCGGGCCGTCTTCCGCTGGGCCGTCACCCGCATGGCGGAAATGTTCGAGGCCATCATAGAAAAAAACGGGCTCGCCAAAGAGGACATCGACTGGTTCATTCCCCATAGCGCCAATATGCGCATCATCGAGGCCATCTGCGAGCGCGTGGGCTTTCCCGTCGAAAAAGCCCTGGAAAGCCTCAGCAAATACGGCAATACTTCCTCCGCCTCTATCCCCCTCGCCCTGGACGAGGCCGTCAAAGCCGGTAAAGTCAAAAAAGGGGATAAACTACTGCTGCTCGGCTTCGGCGGCGGCCTGACCTATGCGGGCACTGTGGTGGAATGGGCCCTAACCAAACAAAGTATAATCCATGAAGATAGGCATCATCCGTGAAGGAAAAGTCCCACCGGACTCCCGCGTTCCCCTGACCCCCGAACAATGCGCTGAAGTTGCAAGAGAATTTCCTGTTGATATTGTCGTCGAACCTTTTCCCGGGCGCTGTTATCCCGATGAAAGATACCTGCGGGCGGGCATCAGGCTGGCTGAGGACCTTTCAGGCCAGGATATCCTCCTGGGGGTGAAAGAGGTGCCCGTTTCGCAACTCATCCCCGGCAAAACTTACTTCTTCTTCTCGCATACCATTAAAGAGCAGCCTTACAACCGCAACCTCCTGCGCGCCATTCTGGAAAAGAACATCCGCCTGGTCGATTATGAAGTGTTGACTGACGAACAGGGGAAACGCCTCATCGCCTTCGGGCGCTTCGCCGGCATGGTAGGCGCCCACAACGCCATCCTTGCCTACGGCCGGCGCACCGGCGCCTTCCGGCTGAAACGCATGAAGGACTGCCTGGACTACGCCGAGGCCAAAATGATCTACCGGGAGATGCACTGGCCTGCCATGAAAGTCGTACTGACGGGAAGCGGGCGCGTAAGCAGTGGCGCCGCCGCGGTGCTGGAGGATATGGGCATCCGCCGGGTGAGCCCGGAGGAATTCCTCGCCGCAGAATTCTCCGAAGCGGTATTCACGCAACTGGATTGCCTGCACTATGCCGCCCGGAAAGACGGCGGGCCCTTCACCAAAGAGGAGTTCTACCGGCATCCGTAAAAGTTTAACAGCGCCTTCCAACCGTATTATCAAACGGCCGGCCTGATGATCAACGGCATCTTCTGGAATAAAAAAGCGCCGGCCTTTTTCACACGGGAAGAGATGTGCCGCCCGGATTTCCGCATCCAGGTGATCGGCGATGTGACCTGCGATATCGCTCCGGTCTCTTCCATACCCTCTACCCTGCGCGCCTCCACCATCGAAAATCCGGTCTATGGCTACGACCCCGCTACGGGCGCCGAAACAGCGCCCTACCAGGCCAGCTCTGTCGACGTCATGGCCATCGACAACCTGCCCAATGAACTGCCGCGCGACGCCTCTAAAGCTTTCGGCGCACAGTTCATCCAACACATCATCCCGGAATTACTGAAAGAGAGAAGCGAAATGATCGAACGGGCCACCATCGCTGAAAACGGCAGGCTGGGCAGGCACTTTCAGTACCTGGAGGGCTATGTGAGGGGGGAGCCGGCGGTAAGAGTGAACGATGGAATTTTATAGATGACGCGGCTTAGAATGTTAAAAGCTGCGAAGGCCGGTTCTCCAGCAAAGAGCAGGCGGAAAGCCTGCCTGTTCGCCAGCTCGCTGGCATGCAGGGACGCCACAGATTACCCTAAATAACGCATTACATTACCAAAAATCCGCTCCTCGATCGCCGAGGTATCCACCCGCTGGAATGCCCTGCCGGTGAGGCGTTCGTACAGTTCGATATACCTTTCGGAGACCTGCTCGATGAAGGCGTCCGGCATGACGGGCATCAGCTGATCTTCCAGCCCCTGAAAGCCATGGGCCATCAGCCACTCGCGAACGAACTCCTTGCTGAGCTGCTTCTGGCGTTCGCCCCGGGCCTGGCGTTCTTCATAGCCTTCTCTATAGAAATAGCGGGAACTGTCGGGCGTATGGATCTCGTCGATCACGTAAACCTGGCCGTCCTTTTTTCCGAACTCGTATTTGGTGTCCACCAGGATGAGGCCCCGGGCAGCCGCCATTTCCGTGCCGCGCCGGAACAGGGCGCGGGTGTATTGCTCCATCAGGGCGTAGTCCTGCTCGCCGACAATGCCCCGCGCCAGGATTTCCTCCCGGCTGATGTCTTCGTCATGCCCCTCTTCCGCCTTGGTGGCCGGGGTGATGATGGGTTCGGGGAAGGGGCCGTTCTCCCGCATGCCTTCCGGCAGGGGTACTCCGCAGAGTTCCCGTTTGCCGGCCTTGTATTCCCGCCAGGCATGGCCTGCCAGATAAGCCCGGATGACCATTTCTACTTTGAAAGGCTCGCAGGCGCGGCCCACGGCCACGTTGGGGTCGGGCGTGGCGATAAGCCAGTTGGGGGCAATATCGCGGGTGGCCTCCAGAAAAAAGGCGGCGATCTGGTTGAGCACCTGCCCCTTGTAGGGAATAGGGCGCGGCAGGATGTGGTCGAAAGCAGAAATGCGGTCGGAGGCGACCATCACCAGTTGGCTTCCAATGGTGTACACATCGCGTACTTTTCCCCGGTAGAAATCCGTTTGGCCGGGAAAACGGAAGCGCGTTTCCATAACGGCTTTGGGCAGTGAAGGCATAATTGCTGATCTTTTTGTGGCTGCAAAGGTAAGGCCTTTGACGACTTTATTTTAGTTCCGACAGCCCGTGAACATTTTTTATCTTCACAGTCCTGAATGATAATCCGGCAGATGGATGGAGTTGTTGGTTGTCAGTTATCAGCCGCTCAAAAACCAAAAAGTATGAAAAAAATTTTCCTGCTCTTTATCACCACTACCCTATTCTCGGCGGTATCCGCCCAGCGCACTTTCCCCGCCGAAGCTTCCAAAGCGGAATTCCTGGGCAAAAGCCGGCCGCTGCGGGAGCTTCCCGAGTTGCCGGGCGGCAAGGGCCGGAAAGAAAAAAAGCGTCGGCTGTTCCCCCGGGAAGTGCCCAACTTTACCTTCAACCGGCCGATGCCCACGCCCTTTGCCGATGTCGCCCTGCCGCGCGGAGGAGACCCGCTGCTGCAGCCCGGGGCCAACCGCAACCCGATGATAATGGTAGAACCGGACACCGTCTGGGAAGGCATCGGCATCGAAACCGCCGGAGCGACGCCTCCCGATCCGGTGATTGACGCCAGCCCGCGCCATATCATACAAATGTCCAACTCCGCCGCCGGTTCCTATTTCCGGGTTTATAACAAGTCGGGCGGGATACTGCTGAACCTGCCCAACCTCAACAACCTCTGGTCGGAATTCAACAGCATAGGAGGGGGCGACCCCATCGTGCTTTGGGACCAGGCTGCGGAACGCTGGCTGATAACGGAATTTGCCAACTTCTTCTCCGGCGCCAATTTTCTGCTGGTTGCCGTTTCCGAAACCAGCGACCCGCTGGGCAGTTGGTATGCCTACCGCTTCCAGACGCCGAATTTCCCGGATTATCCTAAATACGGCATCTGGCATAATGCCTATATCGTTACGGCCAACGAGCCGGGAAACAATATCCCCGTTTATGCGCTCGAGCGGGAGGCCATGCTGGCAGGCGCCCCGGATGTCAGCATCCAGCGGATAGGTATCCCCAAGTTTGGCAGCGGCGTCGATTTCCAGGTGGCTACGCCCATCGACTTCGACGGCAACAACCCGCCCCCGCCGGGCAGCCCCGCCTACGTGGCGCGCCTCTACGACGATGCCTGGGAGGGCGGTGCGGATAAAGTGGAACTCTGGGAAATACATATCGACTGGCTGGATGCCGGGAACTCCTACGCCTATGGCCCTGCCGAACTGTTCAGCGCCCCCTTCGAAGCGAAGCTCTGTGACGGCGCTCTCACCAATTGCATCCCCCAGCCCAATAGTGTACGGCTCGACGCCCTCCAGGACATCATCCTGCACCGCGCGCCCTATCTGAATTTCGGCAGCCACGAAACCATACTGCTGCACTTTGCCGTCGACGTCGACGGCAACAACCGGGCCGGGCTGCGCTGGATGGAACTGCGCCGCAACGGCGGCCCCTGGCGCCTCCACCAGGAAGGCTCCTATGCCCCCGATGACGGGCAGAACCGCTTTGCCGGCGCCATCTCCATGGATTACAGCGGCAACATCCTCATGGCCTATACCGTCAGCAGCGCGAATACCTTCCCTTCCCTGCGCTTCACCGGCCGCCTGAACAGCGATCCGCCCGGACAAATGACGGTGGAAGAGTACGAGTTCGGAACCGGCCTGAGCAGCCAGGCGAGCAACCGCTGGGGCGACTACGCCTCCATGTCGGTTGATCCTGCTAATGGCAGGGACTTCTGGTTCACCGGAGAATACATGAAGGGCAACGGCAGCTGGGGCGCCAAGGTGCTGAAAGCTCATCTGCGCAGGGACTCCGTTGACGCCGGGCCGAATGCGCTGCTGCGCCCGCAGGATTCCGGCGCCCTCACTGCCGCCGAGGCCGTCCAGGTGGCCGTCCGCAATTACGGGCTGAAGGATGTCTCAGGGGTGGCCATAAATTACAGCGTCGACGGCGGGCCCTTTACTACCGATACCATCACGGCCAGCATACCGCCGCAGGAAGCCTACGTCCATACTTTCTCCTCGACGGCAAATCTCGCAGCCCCGGGGGTTCATGATTTTGTCATCTTCACCCGGCTGGCGGGCGATACCGCCTTCTTTAACGACACGCTTCGCACCGCCGTTTTCCAACTGCCCCGCAACGACGCTGCCGTTACTTTCATTACCGGCCTGGAGGGGGCCGTCTGCGATTCCTTCCGGCTGGTGGGCATCAACCTGGCCAATGGCGGGGCCGACTCTCTTTTCAGCGCCACCCTTTCCTGCCAGCTCAATGAAGGGCCGGTAGTTGATATCGCCTGGGCCGGCGCGCTCCCCCCGGGTGAAAAAGAAACGGTTTTTATTACGATCGGGCCTCTGGCCAATGGCGACAATACCTTTTTCGCCCTTGCCGGCCTGCCCAACGGCCTGCCCGACGAGCGGCCTGGCAACGATTTGCAGGAACGCGCCTTCACCGCCGTGCTCGAAGGCGAAGAGGTGAACTTTCAGCTCCTCACCGACAGCTATCCCGAAGAAACGAGCTGGGAACTTAAAGACGAGGCAGGCAATGTGCTCTACTCCGGCGGCCCGTATAGCGAAGCTGAAACCCTGGTCATTGAAAGTATCTGCCTGTTTGATGGCTGCTACACCCTCTCCCTGTTCGACAGTTTCGGCGATGGGCTGGTGGGGCCGCCCCTGGGCAGCTTCCAGATCACTAACGGCGAGGGCCAGTTTCTGGCCCGGCTGGAGGATGCCGGTTTTGGCGATCAGATAAACCTGGATTTCTGCTCTCCTTTCCAGTGTTTACTCGAACTTTCAGCAGTAGTGGACAACGAAAGCGCTCCGGGCGCAACCGACGGGCGCATCATCCTGGGCCTCGAAAACGGCCTGGCGCCTTTCGAGTTCAGCATCGACGGCGGTAATACTTTCCAGTCTTCTCCCGACTTTCCCAGCCTTCCGGCGGGCGCCTACCAGGTGGTGGTGCGGGACGAAAACGAGTGCCGGGCCGACACCACCCTGGTTGTTGGCAGCTGCGCCCTGATGGCCTCCGCCGAAACGGCCGGCGTAAGTGGTGCGGGCCAGGCCGATGGCAAGATCACTATCCTCATTACAGGAGGCATCGGGCCCTACCTGTACAGCATCAACGGCCGAAGCTTTCAGCCTGAAAATACCTTCACCGGCCTGGGCGAGGGGGAATATACCGTTACCGTCCGGGACGAAGGTACGGGTTGTGAAACAGAGGTCACGGTAGTCATCGGCATCATGGTCGGAGCAGAGGAGGCCGGCTTTTTCGGGCGGCAGGTGAGGTTATTCCCCAACCCTACGGAGGGTTACGCCCGTATAGAAATCCGAGGTTTTAGCGACAGGCCTTTCTTACCCGTTCAGGTGTTCGATGACAACGGCAAGGTAGTGCGCCGAAGCCGCCTGGCGGCTTATGGGGAATACGCCAGAGGTGTTGTCTCCCTGTACGGGCTGCCTGGCGGCACGTACTACCTGCAGTTCGTGGACGAACGGCTGCCTGGGCTGTTCCCGGTGGTGAAACGGTAGGGCCCGGGAGCAGGGAGGAAGTTTCTCAAAGCCAGCCGCCGGTTTGAGAACCTTCTGCCAGCCCCCGCCAGTCGCCGGTTTGAGAACCTTCAGCCAGGCCCCCTGCCGGATAGGTTCTTAAACCTGCTGCCGGGAAAGCCCACCAGC
>CAZAXA010000326.1:0-7320 GCA_964488965.1 uncultured Phaeodactylibacter sp. | reverse complement strand
ACCGCCCTGGGATTTCAGGTACTTCTCCCGCCGGCGGGCCTCCTCATGGCTTTCATACGGGCTATCTGCCTTGGGCATAGCGCAATTAAGATTTTTCTGTTTTTTTACGGACTAAACTTTAATTTTAAACCTAAAAACCTATATTTGCAATTAAATTAAAGAAAAAATCGAATAAAAGGAACAGCATGGAGACTTACCCAACCATAAAATACATCGAACCGCTCTCAGGCTACCGCCTCTTTGTCATTTTCGACAATGGCATTATCAAAATCTACTCCATGGAAGGGAGGTTGCAATCCCCCCCTTTTCAAGCGTTGCAGGATATAACGCTGTTCAACCAGGCCCATATCGGCAGCGGCGGCTATGGCGTAGTATGGAACGGCCGGATCGACCTGAGCGATTATGTACTCTGGACAAATGGGGTTTAAGTTGCGTCTGTGGAAGAACTGGCAGGCAAGGTGTAAGCACTTTGTCTTTTTCAGCCGCCTCAACCCGGCTTCCAATTCTTCTATCTTCTCAATTCACCGTGCCTGCCTCATTATCCCCCTACACCGCATCCATCAACCTCAACCATATTCTCCCCATCCGGTGCAAAAGATTGGCCATCCAGAACCCCAGCAGCGTCCAGCCGATGACGGCCGGGTAGAAGACCAGGCGCATGGTGTTGTCCAAATCCTGCGAGCCGAAGGCGGGGTTGCCGCCGGCGCCGGGGTGCAGGCTGTCCGTCAGGCGGGGGATGACGTAGATAAGGGGGATGAGGGCCGTGAAGGCGAAGATGTTGTACACCGCCGAAATGCGGGCCTTCTTCTCGGGGTCTTCGAAGACGGCGCGCAGGATGAAGTAGGCGAAGTAGATGAGCAGGGCGATGGCGGTCATGTTCTGCTTGACGTCGCCGCTCCAGTAGGCGCCCCAGGTGTAGCGGGCCCAGATAGCGCCGGTAGCCAGGCCCATCAGGCCGTAGAGGATGCCCACACGGGTATAGGCCTGCGCCTTGTTGTCGGCCTCCAGGCTGCCGCCCCGCAGGTAGCGGACGCTGTGCGCCACCGAAGCAATGAAGATGAAGATCATGGCAAACCAGAGGGGGACGTGGAAATAGGTATTGCGGATGGTCTCCGAGAGGATGTTCCGGAAGGGGAAGGCCATGGCCCAGCGCTCGTGCAGGCCCGTGACGGCGCTGTTGGGCCAGGCCTGCCGCCCCAGTTCCGGGTTGATGGAATCCTGGGTGACGAACAGGGCGCTGGGCAGCACCGAGGCGCCGTCCTTTTCATTATCCAGAATGAGGGTAAAGTCCTGCACCTTGCTGTCGGTGGGCAGGTAGTCCGGGATGCGGAAGCGGGCCTTCAGCCGGCGGGCGCTCTCCACTTCCACGGAACCGGCCGCCAGTGCCGTTTCATCGTCCAGTTTCAGCCAGGCGCGCACTTCGCCGCCTTCGTCGTAGCGGGAGTTGTAGCCGAGCACCTCCAGGATGGCTTCCTCGCCTGTCCGGGCATTGGAGGGCGTTACCCGCTCGATGCCGGGGCTGAGCGGCGCCGTCATGCCTGCGATGAAGACGTACAGGAGGATGATCACCGATAAAGCTTTCCACCAGTTTTTTTTGAGCATGGTTTTGTTGTCGGTTGTTGGTTGTCTTGCCGGGAAGCCCGGCGCCTCAGGAACCCAGGCCCGTCCGCGCTGCGCTCAGCCGGGTAAAAAACCCAGCCCCCGGCCCGCCCGCAAATTACAAAACTCCCTCAATCCCGCCAAAGGAAGGGGAGCTTCCAAAGTTCAGCAAACCTTGAACGCCCGGCAGGCAGGCGCCAGGTTTACTGAACTTCAGGATCCTAAGCCGTTAAAACTGAAAATAAATAAACGATCCGCTGCTTTTCTGGCTGATGATGATGGCCACCAGCATCAGTCCCCAGGCTATACCGACCGTCCACCATTTCGATTCCCGGATCAGGGCCGACACCGACGTGTTGCGCATCAGGAAGTGGGTGAGCAACAGCCCCAGCGTTACTACCGACACTTTGATCATGTCGATGGTGGGCATTAAGGCCGCCCCCTCGGGCGCCATGCCGAACATGGACGACAGCAGGCGCCAGGCAGTAGCGAAATCGGTGGCGCGGAAGAACACCCAGGTGATATTGACCAGCACATACGTCAGCAATATGAGCAGTATGGTTTTGATTTTTTCCGCATAACGGGCGGGCAGGGCCAGCGCTGCCTTTTCTACCATTACCGTTTGTACGGCAGGCGTTGGTTCGGGCAACAGGCCGGCACGGCTTCCCCGCCGGCTCACCGCCCATTTTTCCACAGTAAGATAGAGGCCGTGCAGCGCTCCCCAGGCCACGAAGGTCCAGGAGGCGCCGTGCCAGAGCCCGCCCACCAGCATGGTGATCATCAGGTTGATGTAGGTTCTAACCTTGCCGGCGCGGTTGCCGCCCAGGGGGATGTACAGGTAATCCCTCAACCAGGTGGACAAGGAGATGTGCCAGCGGCGCCAGAAATCGGAAAAGCCGATGGCTGCATAGGGATAGCGGAAGTTGTCCGACAGGCTGAAGCCGAGCATCCCCGCCACGCCGATGGCGCAGGTGGTGTATCCGGCAAAATCGAAGAATATCTGCCCGGAGAAGGCCAGTACGCCCAGCCAGGCGTCGACGATATTCAGGGCCATCTGCGCGCCGAAGGCCATGTCGGCCGGGCCGGACAGCAGGCCGTCTGCCAGGACTACCTTCATGAACAGGCCCAGGGAAAGGAGCAACAGGCCATTCATAAACTGCCCGGCAGTAGCCCGGCGCGGGCTTTTGAACTGGGGCAGCAGCTCCGCCGTGCGCACGATGGGGCCGGCCACCAACTGCGGGAAGAAGGACACATAAAGGGAAAAATCCAGCAAGGACCGCTCGGGGGCGTGTTTCCGCCTGTACATGTCCAGGGTGTAGGACAAGGTTTGGAAGGTATAGAACGAAATACCCACCGGAAGGATGATATCGGGCTTTGCCGGATGAAAATCAATACCCAGGGCGGAGGCGAGCAGGACAAAATTGTCCAGCAGGAAACCGCCGTATTTGAAGAATGCCAGCATTCCCAGGTTAGCGGCCAGGCTGGTGATCAGCAGGGCCTTGCGTTTTACGCGGCTTTCAGTTTGGTACAATTGTTTGCCGACGAGGAAATCCACCGCGGTCGATAACCACAGCAGCAGTACAAAGGGCGGGTTCCATATGGCGTAGAACAGGTAGCTGGCCAGCAGCAGGTTTATTTTCCTGCTTTTCCATGAAACCGGCAGATAGTGAAAGGCCAGGGCTATGCCCAGGAAAAGGATGAAGACATATGAATTGAATAACATGGCGTCAGGATTTAAGAGCTAACCACTCATTTGATGGATTGCCTGGATTAAGGATTAAGGATTGAGGAGATGAGGTTTCGTCAGGGCAAACCAGCCCTTTTCGCCGAGCTGTTTTACCAGATGGCCGGTGTAATCGACGGCATCTTCGGGCGACAGGTGCGACCATTCCGGGCAGGTGTATGAGGCCGTTTCCGGATAGTCTTTATAGTGGATGCCGGGCGCATTGGTAATGTCGAGCAGGCGGCCCCAGTACTGATCCCGGGGAAAGCCCTTTTGCTCGCCGGCTTCCATCGGCCCGCTGGAGGGCGTCCGGACGAAGAGCACCTTGCCTCCCCGGCTGCGGATTTTGTCCACCGACGTTTTGATCCCGGCCAGTACTTCATCCAGTTCTTCACCGGCTATGGGCGGCGCCGGGTTGCCCATGATCAGCATTGCCCAGATGTCGGTCTGCCGTTTCAGTGCCGCGCTGTCGGAAAGAAACATATCCGACATGTAGGTCTGCCGGTCGGCGGTCGTCCACTCAAAGCCCTTGGGAAAGGCCGGGAACTGGAACACGCCGGGGCGGTTGGGAAGCGGGATGTCATTGAGCAAGGTATTCAGGGAGAACCTGCGCTCTTCCAGGAAGGCCAGCTTTGACTCCAGGGCGAGGCTGATGGCCGAGCTGGCCTTTTCCGCAGGCGTCTGTTTCTGGTAGTAGGCCACCGCCTCCTTCGCCGATTGATGAAAGGCGGGATTTTGGGAAAAGAACAGGGGTTCGGTAACGTCGACCACCAGCTTGCCGGCAAACTTTTCATCTTCCGCCAGGTCCTGCAGCGTCAGGATGGGCGAGGTGCCCACCAGGGCCAGTTGTACGGCCTGCTCGCCGGTTATTTTTTCCCAGGTGGGAATATCGAGGTTGAACTTGATCCGGGAAGAGCCGATGAAAACCGTAGCGCTGCCCGGTGGCTGGTACGCTTCCTTGCGCTTTACGGCCCACAGGGCCTTGTCGTCATTGTAAGTGGGGATGAATCCTTTGCTGCGCCAGAAGCCTTCCCAGGCCAGCAGGAAAACCGCCGCTATGGCCAGGGACAATAAGGCCGCGCGGGCCATCTTCATAGTTTCCATTTTAAGATCGAGTTTTAGTAATTAAACAATCGGGTGAATTCCATCTCCGGCGGCTACGGCAAGCGGCCGGATGTGATGCAAAATTGCCGCCCCGGGGCATGCCGCGTTGAAATTTTGGAGCCAACTGAAAGGAAGATGGGATGAATTGATCTTTTTTTGGAGTGAGTTGGCGGAAGGATCAACCAATCGGCCCAAACTACGAAGCGCGGAGCAGCCACACGCCAGAACTTTCAATTCATCCTGGATTTTCGTCAATTCGGTTCAATATCCCTGTTCACTGCAGCGGAAAAGCATTAATTTCATAGCTGATATGGAACTACCGAAATACACCGGCAAAGACTATTACGTACTTGCCCTGATACTGCTCCCGGTATCGGTGGCGCTGAGTTATGCGGCAATGGGCAATGCGCTCTTTGGCGATTACCGGGTATTCCTCCTGGCCACCCTCATTTCGGGCGTGGTGCTGGCCTTCTATTTTACGGCCTGCGGCTGGTGGGCGGTAGCGATGAAGCAACGCTTCCCTCATGAGAGCGGCACCGGCAAAAAGCTTTTTTTTATGATCGCCGCCTTCCTCCTCATGTCCGGCCTGGTATTGCTGCTGATCTTCAATCTGTTTGAGCGCATTCCCTTTTTTCATTATAAAATAGGCCAGGGCAGGTTCATCTGGGCCTATCTCGGGCTGGGGTTCGTCAATATCTTCCTCAGTTTTTTGTTTGAAGGGATCGCCAGGTTTGAAGAATGGAAAGCCAACCTGCAGCGAAAAGAACAGCTCGAGCGGAACTTCCGGCAAAGCCAGTTACAGGCGCTGAAGAGCCAGGTCAACCCGCACTTTCTGTTCAACAGCCTGAACTCGCTCTCCTCCCTGATCGAGGAGGACGCCGGCGCGGCCGGACGCTTCCTCGATGAATTGAGCAAGGTTTACCGTTATATGCTGCGCCCGGACGCCGGGCAGCTGGCGCCGCTCAAAGCGGAAATTCAATTCATAGAGTCCTATCTCCACCTTTTGAAAGCGCGCTTCGGCGAATCGCTGCAGGCCGCCATCAACATCGATCCTGCCCATCAGGGCCGCCTTCTGCCGACTTTGGCTCTGCAGGCCGCCGTTGAGGATATCATCGGCCGGAATGCCATGAGCAGCCGCCAGCCATTGGTGATCGAAATAGGGGCCGGCGGAGATGGGATGCTGGTGGTAAGCCATAACATCAACCCAAAGGCAGGGAACGGCAGGCCCGAGCCGGAAGAAAGGCTGGAAGTGCTGGCCAGAAAATACCAGCTCCTCCGCCAGCCGCCGGTATCTGTGCAGGAAGAGGGCGGCAGGAGAAGCATCCGTATTCCATTTATTAACGCTACAGAAGCGATATGAAAATAAAACGATGGGCGCCGATCAGCAAATTGCAGCGGTATGCTTTCCTGGCCACCGCTCCCATTCTTTGGTTTGCCCTGAACTATATCCTTTACCAGGATGCCGCCCTGCACAGCCTGCAGGTGTGGTTGCTCTCTATCCCCCTGATCGGCCTGCCCGGGCTGGCGGTATGGTATCTCCACTGCCTGCTGAGCCGGCGCCTGAAGCAGAAGCTCGGAGAGGTATCCCAAACCGGCCTGCGCCTGTCCCTGCAACTGCTGCTGCTGCTGCTGCTGGCCTCCGGTTTTACCCTGTCCGTATTCTGGGCGTATGGCCAGGGCGGATGGATGGGTTACCACTGGGAAAAGGGCGATGTGCAACTGGCGCTGCCGCTCACCCTGGGCCTTTCCTTCCTGGTGGAAACCCTGTACGAAGCCGATCACACTTTTATACGCTACCGGGAGAGCAAAGAAGCAGTGCAAAACCTGGAGCAGTTGGCCGAATACCAGGAATTCGAATCCCTCAAAAGCCTGATCAACCCTCATTTTCTCTTCAACTGCTTCAATACCCTTTCATCGCTGATCGCGGAAGAGCCCGGGCGGGCAGGCCGCTTTCTCGACGAGCTCAGCAAGGTGTACCGCTACCTCCTGCTGAACAACCAGCAAGCCCTCAGCAGCCTGGAAGATGAGATCGGCTTCATCCGCTCGTACTATCAGTTGCTGAAAACCCGCTATGGCGAAGCGCTGGAGGTCAATATTGACATAGCCCCCCTGTACAGCCGGTATGCCGTCCCCTCCCTGTCGCTCCAGTTGCTGGTCGAAAATGCCGTGAAACACAATATCGTTTCCAGCAGCCATCCCCTGGTGATCGACATCTTCACCACAAAAGGCAATCAACTCATCGTCAATAATAACCTGCAACGCAAGCTGGCCAGGGCCGCAGGCGCCCGGATCGGGCTGGAGAATATCAAAATGAAATACCAGCTCCTGCACCAACAGGGCTTTCAGGTCATCGAAGATGAAAAGAACTTTACGGTGGCCCTGCCGCTGATATTCACTCATTCACTCATTCCATAATTCCCTCCATCCCATGCAAGTACTCATCGTAGAAGACGAGGCTCTCGCCGTCAGAAAACTCCGCAAGGCCATCCTGGCGGCCGACCCCGGCCTGGAGATCGCCGGCGTTACCGACAGCATTCAGGCCACGGTGGACTGGCTCCGGGCTAACCCCGCGCCGGGCCTGATCTTCATGGATATCGAACTGGCCGACGGCCAGAGCTTTGAGGTCTTCAACCGCATAGAAGTGAACAGCCCGGTCATTTTTGTGACTTCTTATGATGAATTTGCCCTGAAGGCCTTCAAAGTGAACAGCGTCGACTACCTGCTCAAGCCCATTCAGGCCGACGAACTGGCGGCGGCGCTCCAGAAGTTCAGGAAATCCAGGCTGGCCGCCGCCCCGCCGCCCGGCCTCGATAACCTCCTGCGCGAGCTGCAGTCCAAACTCCAGCCCAGAGAATACCGCGCCCGCTTTCTGGTCAAACAGGCCCAGAAGCTGG
>CAZAXA010000325.1:0-7322 GCA_964488965.1 uncultured Phaeodactylibacter sp. | reverse complement strand
CCCAGGTAAGGCCCGCTTTGTTCAGGATAGCCCCGTTCAGGGTCAGTTCTACCCCCTTGTTATCCAGCTCGCCGATGTTGGTCAGGACGCGGTCCGACAGGTTGGTGCCGGCGGCTACGACCACCTCGAAGAGCAAATCCTGCGTATTCTTGTAGTAGTATTCCAGCGAACCGTTGATGCGGCCGTTGGAGAAGCCAAAGTCGAGGCCAACGTTATAGGAAGAAGTCTCTTCCCACTTCAGGCCGGCATCGTATGGATCAGGGCGGGCCGTGGTCACGAATATAGGAGTGCCGTCAGCAGCCGTGCCGATCTGGTACTGTGCCCTGGAGTCGCTGAAGCTGTATTTCGGCAGGTAGCGGTAATCGCCGATGGATTCGGTACCGGTAACGCCATAGCCCAGGCGAAGCTTGAGGTCGGATAATACGCCTCTCAGGCCGCTGGCAAAATCTTCTTCCAGTATCCGCCAGGCAAAAGCGGCGGAAGGGAAGATGCCCCAGCGGTCTTGTGGGCCGAAGCGGGTGGAGCCGTCACGGCGTAAGGTAGCGGTCAGCAGATAGCGCTCGTCAAAGTTGTAGTTTATACGGCCGAAGAAGGAGATCAGGCGGTTTTCCCAGATGTCGTTGTCCGGAAATACATCCTCGGCGAGGTCCGGCCGGTTGGCGCCAAAGGCGTCAGTCGACAGGTTCTGCCCTTCGAAGAGCGGGTATTCTTCATTGAAATCCTGGTAGGAGTAACCCGCAATGAAATCCAGGCGGTGAATCTCGCCCAGGGTTTTTTTATAGTTCAGGTAGGCGTCCAGCAGATAGTTCGTCCGCGTGTAGTTCTCTATCTTGATGCGGCCGTTGTAGTTGGACACCTGGGTGTTGACGTAGGTCGTAGGCTCAAACTCGGTCCTTTCCCCTTTGTTGACATCATAGCCCAGGTTGGTTTTGAAGCTCAGGCCGGGCACGAAATCATCAAATTTGTATTCCAGCTCGATGTTTCCAATGCTCCGGAATGCCTGGCCCACATTTTCGCGCTGTTCTACCGCTGAAACCGGGTTGCGGGGCGCAAGGGCGTTGCCGTATTCGAAGAAACCGCCGAAGGCGGTGTTAGCCGGGTCGAGGACGGGCTGCGTGGGGTCGAAATCCCAGGCGGCGCCGATGCCCGGGTCGAAAACGTCCTTCGTCTGGGCTCCCCTGATGTTGGTATTGATATTCAGGCGGCCGTCGAAGAGGCTGTGGTTGTAATTGGCGCTGAAGCTCAGGCGTTCGGTTTCAGAGCCCCGGATGATGCCTTCCAGGTTCTGATAACCGGCCGAAAGGCGGTAGCCCATGTTCTCACCGCCCCCGGACATGCTCAGGGAGTGGTTCTGGCCGTTGGCCGTACGCAGCATCTCGTCGAACCAGTTGGTGTTGGAATTGCCCAGGTTTTCCAGGCGGGCAGGCGAGATATAAGTGACTACGTCGCGGAAGGCCGTGGCGTCGAGCACCTGCGGGTCGCCGGCGATCTGGTTGACCGTATAGTACCCTTCATAGTTGACGCGGGGGCGGCTGCCGGATTTCCCTTTTTTCGTAGAAATGATGATAACGCCGTTGGCGCCCCGGGTTCCGTAGATAGCCGTGGCCGAAGCGTCCTTCAGTACCGTAAAGGATTCGATGTCGCTGGGGTTGAGAAAGTTCAGCGGGTTGCGGCCGCCGGCAAAACCTTCGTTGTCGATGGGCACCCCGTCAATGACGTACAGCGGTTCATTGCTGGCGTTGATGGACGTGCCGCCCCGTATCCGCACTTTGGTGCCTTCACCGGGCGCGCCATTGTTCGATGTGATCTGTACCCCGGCCACCTTGCCGGCCAACAGGTTTTCCGGAGAGACAATAGCGCCCTTGTTGAAGTCGTCACTGGATATCTTGGCAACAACGCCCGTAGCGTCCTCCTTGCGGGCGGTGCCATATCCGATAACCACCACTTCTTCCAGTACTTCTACATCTTCTCCGAGCCGGAAATTCAGGGTAACCTCCTGCCCGTCCAGCACGGTAACCGTTTGAGTCAGGTCGGCATAGCCTGTGTAAGAAGCACGCAGTTGCTGCTCCCCGGCCGGGACATCCTCCAGCACGTAATTCCCGTCAAAATCGGTGGCTGTCCCTTTGCTGGTGCCAACCAGCAGAATGGTGGCGCCGATCAGCGCTTCGCCATTCTCATCCGTCGCCGTACCCTTCACGGTGCCCTGGGCAAAGGACTGCCCCGCCAGCAACAGCACCGTTGTCAGAGCAACGATTGAGCGTAGAAAATTTTTCATAAGAGCTACAGTTTAGATTTAGTATAGTTTGCTTTGGTAAGAGAATGCCATAAAGGCCTTAGTGTCGGTAACACACTAAAATACAGCTTGAAAAAATAGGCGTAAGATGTTGATCTTGTGAAAAATACAGGTGCTGAGTAATAGCTAAAGGAGGCACTTATTGCGAAAGCGCCCCAAAGATAGGCAAATATATTTTTTGAAAATCATTTTGCCCATCTTTAAATAAGAATTATTTCGAAGCGGCAGGCCTTGCCACAAAAGCATCTCCGCCCTGCCTGCGGCTTCACTTGTTTTTATTTTGATCCAGGCAAATGAAACAATTCTCCGGGAACTTTAAAATGATCTTTGTCAGTGGTATACAAGTTTAAATGAAATTCTGCTTATTGCCTGACAATCTTCAGGCTGCCGATGCCGTCTTCGAACAGCAACTGCAGCAGGTAAACGCCCTTCGGCAACATAGCCGTTTCTATTTTTTGCCGCCCTGGCGCCCACTGTTGCCAGCCGATGGCTTCCCGCCCGTCGGCAGCCAGCAACCGGACAGAGCGGGGTGGGGTAGAGGCTTCGAGGTACAGGAATTCACCCGCCGGGTTGGGATACAGGCGCAATCCCTTGCCCTCCTGCATGCTTGCCGCACTGGCTACTTCCAGTTGGATTTCTTCCGAACGGGCGGTACAGCCGTTGCTGTCAGCGGTTTCCACGAAATACAGGCCGCTTTCTTCGGCAGTAAAGCTTTGCTGGGTAGCGCCGGGGGCGGGCCCGCCGTCTTTATACCATTGGTAAGCGGCTGCAGGAGAACTGGTGAGGGTATTTTCCTCCACCGTCACGGATGGCGCCACGGGGTTGTTGAAGATATACTCCAACAGCCCGAGGTGCATGGAACAATGCTCCGTAAATGCCGCCAGCTCATAATTGCCGGAAGCGGCAATAATATAGCTGCTAATGAAGGTATCAACCGCTGAGCTGTTGGTTTCGGAGATCGTATAGTATTGGTTGCCGGAGCCGCCGGCGTCAATTTCCACCACATCTGACCCCAGGCAGTATGTGTCCGGAAGGAGGATGTTCAGGAGCGGTGAGGGCATCTGCCCGAGTATGACTTCCAGTTCTTCCGACAGGGTGGCACAGCCGTTTAGGGCAACTTCCACCTGATAGGCGCCGCCTTCCGTGACGCCCAATTCAGGGCCCTGTTCTCCGGGGATCATATTGCCATTCAGGAACCAGGTATAGCGGTCTCCTTGCGAAGGCGTAAAAATAACCGGCGGCGCTTCTCCGCAATAAATGAAGGGGGATGCCGGCAACTCGGCTTCCGGAAGGGGGGTAAAGGATAGTTCGAACGGCTCGGAGCTTTTACTGCAGCCGCCCTGGCTCGCCACCAGCTGATAGGCGCCCGGCAGGGTTGCCGCCAACTCCGGGCCAGAGGCCAGGAATTCGCCGTTGAGCAGCCATTCGTAAACAGCGGGAACTACCTGGCCGGCCCGCAGCATTACCGTATCTCCTTCACAGGGCGCAGCGCCGGAGAGCAACTCGATGGTAGCCTCCAGGGGTTCCGCAGTTTCGAATTCGATACTGTCGGCGGAAAGGATAAAAAGGCCGTGGGTAATGTCCGAAGCAATAATATTGCCGGAAGGCAGGAAGGGGTAGACGCCCCAGCAGCCCTGATACCCGGAATAGTTCAGGTTTTCCGGGTAGGTATCGTAATAGGCCACCCGCTCCACTTCCTCCGGGTTGGAGAGGTCGAATACCTGAACCCCATCGTGGTAATAGGAAACGAAGGCGTACTGATCCCGTATAAAGGGGTTGTGCGGAATGCTGTTGGCCGCGGCAGGCGCCAGAAGCTGCGAACGGAAGAGATCCGCAATGGATATATTGGCGAGGTCGGCGACGTCGGCCAGCTTCAGGCCGGCGCCGTGGGTCTCGTCGGCGAAAACGAGGTAATTGCCTTCTTCGTTGAGCCAGCTGGAATGGTTATATCCTTGTTCCGGATAGGAAGTGAGGTTGCCCAGAGTAAGGATGTTGTCATAATCGGAAAAGTCGTAAACCCACAGGCCATTGCCGCCATGGGAGCAGTAGGCAATATGGTTGCGCACGTAGATGTCATGAAAATAGCCCCCGGGAAGCGCCCTGGTTCCGAGGAAAAGGGGCTCCTCCGGCCTTCCCGTAAGGCTGTAAGCGGCAACGCCATTGAAGGTGGCGCTTGAGCCGGCCAGGTAGAGCCTGCCGTTTGGCTCGTCGATGAATACATTATGGGAACGGGCAAAGCTGGCGTTGTCCTGAAAAACAAGTGAAACGGATTCAGGCAAAAGGCTCAGGTCAAACACCATCAGCCCGTCGGAACCCTGGTCGGCCACGGCATAAGCATAATGCCCGTATGTTTTGAAATCCCGCCAGATAGAATTGGCGCTGCCTTCAAAGCGGGCGATTTCCTCCGGAGCGGCCGGGTTCGTGACATTTATGAAGTGGATGTAGCGGGCTGACCCAATGATGGCATATTCACTGCCTTCACAGTCCGTATATCCCCAGATGTCATTGTATTTGATAGAACCGGCGGCAGGTAGCCCGGGTTCATCCCAATGGCCCAGGAGAGACATGTTTAAATGTTCCTGTGCCTGCAGGCAGAAAGGAAAGAGAAGCAAAAACAGCAAGTTGTTCCTGTACATGAGATTTTACTTTAAATGCGGCCTGAAAATTTATTTCTTTAAATTTGCCAGCGATTCTCGCTTTAGGGCTTAATGTAGAAAGCGTGCCGTTAGGTACGCGATTTCGGTAGAAAATTTGGGCGCCGATGAATTGCCCGTGCCGTAGGTACGGAATGTTTTCAGCGTTTTTGGGTTCCTATTCCGTACCTACGGCACGGAAGCCCCTTCCTAATCCATTTCTTCCAACATTTTGTGCCTAACGGCACATCAACCAAGGCCAAAAATTATTCTAAACCGAGAATCGCTGTAAATTTGCCCGGCCCGCCGGTTCAAAATGGACGAAAGAATGAGTAAAGATAAAATTTTAGAAGTAAAAGGCCTGAGAACTTCTTTCTTCACGGACGATGGAGAGGCCAGGGCGGTCGATGGCGTGAGTTTTACCATCAACCGGGGGGAAACAGTTGGCATCGTGGGCGAATCGGGTTCGGGCAAATCCGTCACGGCCCTGTCCATTATGAGGCTGGTGCCCGGCCCTGCCGGCAGGATCGTCGGAGGCGAAGTATGGTATTATCCGGCTGGCGGGGAAGAACCGGTAGGCCTTCTGCAGTTGCCCCGCCGTCAAATGCAGCATTACCGTGGCAATGAGCTGTCAATGATCTTTCAGGAGCCGATGTCTTCCCTCAATCCGGTTTTTCGCTGCGGGGAACAGGTCGCGGAGGCCATTCGCCTGCACCAGAAGGCGAGCGCAGAACAGGCCCGTGAGAAAGTGATGGCCCTGTTTGAAAAAGTACAGCTTCCGGACCCAGTGCGCATTTACAAAGCCTATCCTCACCAGTTGTCCGGAGGGCAGAAGCAGCGGGTCATGATCGCTATGGCCATGTCTTGTTCGCCTGGCATCCTGATCGCCGACGAGCCGACCACCGCCCTGGATGTAACCGTGCAGAAGGCCATCCTCGACCTGATGAACGGCCTGAAAAAAGAAATGCATTCCTCCATCATGTTCATCAGCCACGACCTGGGGGTCATCGCCGAAATTGCCGACCGGGTGATCGTCATGTACCAGGGGCGGATCGTGGAGCAGGGAGGGGTGCTGGATATCTTTTCCAGGCCGCAGCACCCCTATACGAAAAGCCTGCTGGCCTGCCGCCCGCCGCTTCATCACCGCCTGCGGCGCCTGCCTGTTGTTAGCGATTTTATGGAAACAGTGCCAAATGAGGATGGCAGCGTTGAGGTCAGGGAAAAAAAAGCTTCCGTGGAAAGCGTGCTGACCGGCGTTAAAGTCCCTGCTTCGGAAAGCCGGCAGCGGCTGGAAACCCTGCGGCAACGGCCGCCTCTGCTGGAAGTGGAGCAACTGAAAGTGTGGTTTCCCGTTGAGAAAAACTTCCTCGGCCGGACGAAGGCTTTCGTCAAAGCGCTCGATGGCCTCGACTTTACCGTATTTCCCGGTGAAACCCTCGGCCTGGTGGGCGAATCCGGGTCCGGAAAGACCACCCTGGGGCGTACCATCCTCGGGCTGACCAAACCCACCGGGGGGCGCGTCCGGTACAAAGGGCAGGAACTTACCCTGCTCAGCCCCGAAGAGATGAAACCGCTGCGGCGGGAAATGCAGATCATATTCCAGGATCCTTACTCGTCCCTAAACCCCCGCATCACCATCGGCCATGCCATAATGGAGCCCATGGAAGTCCACGGCCTGTACAGCGGCGAAGACGAACGGCGCGAGCGTACGCTGCAATTGCTGGATATAGTGAACCTGGAGCCTAAATATTTTAACCGTTATCCCCATGAGTTTTCCGGCGGGCAACGCCAGCGGGTGGCCATCGCCAGGGCCCTGGCCCTCAACCCCAAGTTCATCATCTGTGACGAATCGGTCTCTGCCCTCGACGTATCCGTCCAGGCACAGGTGCTGAACCTGCTGATGGAACTCCGGGAAAAATACCGCTTCACTTATATTTTCATTTCCCACGACCTCTCCGTGGTCAAATTCATGAGCGACCGGATGATCGTTATGAACAATGGAAAAATAGAAGAGGAAGGGCTGGCCGATGAGATTTATGCCAATCCTCAGAAAGAGTACACCAGAAAACTGATCGAGGCCATTCCCAAAGGAAGTGTAGAGGATATTCAGCGCAGGCTGTCCAAATAGAAGAAGCCTCTCCTTAGTAAAAAGGAAAGGCTTCTTTTGTGTGGAGGAGTTGAAAACCTTTGAGGTTTCTGAAACCTCAAAGGTTTTTTCCCGGTCAATAACCGGATTTACCGGGCCACAATGAAAATCTTCGTCCGGAAGCCCTCCGGCGTGAAAGCCGTTACCATATACGGGCCGGCCGCCAGGCCTCTTATATCCACGATGTGGGTTTCATTCAGGACGTTCTCCAGCCGTTTGGCGGACAGTACCCGGCCCAGTTGATCCACAA
>CAZAXA010000324.1:0-7331 GCA_964488965.1 uncultured Phaeodactylibacter sp. | reverse complement strand
CGGGCAGAGGACGAATATATTTCTTCCGAGGTGCAGCTCAAATACCGGGAGGGCCTGATCTGGGGCGCCATGGCCGGCCCTTTCGGCGGCTGTTACGCCATCCGGTCGAACCGCTTTGCCTTTGTGCCGCCTAATTTTCTGGTGGATGACTTCTACATCACCATGAAAGCCCTGGAGCAGGGCGGCAAGGCCATCAACGACCTGGAGGCCACCTGCCGGGAGCCCGTCTCCCACACTATACGGGAGGAATTTCGGCGGAAGGCCCGCATTTCTGCCGGCAATTTTCAGAACATGAGCGCTTTCCGCCATCTCTGGTGGCCGCCGTTCCGCCCCTTGTCCTTTACCTTTTTCTCCCATAAGGTACTGCGCTGGATGGGGCCGTTTTTCTTCATCATCATCCTGCTGAGCTCGGGGCTTTTGGCTATGGGGGGCAACTTATTTTATGCTCTCTTGTTTTGGGTTATGGTAGGTGGGCTGATAGTATTACCTTTATTGGACATACTGTTCAACGCCCTGGGCATAAACCTCCTGCCGTTGAGAGGCGCCCGCTATTTTGTGATGATGAACCTGGCCCTGCTTCAGGGCTTTTTCAAATACTTAAAAGGTATTCGCTCCAATGTCTGGGAACCTACTAAAAGAAACCATGGCCGGCCAAAGCCTTAAGCTGGATACGATAGAAGCGGCTATCGCCGACATCAAGGCGGGCAAGGTCGTCATCGTAGTCGATGATGAGGACCGCGAGAACGAGGGCGATTTTATCTGTGCCGCCGAGTGCGTTACGCCGGAGATCATCAACTTCATGGCCACTCACGGCCGGGGGCTTATCTGCGCGCCCATCGATGAGAGGCGGGCCGATGAGCTGGAACTGGAAATGATGGTCTCTTCCAATACGGCCCTGCACGAAACCGCCTTCACCGTGTCTGTCGACCTGATCGGGCGGGGCTGCACCACCGGCATCTCGGCCTACGACCGGGCCACCGGCATCCGGGCCCTGGTTGACTCCAAAACCCGGCCTGCCGATTACGCCCGCCCCGGCCATATTTTCCCGCTGCGGGCCAAGACGGGCGGCGTATTGCGCCGCACCGGCCATACCGAGGCGGCCATCGACCTGGCCCGCCTGGCCGGTTATTATCCTGCCGGTGTGCTGGTGGAAATCCTCAACGAGGACGGCACTATGGCCCGCCTGCCGGAACTGGTCGAGATTGCCGAAAAATTCGGCCTGAAGATCATCGCCATCAAGGACCTGGTGGCCTACCGCATGCGTACCGAGCGCATCGTAAAAAGGGAAGTGTCGGTCAATCTGGATACGAAATACGGCGATTTCGAGGTCATCGCTTTCCGGCAGATCACCACCAACGACATCCACCTGGCCATCAAGTGCGGCAACTGGCTGCCTGAAGAGCCGGTGCTGGTGCGCGTACACTCCTCCACCGAAACAGGAGATATCCTGGGCACCCTCTTCGATGGTTATGGCACGCAGCTGCAGCAGTCGATCGAGATGATAGCCGAAGAAGGCAAGGGCCTGCTGCTTTACATGCGGCACACTGAAAAGGCAGATACCATCCTTCACCGCCTGGAATGCTACCGCCAGAAACAGGAAAACGGGGAAAATGTTGCCCTGGAACAGAAAACCGAGATGACCCAGCGGGACTTCGGCGTCGGCGCCCAGATTCTGCGAGATCTGAACATCTGCAAGATCCGCCAGATTACCAACAACCCCAAGCGCCGTATCGGCCTGATCGGCTACGGCCTGGAGATCGTGGAGAATGTCCCCCTCGTGCCGCGATCATCCTGATCGCCAAGGCAGTTACAGAATATGGAATGAGATACGAACGCAAATACAAACTCGACAACCTCCACCCCTCCATCTTCGTGCAGGCCCTCCGCCTGCACCCTGCCTGTTTTCGTCCTGTCTATTCCCCCCGTTGGGTCAACAACCTCTATTTCGACACTCCCGATTACAGCGCCTTCCACGACAATGCCGCCGGCGTTTCCCGGCGCGTGAAGCACCGCCTGCGCTGGTATGGCCTGCCGTTTGAAACCATCAATGATCCCATTCTGGAAACCAAGGTGAAGGAGAACCTGCTGGGGCGCAAAGATAGTTTCCCCCTCTCTGCGGGCCGGTACCGTGCCGATCAGCTGGATGGCCTGCTGGGCGAGATACGCCGGCGCCTGGGCTACGGCCCCGAGCTGCAGCCGACGCTGTTCAACTCCTACTGCCGTTCCTACTGGGCCACCCCCAGCGGCCGCTTCCGCATTACGATCGACAACGAGCTGCAATTTGGCGCCTATCGGAGGCAGGAAGGACGGCTATTGCCTTACCGCCTGCCATCTGTTATAATGGAACTGAAATACGAACAGGAAGACGAAGCGGAGAGTGATTTCATTCAGCAACACCTTCCGTTTCGGCAGACGAAGAGTTCGAAGTATGTGGTGGGGGTAGAGCTGTGTTACATCACAGGCTAAATCCTGCCTAGAACTTCGGGCACAGCACCACCTCATCCTCATACTCCCCCAGATAGGCAATAGAAATCTCGATGGCCCCCCGCCGTTCCCGGGGCGTGCCCAGAGCGTTCGTCCGGGCGTCGTAGCTGATGCCCAGCAGGAAGCTGTTGTATTCGATGCCCACCATGCCGACGATGGCGTCGAGGGAGTAGCTGTCGTCGGCATTGCGGACGGGGCGCGCCCAGGCGCCGAGGTGCAGGGCGGCGCCGCTGATGTCATCGATCAGGAAGCGGATGTTGCTGCCGGCGTTGAGAGCCAGGTGGGGCCCCTGGTTGTAGAGAAGGGCGCGGGGGTGGAACTGAACGGATTCCCCTACCGGTATTTTCAGGTTGAGGTAGGCGGAGTATTTGCGCAGCAGCTTGTTGCTGTTGCTCAGGGAGGGGTCGTCTTTGTCGGTGAAGAAGGTCACCTCGGGTTCGAGGATATGGTGCATGGCCGCCCCGGCGTACAGGCCGATGGAGCGCTCGGGCGAATAGGAATAGTTCAGCCCCACGGCAAAGTCGGCAACAGCGAAGTTGTTCTCGGGCAGGATTTCCCCGGTGGGGTTGTCATAACCGCTGGAGCCGGAGAACTGGTCTTCGAAGAAGAGGTTGTCGTAGCTGAAATTGCGCTGGGAGATGCCCGCCTGGGCGCCGATGCTCAGGAACTGGTTATTGCGGGGGCTGAGCGACTTGTGGAAGCCGCCGGATATGTTGATCTGGTTGTTGGAATAGCCGACTTCCGGCACCTTGTCGTTGTAGAAAACCACGCCTACGCCGAAGGCATCCTTATAGCGCTTGCCGATATTGCGAAAGCCGAAGCGCAGGTCGATGGCCCCGGCAAAGGTTTTATAGGGTTCCTGGTCGCGATAGATAAAGGCCAGGCGGTACTTGCCGTCAAAAGTGCCGGTGAGCGCCGGGTTGAGCGTCAGGGGAGAGGCGAAGAACTGGGTGAAGTGCTGGTCCTGGGCCTTGCCGGCGGTAGTAACGGCAAGGATAAAAAGTATAGGTAAGAATTTCCTCATATAGCTTTCTACTGGGTAACGTTCGCGCAAATGTACTGGATAATTTGTAAAGAGAACAACGGACTTTTCCGGAGAATTATTATTTTTGAAAATACAGCGCCGGAAATTTATGTCGTACGTCATTTGCCCAGTAAGCATCGTTCCCATCCGGAACACTTCCTCGAACAAGAGCGAGATGATCTCTCAGCTCCTGTTCGGCGAGTTGGCCGAGGTGCTGGAAACCAAAGGCCGGCAGTGGGCCAGGGTCCGTTGTGCCTGGGACAATTTCGTCGGCTGGGTGGCCGCCAACCAGATCAAGGCCATTACCCCCACCGAATTTGAGCGCTTCCGGCGCGATTACGCCTACAGCCTGGAACTTTTTCACACCCTGCTGGCCAACAACCACTGCGTGCCCATCGTCATGGGGGCTCAACTGCCCGGCTTCGACGGCATGCGCTTCAAGCTGGACGACAGCTACTTCACCTTCAGCGGCCAGGCTGTCTTCCCGGATCATATCGAGCAAAGCCCGGAATTCATCATCAAGATCGTCCGCAAATACCTTTATGCCCCCTTCCTCTGGGGCGGCCGCTCGCCCATGGGTGTCGACGCCTCCGGGCTGGTGCAGATGGCCTTCAAGCTGGCCGGCGTCTCTATGCCCCGGGAAGCCGAACAACAGGTCTACCTCGGCACAGCGGTCGACTTCGTGGAGCAGAGCCGCCCGGGCGACGTCGCCTTTTTCGAAAATAAGGCCGGCAGGATCGCCCACTGCGGCATCATCCTGCCCGGCAACGAGATCATCCATGCCTACGGCAGCGTCCGCATCGATACCCTCGACCATTTTGGCATCTACAACCGGGAACAAGCCCGCTACACCCACCGCCTGCGGGTAGTGAAAAGAATTCTGAACGGGAAAGCGGCGGAGAAGGCCTTAGCCGATAAACCAGTGGAAAAGGCGCAGGGGCAGTATGAGCTTTTTTAGGCCTCCGGGAAATTACTGAAACAATAAGGCAGGCGGAATTTTTCTTTTGTTAACTTCGCTCTGCCCCCTTAGTTTAATACGAAAAACCCGGTTTTCATGGCATACCGTATTTCCGGAATAAAGGTAGTTTTACTAATCCTTTTCACTCCGGGCATTGCAGGAACCCTGATCGCCCAGAAACAGGTGACGGGAGTAGTGGCCGAAGCCGATACCGGCGCCCCTCTGACCGGCCTGAGCATTTTTGTGAAATCCCATCCGGAACGGGGAACCATCACCGATGTGGACGGCGCGTATCGCTTGGAAGTGCCTGAAGACGCCAGGGTTTTGATCTTCAGCTATATCGGCTATAAAACGCAGGAAGTGGAGATAGCCGGCAGGGATGTCATCAATGTTTCCATGCAGGAAGACGCCCAGAAACTGGATGAGGTGGTGGTGACCGCCCTGGGCATCAAGCGGCAGAAAAAGGAGATCGGCTATTCTACCGAAAGCTTCGAAGGGGAGGAACTGGTTCTCTCCAATGCGCCCAACCTGGTGAACGCCCTGAGCGGCAGGTCCGCAGGGGTGCAGGTATCCAATACCAATGGGGTGGATGGGGGCACCACCCGCTTTGTCATCCGGGGAAACAACAATATCAACGGGAACAACCAGCCGCTCATCGTTGTGGACGGCGTGCCGCTTGAGAATGAACCGGGGCTGACCAGTATAAAGAATGGGGTGGATTGGGGCTCGGCCATCAACAACATCAACCCCAATGACATCGAGGCGGTAAACATCCTGAAAGGGCCTACCGCTTCCGCGCTTTACGGTTCCCGCGGGGCAAACGGCGTGGTGCTGATCAGCACGAAGCGCGGAAAAAAACGCAGCGGGATCGGCGTCGATTATACAGTGATGCACAAAGTGATCGAGCCTTTCCGCTACCGCGAGGTGCAGAACATTTTCGGCGCCGGCGGCCCGCTCAACCTGCTGGAACCTTCCCTGCCGGTAAATGATGAAGGCGTGTTCGTTTATCCCCGCGAGAACCACGCCGAGGATGGCCCTCTGGGCAGGCCCACTACGGAATTATTCGGTTTTTACTCCACCGGCGTATCCTGGGGCCCACGGATGGAAGGGCAGATGGTGAAATGGTGGGACGGAGAAATGCGCCCTTTCGACCCGCAGCCCGGCAACCTGAAGTTGTATTTCTCCAACGGCCATACCACCACCCACAACCTGTCTTTTTCGGGCGGGGGCGAGATGGGAACCCTGAGGGTATCCCTCACCCGCACCGATCATGAAGCGATCGTGCCCAACAGCAACTATGATCAGACGACCGTCAACCTCGGCTCCAGGCTGGATATCTCTTCAAAAGTGCATGCCGACCTTTCCCTGTCCTATATCAATTACCACCGGCTGAACAGCCCGACGCTCGGGGATGACAATGAGAACTCTTTCGGGAAGGGCATCCTCTACAGCTGGCCGCGCAGCTATAAAGGCCTGGAAAAGGAGATCAACATCCTGCCCGACGGAACCCGGAATAATTATGACTTTGAAGGAGGCTACCCCTTCGATTTTTCTCCGCCTCACCTGTGGTGGAATACGTATAAGAACAATACTGCTCTGGACCGGAACAAGCTCATCGGCGCCCTGTCGCTCACCTATGACATCACCCCCTGGCTGAACGCCACCGGCCGGATGGGCACCGATTATACCCTTACCCAGTTTGAGACCCGCCATCAGCCCATCGATAAACTGGGGGTCACCAACGGTTTTTATTCCAATGAGCTGGGAAGGGATATCGTCCGCAACAACGAGTTCCTGTTCACTTTTCATAAGGAAGGCGTTTTTCACTCTCCCCTGGGCGCGCGCCTGTCCTTTGGGGGTACCCAATGGTACAGGAGCCAGTACGGGCTGAGGGGCAGTACCGGCAGGTGGATCAATCCATGGCTTTTCGCTTTCAATAATTTCGAGGACCAGCTGACGGCGCCCGTTCCGGGTGAATTCAGGTATGAGAAAAAGATCAATTCCCTTTACAGTTTCCTCAACCTGAGTTACGAAAATTACCTGTACCTGGAACTGGCCGGGCGCAATGACTGGAGTTCTTCGCTGCCTCCCGGCGCCAATTCCTACTTCTATCCGTCGGCCTCCCTGAGCTTCATCGCCAGCAACGCCTTTGACCTCAGCCGCCTGGGCTGGCTGAACTTTCTGAAGGTACGTGGAGCTTATGCCCAAACGGCCAACGACACCGACCCATACCAGATAGACTTCGTTTATTCGACCGGTACTTTCGGGAGCAATCAAACGGCATCTTTGCCCAATACGATACCGCCGATCGCACTGAAACCCCAGCAGGCCAACTCCTATGAAGTGGGCCTGAGCCTGGGCCTGCTCAATGAGCGGGTGAACTTCGACCTTTCTTACTACTACATCCGTTCCTTTGACCAGATCCTCGATGCGCCGCTCCCCGCATCGGCAGGCGCCAGTACGGTCAGGATCAATACCGGCATTCTCGAGAACAAGGGCTTCGAAGCCATCGTCAACGCCATCCTGGTAGAAAAGAGGAATTTCTTCTGGGAAACAGGCCTCAACATCAGCCGCAACCGCAATTTTCTGGTTAGCCTGGGCGAAGGCGCCAAAAGCCTGGAACTGGCCAACATCTGGGATCTGAACGGCCCTTCCATCACCGTTCAGGAAGGCGAGGAGTACGGGACCATCATCGGTTATGATTATATCTATCACGAACAAACGGGCAAGCCTATCCTCAACGAGGAAGGAACGCACTACCTGATCACGGACAGCCGGGCGCCCATCGGCAATGCCTCGCCGGACTTTATTGGCGGATGGACGATGCGGATGGGTTTTAAAGGCCTCACCTTAAGCACGCTGGTG
>CAZAXA010000323.1:0-7339 GCA_964488965.1 uncultured Phaeodactylibacter sp. | reverse complement strand
CCGACGGCGACGGCGTCTGTGCCAATGTGGATTGTGACGACAACAATGCAAATATTACTTACCGGCGCGGCGACGCCTGTAATGATGGTGATAATACCACCATCAATGACGTCATCGGCGCCAACTGCAACTGTGCCGGCACGCCCACTGCCTGTACCGGCATCGGCGATGCCGACGGCGACGGCGTCTGTGGCGACGTAGACTGCGATGACAATAACCCTTTCATCACCTATCAGCCCGGCGACGCCTGCAATGACGGCCTCTCCACCACCATCAATGATATCATCGACGCCAGCTGCAACTGTGCCGGCACCCCGGTTGGCTGCACCTTCCTCGGCGATGCCGACGGCGATGGCATCTGCGCCGATGTGGACTGTAACGACAACAATGCCAGCGTCACCACACAACCCGGCGACCCCTGTAATGACGGCGACCCCGATACCGTCGGAGAAACCATACAGGCGGATTGCAGCTGTGGCGGCGGCAGCTCGGCCATACTTCTCGCCTGCTCCCAGGTGAGCGTCAGCAGCGATGACGCCGAAGAGAACAATACCGGCACGGTCAGCTTCAGCAACAGCGACCTGGAACTGGCCACTGACGGCGTTCCTCAGATCGTCGGCATGAGGTTCAACAACCTCAACATCCCGCAGGGAGCTTACATCGTCAGCGCCCATATCCAGTTTGCCGTCGACGAAAACCGCAACGACAACCCCTGCAACCTGAACATCTACGGGCAGGCCAGCGACAACCCCGCCACCTTCACTTCGGCCATCCTCAATATCAGCAGCCGGCCCCGCACCGCGGCGACAGTAAGCTGGTCGCCCCCGCAGTGGCCGACGGTAGGCGCCGCCGGCCCGGAACAGTTAACGCCGAACATCGCCTCCATCATTCAGGAGATCGTTAACCGGAGCGGTTATACCTCCTCCAGTTCCATCGCCGTCATGATCGACGGCACAGGGCGCAGGGTTGCCGAATCCTATAACGGAGACCCGGCAGGAGCGCCGCGGCTCTGCGTGGAATACCGGCTGGTTCCGCCTTCCTATGACTGCCCTGCCCTCCAGGCCAATATCGGCGCGCCCTGCAATGATGGCGATAATACGACCATCAACGACGTCGTCGGCGCCAACTGCAGCTGCGCCGGCACGGCTACCGCCTGCACCGGCATCGGCGATGCGGATGGCGACGGCGTCTGCGCCAATGTGGATTGTGACGACAACAATGCCAGTATAACCGTCCAGGCCGGCGCTGCCTGTGACGACGGCGACCCGACAACGATCAATGACGTCATCAATGCCAACTGCAACTGTGCCGGTACGCCGGTAGGCTGCACCTTCATTGGCGATGTGGATGGCGACGGCGTTTGTTCTGATGTAGACTGTAACGACAACAATGCCGGCATCACCACACAGGCAGGCGCCCCCTGTGACGATGGCAACCCCGCTACCGTTGGGGAAACCATACAGGCGGACTGCAGCTGCGGCGGCGGCAGTTCGGCGCCCCTTATGGCCTGCTCCCGGGTGGACGTCAGCAGTGATGACGCCGAAGAAAGCAGCGCCGGTTCGGTCAGTATCAGCAACAGCGACCTGGAACTGGCTGTCGACGGCGCTCCGCAGAAGGTCGGCATGAGGTTCAACAACCTGAACATACCGCAGGGCGCCTACATCGTCAGCGCCCGCATCCAGTTTGTCGTTGATGAGAACCGCAACGACGACCCCTGCAGCCTCACCATCTACGGCCAGGCCAGCGATAACCCCGCTACCTTTACTACTGCCGTTTCCGGCATCAGCAGCCGGCCCCGCACCACGGCGACAGTAAGCTGGTCGCCTTCACAATGGCCCACGGTTGGCGAAGCCGGCCCTGCCCAGCAGACGGCGGACATCTCGGCCATCATCCAGGAGATCGTCAACCGCAGCGGTTATACTTCCGCCAGTTCCATCGTCATCATGATCGAGGGCACGGGGCGCAGGGTTGCCGAATCCTTTAATGGCGACCCGGCAGGTGCGCCGCAGCTTTGTGTGGAATACAGCCTGGTCGTCCCCGATTGCCCGGCCCTTTCCGCCAACTTCGGCGATCCCTGCGATGACGGCAACCCCGCTACCATCAACGACGTCATCGACGCCAACTGCAACTGTGCCGGCGCCCTCAATGACTGCCCCGGCATCGGCGATAACGACGGCGACGGCATTTGCGCCGATATGGACTGTAACGACAACAACGCCGGCATTACCACTATGCCCGGCGATCCCTGCAACGACGGCAACCCCCTGACCGTCGGGGAAACCATACAGGCGGACTGCAGCTGCGGCGGCGGCAGTTCGACGCCCACCCTTGCCTGCTCACGGGTGAACGTCAGCAGCGATGATGCCGAAGAAAGCAACCTCGGTTCGGTAAGCTTCACCAACAGCGACCTGGAACTGGCCGTCGACGGCTTTCCCCAGATCGTCGGGATGAGGTTCAACAACCTGAACATACCGGCCGGATCTGTTATCACCAGCGCTTACCTGCAGTTTGCCGTCGATGAGAACCGCAACGACGACCCCTGCAACCTTACGATCTACGGCCAGGCCAGTGATAATCCCGCCACCTTTGCTTCGGCCAGCCTCAACATCAGCAGCCGGCCCCGCACCACGGCGACGGTAAGCTGGTCGCCCCCACAGTGGCAGGCCGTTGGCGAAGCCGGCCCGGCACAGAAGTCGCCGAACATCGCCTCCATCATTCAGGAGATCGTGAACAGGGGCGGTTATACTTCCGCCAGCGCTATCGCCATCATCATCGACGGTACGGGGCGCAGGGTGGCCGAATCCTATAACGGCTCGCCGGCAACCGCGCCGGAACTCTGCGTGGAGTACCTCTATTCCCCGCCGCCCCCGAACAGGCCTGCGCCCGGCGCCCCTGTGCCCACGGAAAGCAGGGTAAACGTGGAGGGCAGGTTTTCGCCCGCTCCCGCAGCTCAGGAGAGCGCCGGTGAGGCGATAAGCCCCATCAACCTGTATCCCAACCCGGCCAGCCGGGAACTGCTGGTCACCTTTACCAGCGCTTTCGAAGGCGAAGTGCAGCTGCAGGCCAGGAACCTGAACGGACAGGTAGTGATGAGGGAAACGCACCATGCAGGACAGGGCGTAAATACCATCGCCCTGAAAGAATTGCCTCTGCCGGATGGCGTTTACTTCCTCCAGATCCTGGCGGGCGGTACGATACAGTCTGAAAAGTTCGTCATACAGAAAGATTAGGCGCTTTAGCCGATCGCAAGGTGGAAGGTACTTTTGAAGTGCCTTCCACCTTACTTTCCTTCGCTCTGTTTTTCAGGAAATTAAGAATAAAGCGCTTCCCCCGGAAACTCTTGCCTGTATTTTTCGTAACTATACTAACCCCCTCTCTATACCCCCTTTTCCGATACCAATAACCACATTGCCGGCAAAACCGGCATTCTTACCGCCCCCCTTCTGACAAAGCGGCTTATACTTAAGTAAAGCAGTATAAAAATGGCGACCTACTTCAGCTCCCAAAGGGCCCGGACTGGAAAGAAATTCTCTTGCCACCGTTTGGCGGCCTGTTCTCTTTTTCATCTTATACGACTCAGGGTAGTTCTTCTGTTTGCCGCCCTGCTCCTGCTTTCGGGTGGAGAGCTGGCGGCGACAACCTACTACGTCGATTCCCAGAACGGTAATGACGGCAACGATGGGCTGGCCCCGGCCGCCACGAGCGGAAACAAGGGCCCCTGGGCGAGCATTGCCAGGGTGAACAGCTTTTTCTTCGCTCCCGGCGACAGTGTTCTGTTCAAGCGGGGCGCCGTCTGGACAGACGGGCCGCTGCAGCCGCGGATCGGCGGCGCTCCGGGAGGCGTCATCACCATTCAGGCCACCATCCTGGGAGAGCTGAGGAGTTTTGAACTGCCGGACCCCGATAACAACAATTGCATTTATTTCGGCGCCTACGACGAAGCCTCAGCCAAACCCCGGATAGACTGCCAGGGCGGGCGTGGCATCGTCATTCTGCACGATTACATCATTGTCGAAGACTTCCACCTCGATAACGGGGGCAATAATATGCTTTGGCTCGGCAAGGAAACCGGCAACTACTGGACTATAATAAACAATGTGGATGTCACACGCTGCATCTCCAACGCTGTGGCCTCTGACTTCGGCGGCGGCAATATATGGCTGAAAAACCTGTACGTATATGACTACGGCACAAACGGCATTCTCCTGAACGGTTCTCTGAACAATAAGATGAAGGGAGTGCTGGTAGAAGACTGCGTGGTGGAAAACCCGCAGACCCTTGAACTGGAAGATGCCATCACCTGCCACCGGGACGCTGCGGGCAACGACCTGGAAGGCGATATTATCATTCGCAACAATACTATCCTCTACTCGGGCGAAGACGGCATCGACGTCACCTCCGGGCACTACATCTTACTGGAAGGGAATGACATCAGGCATTCCTTACAGGGCGGCATTTTCATCAATTACAGTTGGGTGAGCCACGTGGAGGTAAGAGGCAATTTCATCTACTCCAACTCCATCGACCAGGGCGTTGGCGACCTGGTCATCCGCTCGCCTTACGTCTGGGCCTTTAATAACGTGGTTGCCGGCGCCGGCCACCATTGTGTCAACCTCGCCAATACCGACCATACCAGGCTGTGGCACAACGTGATCGCTCCGGGCAACCGCACCGGCAATTTCATCCGCCTGATGGAAAATATCGGCCAGGTGGAGATCAAAAATAATATTTTCGATTTTTCCGGCGCCGATCAGGAGATCAACGGAGTGATCTCTTCCAATATCGTCTTTGATAACAACTGCTATTTCGGCCGTTCCCCGGCGCAGCCCATTCACGACGGGCAGTCTTTCCAGGACTATAGAAATGCCAACCCCCTGTTCGAACCCGGAGGGTTCTGGGCGGACCCGCAATTTGCCGGCCCGGGCAGGTCAGGCGCCGAACATTTCCGGCTGATGAATACCAGCCCCTGCCTCGACAGCGGCATGTCCAGCCCTGTGCCTGTCGACTTCTGGGGCACTCCCCGCCCCCAGGGCGTCAAACCGGATATCGGCATCTTCGAACTGGGAACAGTGGACTGCAATGGCGACCCCAACGCCGTCGCCTATCCTGGCGGGCCCTGCAACGACGGCGATAATACTACTTCCAATGACGTCTATGACGCCGACTGTAACTGTGCCGGCACGCCCAACGCCTGTTCCGGCATCGGCGATGCCGACGGCGACGGAGTTTGTACGGATGTGGACTGCCACGACAGCGACCCCGGCATTGCTTATCAGCCCGGCGATGCCTGCGATGATGGCATACCGACCACCTCGGGAGAAACCATACAGGCCGACTGCAGTTGTGGCGGCGGGACCCCGGGCCCGGCGATCACCTGCTCCCGCGTAAATACCAGCAGCGACGATGCCGAAGAGAAGGACTCCGGTACAGTCGACATAGTAAGTGAAGACCTCGAGCTGGCCTTTGACCCCAACCGAGGCCTGCAAACCATCGGCATGCGTTTTACCGGCCTGGACATTCCGCAGGGCGCCGCCATCATCAATGCGCATCTGCAGTTCACGGCCGATGAGATCGAAAATTTCACCCCCTGCCGCCTGCGGATTTACGGCGAAGACAGCGACAACCCGGCTACTTTCGCCGACGTGGATTACGACGTTTCCGGGCGGCCGCGTACGGCTGCTGCGGTATCCTGGGCGCCGGCCGACTGGCTTACGGTGGCCGCCTTCGGGCCTGCTCAACAGACGCCCAACCTTTACGCCATTATTCAGGAGATCGTCGACCGGCCCGGTTTTACTTCCGCCAGCCCGGTCGTCATCATTATCGACGGCGTCGGGGGGCGCACGGCGGAGGCTTTTGACGGCTTCCCGGCCCAGGCGCCGGAACTGTGTGTGGAATATACCCTGCTGCCTGTGGTTTACGATTGCCCCGTCCTCTCCGCCAACATCGGGTACCCCTGCGATGACGGCGACCCTACCACCATCAACGACGCTATCGACGCCGATTGCAACTGTGCCGGCGCCCCTGCCGCCTGTACCGGCATCGGCGATAACGATGGGGATGGGTACTGTTCCGGCGCGGATTGTGACGATAACAACTTCTTTATCGCCTATCAACCTGGCAGCGCCTGTGACGATGGCGATAACACCACCATCAACGATACCATCGATGCCAATTGCAATTGTACAGGCACGCCTACCCCCTGTACCGGCATCGGGGACGCCGACGGCGACGGCGCCTGCACCGGCCTGGATTGCGACGACAACGACCCTCTCGTCACCATTCAAATCGGCGGCGCCTGTGATGATGGCAACCCTGCTACCATCAATGATGCCTACGATGCCAACTGCAACTGCGCCGGCGCCCTCAATCCCTGCACCGGCATAGGAGATAATGACGGCGATGGCATCTGCGCCGATGTCGATTGTGACGATAATGACCCCGGCAATACTACCCGGCCCGGCGATGCCTGCGACGATGGCGACAATACCACCCTCAACGATACCTTCGACATTAACTGCAACTGCACAGGTACTCCGACCACCTGTACCGGCATAGGCGACGCCGATGGCGACGGCATCTGCGCCGGCCTGGACTGCGACGACAATGACCCGAACAATACCGCCCAACCCGGCGATGCCTGCGACGATAGCGATCCCAACACTTTTGGAGAAACGATCCAGGCCGATTGCAGTTGCGGAGGGGGCGTTTCTTCTGTCCCAACCTGTTCCAGGGTCGATCAGAGCTCTGATGATGCGGAAGAACACAGCAACGGAAATGTGGAACTAACCAGTAGTGACCTCGAACTGGCCACCGATCCAACACAGGGTGTACAAACCGTTGGATTGAGGTTTAACGGGCTCAACATCCCGCAGGGAGCCCAGGTTCTCAGCGCCCATATACAATTCGCTGTTGACGAAACGCAGGATATAAATCCCTGCAACCTGGCTATCTATGGCCAGGCCAGCGATGATGCCGCCACCTTCGCCGGTACGGATTTCGAGATTTCCAACCGGCCCCGTACCAACGCATGGGCGGCCTGGTCGCCCCCGCTTTGGCCACAGGTAGGCGCCGCCGGGCCAGAGCAGCAGACGCCTGATATCTCGGCAATTATCCAGGAAATAGTCAATCGGGCCGGCTACACATCCAACAGCTCGATCGCCATTTTTATTGATGGCACGGGAAGGCGAACGGCAGAGGCCTATAATGGATTCCCGTCCCTTGCCCCCCAACTATGTATAGAATATGCTCCAGCCCCGGCGCCCTTTGATTGCCCTGCCCTTTCCGCCAATATTGGCGATGCCTGCAACGACGGCGACAACACCACCATCAACGATGTGTA
>CAZAXA010000322.1:0-7406 GCA_964488965.1 uncultured Phaeodactylibacter sp. | reverse complement strand
TCATCCTCGACGGGGCCAACTTCCCCCCCAACCGGGATGATGTCAAGGCCATCCTATACGGCGCCGAGTTCGGAAAGGCAAGCGTACGGTAACCTTAAAAAGAATGGAGCTTTCGGGTGAGCCGCCAGGCGGTTATATCCCCAAAAAAATACTCAATTATGAAAGTTAAAGGCATTAAAAATAACCCACAGGCCTACAGGAAAGTCCGCAATATACTCAAAAGGAAAAAGCGCCTGTCGGCCGGCATATTCGGTTTCATCGGCCTTGCCGTTTCCGTGATGCTTTTCTTTGCGGTGTTCAACTATGGGCGGTACCTGTACAATTCCGGGCAGACCCAGCTTCTGGTGCCCGTGCTGAAGGATCTCTCCGCACTGGATTTTTCCTTCGTCAATAATTATGCCAGGGGCCAGATGGCCGAGCTGGATGAGGTCAAAATAGACATAAAGTTCAGGCACCTGTTGCGGATCGAGTACCTCAGAAAACAGGCCATGAAAGAAAAATACATCAACCCGGCCTTCAAGGAGGAAGAATTTCCCGCCAAACTCACCTATAAGGGCAAAACCTACAATGTGAAGATAGCTCTCACGGGCATGGTATCGAGAACCCATGTAGGCAACCCCAACAAATGGTCCTTTGAGGTTAAAGTGAAAGGCGACGATACGATCGCCGGCATGAAGCGGCTGGCCCTGCTGGTGCCAACGGCCAGAGGCTACCTGACGGACTGGCTGAGCTTCGAGCTGCTGCAGGCGCGGGGCCTGATCGGTACGAGGGTGGATTTTGTCGATGTTTCCATCAATGGAAAATCCAGCGGGGTTTTTTACATGGAAGAGCGTTTCGACAAATACATGATCGAGAACAATGCTTTGCGGGAAGGCATCATTTTCAAGCTGGAAAAGGAGGTCGGCCCTTACCGGGAATCCAAATTAATGGAGGAGCCGGGCGCCAGGGCGCAGTTGCTGCTGCTCCGGCGCATGTGGCAGGATGTGATGGCCGGCGGCCTGCCCTCTGATAAGTTTTTCGACATGGAGAAGATGGCGAAGTTATTTATCGTCTCTGACCTCATGAACAACCAGCACCCGCTCAGCAAGGCCAACCTGCGTTTCTACTTCAACCCCGTCACAGGCCTGGCGGAACCCATTGCCCGGGAATTCGAAGACCTGAGCAAGAGCGACCCCTCCGCCATGAAAATGTTCCTGGAAAAGCCTGATCTCTATAGCCGGCACTTCTGGCTGGAGTCGGAGTCCATCATAGGCCTGATCTATGACAACCCGGAGTTCAAGCGCCATTACATCCGCGAGGCGGAGCTGGTATGCCAGCAGAAATACCTGGACGACTTCTTTGCGGAGCGGAGCGGAAAGCTGGAAGCTATACTGGGCAAAGTGTACCGCACCCTGCCTTTTTACAAATTTCCCAGGGAGCAGTTGTATGCCAACCAGCAGCACATGAGGTCCGTCATCTTCCCTGAGCAGCCGGAACTGCTGGCCTGGCTGGAACAAAAAGAGGAAGGCGCTCTGGGTATCCGCCTGGAAAACCAGCAGAGCCTCCCGCTGGAGATCACACACCTGAGCTGGCAGGGGGCTGCCTTCCTGCCCGATCATCCCGTGCTTGTTGACTCCCGGGCCAGGGAAGGCAATCACACGCTCCGGATTCATCAGTTCCGGATACCTGAGGGAGTCGCCTTGCCCGACGGGCCGCTTTCAGGCCTGAAGGTACACTATAACCTGCTGGGCCTGGAGCGCGGCAAGAAGGAACTGCCGGTGGCCATACCTTCCGGTGAAAAAGCCGCGAGCCTGCCGGCGGCGCTGGCAGATCAGCCGGGGAATTATGCGGCCTTCCCCTTCATCCGGGAAAAAACCGGGGAAAATATCCTCCTCATTCCCGCCGGGGAGTGGACGCTGGGCAGCAGCCTGGCCATCCCCCGGGGTAAGCGGCTGCACATAGAGGCCGGCGCCCGGATCAACCTCGTCAACAATGCCCGTATCATCAGTTATGCTCCGGTATTTTGCATGGGCAAAGAAGGCCGGCCGGTACTCATTCACTCTGCCGACAGTACCGGAGGCGGCCTTGCCGTTATCGGCGCGGAGGGGCGCTCGGTGATAACCCATACCCATTTTGAAGGCTTGTCCGGCATAGAGGAGAACGGCCAGCGCTGGGGCGGCGCCGTAACCTTTTATGAATCGCCGGTGACTTTTTCCGGCTGCAGCTTTTCGGGCAGGCAGGGGGGCGGCGATCTCCTGAATATCGTCCGGGCGGATTTCACCGTAAACCGGGCTAAGTTTACAGATGCGCCGGCCGATGCTTTTGACTGTGGCCACTGCAGCGGAGAAATTTCCTACTCTTCCTTTGTCAAATCAGGGAACAATGCCATTTCCCTGACAGGCGCGGAAGTGAAGCTGTCCAATATCTTTATCAGCCAGGTTGGAGAAAAAGGCCTTAGCGCCGGCCAGAATAGTGAAGTTACTGCGCGGTGGATGGATATCCGCAGGGCGGGGGCCGCCATAACGAGCGAAAGCCGTTCGAAGGTTATGGCCTCCGATGTGCAACTACTCAACAACCGGATAGGCATCAGCCTTTCCCGGGAACACGCGGCCTATGGCCCTGCCTATGCTTCCGTAGAGCGGATCGACATTCAGCAGTCGGAGACCCCCTATCAGGTGGCCGCCAATGCGGAACTGATCGTAGATGGAAGGCCTTACAGCCAGAAAACGGAGGGGAGTAAGCGCAACAACTGACCGGGATATCGGATGCTATTTTTAGATTTGTGAATGGGTTGTTACTTTTGCTTTGAACACAGGAAGGCGCTTCGCCGTCCTTAAGAAATGGTAACAATCCAATCACAGGACTTAAAAATAGCATCATGAAACAAACCCTACTGGCTTTTCTGGCCCTGGCGGCGGTACAATTATCCGCCCAGGAGCGGCTGAGCGAATCCCCATGGCACATCGTTGCCAAAGACATAAACCCTGATAACTACTTCGGTATCACCTGCGCCAACGGCATGGTGGGGCTGGTGTCTTCGCCCGAGCCCATGAAGGTGCAGGATGTGGTGCTCAATGGTGTTTACGACTACTACCAGCGCGGCCGCGTTTCCAATATTCTCAAAACGTTCAACCACGTGAACATGAACCTGGATGTGGACGGCCGGCGGGCCGGCCGGCAAGACATCAGCAACTATGCCCAGGTTCTGGATATGAAACGCGCGGCCCTGGCCACAACTTTCGATGTGGGCGACAAAGTCAGCGTCCGGCACACCATGATGGCCCTGCGCCACCTGCCGTTCACTTCCATGGTGATGGTGGAAGTTACTGCAAAGAAGGCCGTTACCATTACCCCGATGAGCGTGATCGAAGCGCCCACCCACCTCGCCGATGTTCGCAATTACTACAGTGAGATCGACCGCCCTCATGTAAAGATACCTCTGTTGAGCTCGGTGGCCAAAAGCCCTTCGGGCCGGCTCACTGTAGCCGCCTCCAACAGCTTTATCTTCGAAGAAGAGCACGGCGGGGAGCCGGATATCATTCATGAAGACTGGGATTACAATATGCACCTGGCGAAGTTCAGCAAGGAGTTGAAAGCCGGCGAGGCCTACCGTTTCAGTATTGTCGCTTCCGCCGTTTCATCCGAACACTATGAAGACCCCTTCAATGAAGCGGAGCGCCTCACCATCTTCGCTATGCTGGAAGGCACGGAGCGCCTGCTGCGGCGCCACGAGGCCGCCTGGGAGGAGTTGTGGAAGAGCGACATCCTCATCGAGGGCAATGTGGCGGATCAGCGCGATGTGCGTTCCATGCTGTATCATTTGTATTCCTTTGCCCGGGAGGGTACGGCCTACAGCCTGTCTCCCATGGGATTGTCAGGCCTGGGCTACAACGGCCATGTCTTTTGGGATACCGAAATCTGGATGTACCCGCCGCTGCTGGCCCTGCAGCCGGATATTGCGCGTTCGCTGCTGGAGTATCGCTATGAGCGCCTGCAGGCGGCAAAGCAGAATGCCTTTGCCCACGGTTACAAGGGCGCCATGTACCCCTGGGAATCCGCCGGCGATGGTTCGGAGGATACGCCGGTCTGGGCCCTGACGGGGCCGTTCCAGCATCATATCAGCGGCGATATCGGCTGGGCATGCTGGAAGTATTATCAGGTGACGGGCGACAAGGAGTGGCTCCGCAGCCGTGGTTATCCCATCCTGAAGGAGGTGGCCGGTTTCTGGACGAGCCGGGTAGAACGCGAGGGCCCCGGCAAATACAACATCAACAACGTCATCGGCGCCAATGAATGGCAGGAAAACATCGACAACAACGCCTATACCAACGGCATGGCCATTACGGTGCTGCGCTATGCGGCGCAGGCAGCCCGCGAGCTGGGCCTGGAGCCTGACCCTGACTGGGAGCACGTTGCCGCCAATATTCCCATTCTCACTTTCCCGGATGGCGCCACCCGCGAGAACGCCACCTACAACGGTGAGATGATCAAGCAGGCGGACGCCAACCTGCTGGCCTACCCGATGAAGATCATCAACGGCGAAGATCGCATCCGGCAAGACCTGAAGTACTACGAACCCCGCATGGCGGAAGACGGGCCGGCTATGGGCGTTTCCACCCTCAGCACCCTTTATGCCCGCCTGGGCGATGTGGAAAAGGCCTACCAGTTGTTTAAAGACAGCTATAAACCCAACGAAGTGCCGCCCTTCGGCGTACTGGCGGAAACGGCAGGCGGAACCAACCCTTATTTCGCTACCGGCGCGGGCGGCGCCCTGCAGGCCGTCCTCTTCGGCATCGGCGGGCTGGATATTTACGACGAAGGGGTCAGGCAACTGCGGGCAGGCCTGCCGGCGGCATGGAAGGGGTTGAAGGTGACGGGAGTGGGCAGGGAAGAGAAGACGTTTGAGATAAAGTAGTGGTTGTGAAATTTGCGGTTTTGCGGCTTGTCTATCTTAGCCGGGTAAATTTTGCGGCCCGGGCGCTGCCCCTGGCTTAACAACGGTATTGCCTTGAGGCAACCGCAATATTTACCCGGACAAAACTGCGCGCACTAAACATCCATGATCAGGCGTTCTACCAAAGTATCCGTACTGCCCGCCGGGCAGTCATTCGCCACCAAACCCTGTAACCCCATGTTGAAAAAACTCAGCGCCCGCAATTTCCGGGCAATCTTCTGCCTGCTGTTTTCCATTATAACCTTTCCCTGTGCTATTGCCCAGCCTCTGGCCATCTTCAGCGTCTATTTCGATACGGATGTGGACACGCTCAGTGAAGAGGCCCGCCTTAAGGCTACTGAGCAGTTGCAGCGCCTGCTGCCCGTGCAGGACTACCGCGCTCAGCTCATCGGGCATACCGACTTGCGGGGAAGCCTGGAGTATAACCAGGCCCTGTCGGAGCGGCGCGCAGCCAGCGTACAGGCCCGCCTGGTAGAACTGGGGTTCCAGCCCGCCCGCATACAGTCCCGGGGTCGGGCCTATCTGGACCTTGCCGCGGAAGGGCGCGATGAGGCGGCCCTGGCCCGCAACCGCCGCGTTGACGTCATCATCGAAAAGGTGGGCTGGAATGTGGAGAGCGCTTACTATTCCATTGACAGCCGGCAGCCGGCCCGCCTCGATTATGAACGTTCGGGCACGGTGATCTCTGTTCCGGGAGATGCTTTTTGCTACCCCGGCGGCCGGGCTGTGGAAGGAGACATTGTCCTGATGTACCGGGAATTCCGCGATCCTGCCGATTTTATATCCTCCGGCCTGCCGATGAACTTCAACCGGCAGGGACAGGAAGTGTATTTCAACTCCACCGGCATGTTTGAGGTGCGGGCTTTCAACCGGGAAGGGCAGGAACTGGAGCTTCGGCAGGGCCAGGCGGTGGACGTCGACTTCGTCCAAACCCAGGTGCTGGAGCAGGCCCAGTTCTGGCGCTTTGATGAAGAGGCGCGGTCCTGGGACAGCGGCGACGCCCTGATCGAATACGAGGAAGGGGAGATGGCCCGGGTGCAGGCGGGCACAGAAAACCGTTTCCTGGGCCTGCTGCCCCTGGCCTGGCCGGGCAGCGGGCAGTGGAGCAGGACGGCCGATACCGTCACTCAGTTGCTGGAAGCCTATGCCATGCTGCCGGAACTGCTGGAATCGGCCAAAGCTTACAGCCACAGTTACATTCCTCAGCTGGACCTTAACCGGTTTAAGCATCGCTTCAGCGGGCGGCTGGTGCGGGGGAATTATGCCGGCATCTATTATATCGGGCATCTGAGCTTCGCAGAGGTGTACAGCAATCCCAAATACTACAACCTGGAGCTGGAAACCATCAGCCAGGACAGGAAGGGGATAGTGGCCAGGATAAAAGACCTGTCGGGTGAAAATCCCGAGCTGGCGGCTTTTGAAGGGGTAAGCTGGGCCCTGAACCTGAAGGGCCACAGCAAGGCGGAAATTGCCCTCCTCGATTCGTTGCCCTTCAAGCGGTTTTCCGACATCAGGATCTCCCGTAAAAAACACAAGCGGCAATACACTATTACGCTCAAGTTCGGGAGAGAACTTATCGGCCTGGATGCGAAACTGCTGGAGATCAACGGGGCGCACCCCGCAGATGACGATCTTTCCAGGGTTTACGTTCAGTATGCCATGGCCTTGCGGCAGCGCCAGATGGATTTCGACCGGGAACGGGAAGAAACGCTGGAACTGCTCAACCTGTTCTGGCCTTGTGTCAAGCTGCTCCTGCCGAAATCCGTCAACCCCGACCCCTTCCAGATAGAAGGGATGGAAGCGGCCATACGGTGCGATAAGCAGAAGGACAGGCGAAACCCGGAATGGCCCGGGCTCCTGCCGGGCAGTAGCTGGGGCGTCCTCATGGAGGAACTTCCGGGATATTTGTTCATGGCCAGATATGCACATTACTTCCGGGACTACCTGGTGGGAGGGCTATCGGTAGAGAGCAGTTGGCGTCAACTGATCCGGGAATACGAAGCTTCGGTACAGGGAGAGGTTCCTGTTTATAAGGAAGTTTACCGTCCCTTTGATCAGCCCCGGCCCCGGTTGCGGCTCAAAGGTATGGGCATTTTCAACCTGGATGTGCTGAAGCGCTTTGAAGAGGAAACACAGTTGCTGGCCCGTTTCCAGGATGAGAACGGCCAGCCCATCCGCCACTACCGGGTGGATGTGGTCAACCATCGCCTCAATGGCCTGCTGACCTTCAAAGAGCCTTCCATCTATCTGGACCTGAAGGCGCCAACTACCCTGGTGGTCTACGGCGAAGACGGGAGGATTTTTTTCGTCGGCAGGGAACAAATGCGGCGGCTCAGCCTGCAGGGCAAGTCCTCCTTTACCTTTACTGCCGTCAGTGTGGAGGATAATTCCGGCCGGCCCGAGGTGTTCCGGAAACTGCTTTCGGATTCGTGAGAAGGAGATATACTGGCGCACGCATGGTTTTGTGTTCCAC
>CAZAXA010000321.1:0-7427 GCA_964488965.1 uncultured Phaeodactylibacter sp. | reverse complement strand
CGCCGTTGAGGCGGTATTCGCTTTCCCCGCTGCGGTAGAGCATGCGGGTGATGGTCACGGTGTGGTATTCGGTGGGCAGCAGGTTCCTGGTGTTCTCGAAGGTAATGGACACCTGGGCCAGCCCTCCCGCCTTGCGCCGTTTGGCGCCGTTGAAGATCACGCTCGACATCTGGTCGAGGCGCAACTCCCGGCTCTTCTGTTCCCCGAGCACCCAGCGGATGGCGTCGACGATATTGGACTTGCCGGAGCCGTTGGGCCCTACAATGCCAATGACATCTTCGTTGAAGTTGATCACCGTTTCGTTGGCGAAACTCTTGAATCCCTTTATTTCCAGCTGCTTCAATCTCATAGCCTACAAAAATAGGAATTTAAAGGGAGGGGGGACAGGCCCGCTCCGGCCTTTTTATCCACAAATGGGCGGGGAGATTTGCACAGGAGGTGTTGGGAAGTGGGAAGGGCGGAAGGGCGGGTTTGGCCGGATACTTGCCGGGGGACTGTTCAATCTTTCCGGTTTCCGGCGCCATCCACAGGATTCACAGCATCATCAATAGTACCTCTCCACGCTCAAATAATTCCTCACATAATCCTCTATCCCCTCCTCCAGAGAATAGAAATCCTTTTCGTATCCTGCCTCCCGCAGCTTGCTCATATTGGCCTGGGTAAAATACTGGTAGGTATCGCGGATATCTTCCGGCGTATCGATGAAGCTGATATTCGGTTCCAAACCCATAGCGCGGAAGGTGCTGGCCGCCAGGTCGTGGAAAGAGCGGGCCCTGCCAGTTCCCAGGTTGTACAGGCCGCTGGCGGGGCGGTTTTGGAAAAGCCAGTACATGGCTTCCACTACATCCTTGACATAGATGAAATCGCGGCTCTGCTGGCCGTCCTTAAAATCGGGGCGGTGGGAGCGGAAGAGCTTCATGCCGCCGGTGGCGCGAATCTGGCGGACGGTGTGGAAAATAACCGAGGCCATTCTGCCCTTGTGGTACTCATTGGGGCCATAAACGTTGAAGAACTTCAGGCCGTACCATTGGGGCGGCTGTTCTTTGCGCCCGAGCGCCCACTGGTCGAAGCGGTTTTTGGACTCGCCGTAGGGGTTGAGGGGGTGGAGCCGGCCAACGACATCGTGGCGGTCGTCGTAGCCCAGTTCACCCAGGCCGTAGGTGGCGGCGCTGGAGGCGTAGATAAGTGGAATGCCGTGCTGAGCGCACAGATTCCAAAGCGACTTGCTGTAGTCGAGGTTGAGTTCCCGGAAGATATCCCAGTTCTTTTCCGCAGTATCGGTGCGGGCGCCCATGTGGAAGATGGCGTCGACGAAGTAGTATTTTTCCCGGAGCCATCCGGGGAAGTTGTTGCGGCGTATCCTTTCCGCATATTGCTTGCCTTCCAGGTTGCGGTTCTTTTCCTGGTGTGTGAACTCATCCACGACGATGATGTCGCTATGCCCTTCATCGTTGAGCTTGCGAAGCATGCAACTGCCGATGAAGCCTGCGGCGCCGGTGACTACGATCATTTTTTTGGGGCAAAGATAAGCTTTTAGTAGCTTTACCCATGATGGCAAAATTGATCCCGATGATACATACGACAATCAGGTTTAAAGCCCCTGTGCGCTTCTTTCTGTCCGGCCTCTGCCTGTGGGCGGGCCTTTCCCTCTCCGCTCAGGAAATATGCACCGGCAACCTGGGCGAAAACATCTTCGAGGCCGGCGATTTCGGCTCGGGGGCAACCAACCTCATACCGTCGGATCCGGGTATTGCCCCCGGCTACGTCTATACCTTGTCGCCTCCTCCCAACGACGGCTTCTATACGATCACCAACAACACGGGTTCCTGGAGCGGCCTTTTTCCTACCTGGCTGAGGGTCATGGACAACAGCAACGACCCCCGGGGGTATATGATGGTGGTCAATGCCAGCTATTCGGCAGGTATTTTTTATGAACAGGATGTGGACGGCCTGTGTGAAAATACCCTCTACGAGTTCTCCGCGGATATCCTGAACCTGATCATGGCCCAGGTAGCCGGCCACATCAGGCCCAATGTTTCTTTCCTCATCAACGATGAGGTGCGATACAGCACGGGCGACATCCCTCAGAATGAAAGGTGGAACATCTACGGCTTTACCTTCAGCACAGGCCCGGGAGAAACATCGGTCAAGCTGACCCTGCGCAACAACGCCCCGGGCGGCATCGGCAACGACCTGGCGCTCGACAACATCTCCTTCCGGGCCTGCGGGCCGATGGCGCTCATCCTGCCGCTGGAAGTGGCCAACATCTGCGAAGACGGCGCCCCCATCGCCCTGAACGCCACCATACAGGGCGATCAGTACGCAGCCCCCGCTCTGCAGTGGCAGCAGAGCTTCGACGAGGGGGCCTCCTGGGAAGACATCCCCGGCGCCACCGGCCCTTCCATCCAGCACACCCAGCTGGCCGGCGGGTACTATTACTACCGCTACCTGCTGGCCGCCTCCCCCGACAACCTGGCCAACTCCAAATGCCGGGTCATCTCCAATGTGAAAGTGGTCTATGTGCAGCCCAAATTCCACTCCGTGGCGGATACGATCTGTGCCGGTAGCAGTTACCTCTTCGGCAATACGCCTCTGACGAGCGCCGGGACTTATATCGACACCCTGCTCTCTTCCATCGGCTGCGACAGCATCGTCACCCTTACCCTTGCCCTGGTTCCCGCCCTGGGCCTGAGCGCTGAGGTGGCTTCCAGTGATCCAAGCTGCGCCGGCTACCGGGATGGCGCCATCGAAGTGTCGAACGTCCGGAATTTCTACCCTCCCGTTACCATCAGCCTGGATGGAATGGCCGTAACGGCCGAGGCGGCCTCCTTCCCGAACCTGGGCGGCGGCGCCTATCTCGTATCTGTCATTGACCGGTTTGGCTGCCGGCTGGACTACGACGCCGCCCTGAATGAACCCGACTCCCTGAGGATCAACCTAGGGGCGGGCCAGGCCATCGGCCTGGGAGAAGAACTCACCCTGCCCGTTACGGCCAACTACCCGCTGGCCGGCGCCGAATGGTCGCCCCCGGAACTGGTGATCTGCGATGACGACTGCCTGAAACCGCTCATTCAACCGCTTCGGACGACAACCTTCACCCTCACAGGCGTCACGGCCAACGGCTGCACAGCCACGGATTCCGTCCGGATCGAGGTGAAGGAAGTGCGGGCCGTCTATATTCCCAACGCCTTCTCTCCCAATGAGGACGGCCGCAACGACCGCTTTACCCTCTTCGCCGGCCTGCCCAATGTGCAGGAGGTGGTGAACATGCAGGTCTTTGGCCGCTGGGGGGCCTTGATTTTCGAGCGCAGCAATTTTTCGCCCAACGACCTTTCCCTCGGCTGGGACGGCAGGTTCAAGGGCAGGGAGGCGCCCGCCGGAACGTATGCCTATGTGTTCCGGGTGCGCTTTCTGGATGAGGTGGAACTGGAGTATACGGGGGCGGTGGAATTGGTGCGGTAGGGGGGTTAGATGGTTAGATGTTAGGGCCGTTCCGCAATGAACCCAGGGTTGTGCCGGCGTAAGGCCTGTCCGGCAAAATGGCCCGTAACGGCAACGTTAAAGCCGGCCTTTTCCAGGAGTTGCTGCACTTTCTCCCGCCTGTAGAGATTTAAGCGGTGCACCTCCTTCGACTTGCGGTACAACTCCCCTTCCTTCCGAAAAAGCGTGATCTCCCGCCGGAGAGTGGCCGCTTCTTTATCCTCGCTGAAGTTCAGCAGCATGTCCCATTGCTCATTTTCCAGCAGGCGGACGGGGGGAACGCCGTCTGTGATGCCTGGTTCAATCACATCGAACAGGAAAATGCCGCCGGGCTGCAGGCTGTGATATACCCGTTCGAACAGCGGCAGCAGGTTTTCCAGCCGGCGCCGCTCATCGAAACGATAGTTGAGCACTTCGCCGACGGCAGTGACGGCCAGGCAGGGCGGGATTCCGAAGTCCATCAGGGAGCCGACGATGAACTGCCCCTGCGGGCAGCGTTGCCGGGCGATGCCGATCAGCGCTTCGGAATAGTCGACGCCGCTCACTTCATAGCCCTCCCGGGCCATCGCCTCCTCCAGGATGCCGCTGCCGCAGCCCAGGCCCACGATCAGGCCCCGGCGCAGGCCGCGCGCCCGAAGCTGGTTCAGCAATTCCTGAGCCGCCAGCCGGGCGTGCTGGCCGTAGTGCTGGTCGTGGATGTGAGCGAGGGGAGACTGGTAATAGGGGCGAGCAGGCATGATGGCTGGCGTTAATAATACTTCAAGCCTTCCGGTTATTTCTTCTTTTTCAACAATTCATTGATGCTTATTTCAATAGTATCGAGGATATAAATTTTGTCTTCCCAATCGCCGGTTTCCCATTTTTCATGCTTTTGAGCAACCATGGCTTTTTGGGTTTCGGTGAAAATCCAGATCACTTTTTTTACACCAAATTTCAATAATTCGTCCGTTTTTTCCTGATAATAGCCAAGGGGGTTTTTTATTTCGTTTAATTCCGCCTTGGTGTCAATCTCAATGACTATTTCAGGCGCAAACGCCAGGTATTTACTTTTTGACGCTACATTCTCGATATCTTCTGTTTTTACAATGGCAATATCTGCCGCCCTCCAGGCCTTTTCCCCGAATTGTATTCCAACTTCATTTGTAAGCACTTCATAGCCAGGGCCCAGATTAGATTGCAACAAAAAAACCAGCCTTGAAATGATCAAAGATTGAATGACGCTACTTCCCATCAGCTCTTCAATTTGCTTATCTCCCTTTAAATAGTCCTGGTAGCCTTTATAATAGATAGGGTTCCCATCTGCCATCTCATAAATGAGGTTGTCCGGTATTTTTTGAATGGCGCTTTTCATTTTTATAACCATTTTGATGGCAATTCTGCAAATTGTTATCAACGAATTTAAGTTTATTATCCTTTATCTGCAACCGTTCGCCGGCTGTTTTTTTGTGAAAGGCAGGATACGTACTTTTTCGCTACATTTATTGCCGGTATTCTATTCACAAAGCCGACTTGCCGTATGAAGTATTTCACCGTTCTTTTCCTGCTTATGGCACTAACTGCCTGCCAGCCCGAAAAACAGCGCCCCATCTACCAGTCGGATGCCTTCACCCTCTACCCGGATAAGATAGTGCAGGGCGATAACCTGGCCGTTGCTCTTTCGCCTACCCACCTCACCTCCAACTACAAAAGCCCGGCCAGCGAAACCTACTCCCGGCTGATCGCCTTCAAGTTCAGCATCAACGAAAAGGACAACGAGCTGCCGCCGGGTAAGGACCACTGGCTGATCATCGGCGAGGAGCGCGAGTCGCCCGTCATCCGCTTTGGAGAAATGCCGGAGGCCCCGCCGGAAGCGCCGGGGGCTTTCCTGCCCATCAATTATGAATACACTTTCCGGGTGGATATGTCTCCCGTCCTGGAACAGTTTGAAGAAAAAGGCTATTACGAGGCCTACGACGGAAGCCGCGTCGCCAAAGCGGATTTCAAAGGTTTTTATATCGCCGGCGGTTCCGAGCCCCTGACCTGGGATTTCGTCAACCTGGGCAGCCAGGGGCTAAAACTGGAAGACCCCGAGGGCGATAAAATCTATGCCATAACCCTACAACTCAACCCCTACAAGCCGGAAGACTACCAGGACAAGGAGTGGAAGCCCACTCAAGACCTTTCCAACCGCCCCCGGTATAAGTCGGATCAACCCATCGTCGACGCCCTGTTCAACCTCTCCCTGGAAGAGGCCATCCTCAATATCGAACCGGACAGCACCTTCCGTACGGGCGCCAAGTGGGGCGGCGTCTGGACGCGCGACATCAGTTACAGCATCCTCCTGGCCTTCGCCTACCACGAACCCCGGGTGGCAAAGATCAGCCTGATGAAGAAGGCCAAACGCGACCGCATCATCCAGGATACCGGCTCCGGCGGCGCCTGGCCCGTCTCCTCCGACCGCACCACCTGGGCGCTGGCGGCCTGGGAGATTTACAAAACCACGGGGGACATGGACTGGCTGCGGCAGGCCTACGTCATCATCAGGAATACCCTGGAGGATGATTACAAAGTGCTGAAGTCTCCCCTAACCGGCATGTACCGGGGGGAATCCTCCTTCCTGGACTGGCGGGAGCAGACCTACCCCAAGTGGATGTCGAACATGGACATCTATGTCTCCGAGAACCTGGGCACCAATGTGGCGCACTACCAGGCGCACCGCATCCTGGCGGAAATGGCCAGAATTCTGGGCGAACCACATGAAGTGTACACTCAGAGAGCGGAAGAGATCAAAAAAGGCATCAACGATCACCTGTGGATGGCCGATAAAGGATATTACGGCCAGTACCTCTACGGGCGGCGGTATCTCAACCTTTCTCCGCGCTATGAAGCTCTCGGCGAGGCTCTGGCCATCCTCTTCGGCGTGGCGGATGAAGAAAAAGCGCAGTCCATCATTTCCAGATCGCCGCTGACGGCCTTCGGCGCCACCTGCATCTACCCGCAGATTCCCGGCATCCCGCCTTACCACAACGACGGCATCTGGCCTTTCGTACAGGCCTACTGGAACCTGGCCGCCGCCAAAGCCGGCAATGAAAAAGTGCTCAACCACGGCCTGGCGGCCATCTACCGGGCCGGCGGCCTCTTTCTGACCAATTACGAGAACTTCGTGGCCGGCACGGGCGACTTCCTGGGCACCGAGATCAACTCCCACCGCATGCTGTGGAGCATGGCGGGCAACCTGGCCATGGTGCACCGGGTGTTTATGGGCATGGCCTTCGAAGCGGAGGGTATTCGCTTCAGCCCCGTTATCCCCAGCTCCTACCCCGGAACGAAAAGCCTGTCCAACTTCCGCTACCGGGGCGCCGTGCTCCACATCGAGGTGGAAGGCTTCGGAAATCAGATCGAATCCATCGCCCTCGATGGCGAACCCCTGGCGGAGGCTTTCCTGCCCGCCGGCATCACCGGTGAACACAGGATTAAGATCGTGATGAACAACAAGGCATTCAGCGGCGCCATTAATCTGGTGGACAACCACTTCTCCCTGCCCAACCCGCAGATGGAGCGGGACGGTTCCGCATTGAAGTGGGCGCCCATCAATGGCGCTGTGCAATACCTCGTGTATAAGGACGGCGAGGTGCTGGAAAAAACGACGGCCACCCAATTGGAGGCGCCCGCCGATGCCGTGGCCGAGTACAAAGTCAGCGCCCTGGATGCCGAAGGCTACGAATCCTTCACCAGCGAGCCGCTGCTGACCGCGCCGGAGGCGGCCGTCCGCATCGTGGAGATCGAGCAGTTTACCGGCGCTTCCAGGCTGCCGTACACCAATTACTCCGGTTCCGGCTTCGTGGAGATATCCAACGAGAAGAACCGCGCCATAGAGCTGCTCCCGGACATAGCGGAAGCCGGCGATTACCTCATCGACTTCCGCTATTCCAACGGCAGCGGCCCCTGGAACACCGACAACAAATGCG
>CAZAXA010000320.1:0-7429 GCA_964488965.1 uncultured Phaeodactylibacter sp. | reverse complement strand
TGAAGTGGTACTGGTGGCGCTTCAACGGCCACGGCTTCTTCTGGGGCATGGTGGGGGGGCTGGTTCCGGCCCTGTCCTTCCGCTTCATCTTCGAAGGGGTGCTCGACCTGTACACCTTCCCGCTCATGCTGCTGGTGTCCGTCATCGGCTGCATCATCGGCACTTACAGCGCGCCGCCGGTGAAGGAAGAGGTGCTGAAGGAATTTTACCGCAATGTGCGCCCCTGGGGCTTCTGGAAACCCATCCACGATAAAGTGGCGGCGGAAGACCCCGGTTTTCAGCGCAATACCAATTTCCGGCGGGATATGTTCAACGTCGCCATCGGCACTGTCTGGCAGACGGCCCTGGTCATCTTCCCGATCTATATTGTTTTGCTGGAAGCTGTGCCGGCTGTCGTTTCCATCGGAGTGGCGGTGGTTTGTACAGTGATATTGAAGCGGACGTGGTTTGACCGGCTGCCGAAAGACAGGTAATGAATCCAAAGCACCGGAATGATAAAACACGGATGACACGGATTTATTCGATTTTCGCGGATGGCCTACACGAGGCGGATTTGCGTTAATCCGCCAAATTCGCGTCATCCGTGTTCTATCCATGTCCATGTACTTACAGTGCAATTAGCAAGAACACAATTCCTGAAGAGGAAAAATACATCATAAGCATGGCCGAATTCCAACAAAAACTAAAATCCCTCCTCACCGCGCACGAAACCCTCATCACCCGCAGGAACGAGCCCCAACCCGGCGGCAACGGCATTTACACCCGCTGGAAATACCCCGTGGTGACGGCTGCCCACACTCCCATCTTCTGGCGTTACGATCTCCATGAAAAAACCAACCCCTTCCTGATGGAGCGGCAGAGCGTGAATGCCGCCTTCAATGCCGGGGCCATGCGCTGGCAGGGCAGGTACCTGCTCATGGTACGGGTGGAGGGCGCCGACCGCAAGTCCTTCTTCGCCGTGGCGGAAAGCCCCAACGGGCTGGACAATTTCCGCTTCTGGGACTACCCCGTGACGATGCCGGAAACAGAAGGCCCCGACACCAATGTTTACGACATGCGCCTGACGCAGCATGAGGACGGCTGGATTTACGGCCTGTTCTGCACCGAGCGCAAGGACCGCTCCCGCCCGGACGATACCTCTGCCGCCGTAGCCGCCTGCGGCGTCGCCCGCACCAAAGACCTCGTAAACTGGGAGCGCCTGCCCGACCTCATCAGCCATGCCGGCCAGCAGCGCAACGTGGTGCTGCATCCCGAATTCGTGGACGGCAGATACGCCCTCTATACCCGCCCGCAGGACGGCTTCATCGAGGTGGGCGGCGGCGGCGGCATCGGATGGGGCCTGACGGACAGCATGGAGCGGGCGGAAGCAGAAGAGGAGATCATCATCGACGCCAGGGCCTACCACACCATCAAGGAGGTGAAGAACGGACAGGGCCCCGCGCCCATCAAAACGCCCCGCGGCTGGCTGCACCTCGCGCACGGCGTGCGCAATACGGCCGCCGGGCTGCGCTATGTGCTGTATATGTTCCTGGCCCGGCTGGACAAGCCCTGGGTGGTGACGCATGCTCCCGCCGGCTATTTCATCGCTCCGGAGGGAGAAGAAAGGGTAGGGGACGTGTCGAACGTCGTTTTCAGCAACGGCTGGATCGTCAATGAGAAGGACGAGGTGTTCATCTATTACGGCTCTTCGGACACCCGGATGCACGTCGCCACTTCTACCGTCGAAAAACTACTGGACTACGTAATGCATACCCCGCCCGACGGCCTGCGCTCCGCCGCCAGCGTGGCGGTTCGGAATGAGCTGATCAGCAGAAATCTGGAGATTTTGAAAAAACTCAACCCATGAGTACTTCCATTAAAAAGCTTCTCCCCGCCAGCATAGATACAGCTAAACTGAAAACTGAATTCCGGCAGGAACTGCACAACATCATCGGCTGGTGGAGCAGCCATATGGTGGATGAAAAGAACGGCGGTTTCTACGGCAGGATGGATGGCTACGGCAGGCTGTATCCCGAAGCGGACAAAGGCGTTATACTCAATACCCGCCTGCTGTGGACGTATTCGGCCGTGGCCCGGGCCACCGGAGAGGGCCTTCATCACCAACTGGCCCAACGGGCCTATGCCTACTTCTGCGAGCACTTCTGGGACGATCTCGAAGGCGGGGTGTTCTGGGCGGTGGACTACCTGGGCAACCCCGCCGATACGCAGAAACAGGTTTACGCTCAGGCCTTCGCCATCTACGCCCTCTCGGAATATTATGCGCTAACGCAAAAACGAGCCGCACTGGAACAGGCGGAGGAACTCTTCTGGCTCATCGAAAAATACAGCCTCGACCGTCAGAAAAACGGCTACCTCAGCGCTTTCGCCCGCGACTGGAGCCCCATGGACGACATCCGCCTGAGCGAAAAGGACGCCAACGAGGCCAAGATCATGAACACCCACCTGCACATCCTGGAGGCTTATACCAACTTCTACCGGGTGCATCCTTTTGCGGCCCTGCGGGAAGCCCTGGAGAACATCACCGGCCTGATCCTCGATCGGTTCTACCTCCCCGAAACCGGCAGCCTGCAGATCTACTTCGATGAGGACTGGACGCCCAAGGGGCATGACATCTCCTTTGGCCATAACGTGGAGGCCAGCTGGCTGCTGTGGGAGGCCGCCGAAGCGCTGGGCAGCGCTGAAGCCCTGTATAAGGTGCGCCCGGCCTGCCTGCACCTGGCCGAAGCAGTGCTGCTCTCCGCCGTCGACAGCGACGGGGCCATCCTCTACGAGGCCTGCCCGCTGGGCCTCAAGGACACCGACAAGCACTGGTGGCCGCAGGCCGAGGCCGTGGTGGGCTTCTGGAACGCCTGGCAAATGACGGGAGAGGACAGGTATGCCGAAGCGGCCGTCAACTGCTGGTCGTTCATCAAAACTTTCCTGCTGGACAAGGAAGAGGGAGAATGGCACTGGCGGACGGGCCGCTGCGGAGAGCCTGTCCTCAGCGAGGACAAGGCCGGGCCGTGGAAGGCGCCGTATCATAATTCCAGGATGTGCCTGGAGATGGGGAGGAGGCTATCGTAACTATTGCTCCACGGCCGCTAATGCAGCTACTTCGGCAAAGCCACCTGTGGGGAGAAAAGCAGATAACTTCCGGCTCGAGATTTTCCCCAACCCGGCCACTCGCGAACTGAACATTTGGGTGGCAGGCTTGGAAACTGCTGCTTCCCTATCCATTTATGATCAACTGGGCCGTCTTGTTTGGACAATGAGGGTGGAAGAAGGGGAGACGGCGCTTCAACTCCAACCAGAGGAAAATATCTACTCCAGTGGCCTTTACCTGTTGCGTTTGACCGCGCCGGGACAAACTATTAGCAGGCGACCCCGGGCGGGCAACCGATACGAACGGCAGTAATCAGGTGAGTCGTAAAGAAGGTCAAAGTTTTTGTAGAAAAACTATCAAATAACCGGATATTTTGTTGTAATTTTATACAAAAAATCCGCATAAGTGTATAAAAGAAAAACATTTGAGGGGCTCGAAGCTCATCTTCCCAAAAAGCAAGTGACCGTCATTACAGGCATGCGGCGGGTAGGCAAGACCACTGCTGTCAGATATTTGCTCGATAAGGTTGAACATGACAATAAACTCTACCTCGACCTTGAAAGGATTGAATACCGCCATCTTTTCAACCAGTCTTCTTATGCTGAAATAGAGCGGGGGCTGGCGCAGTTGGGCGTTGACTTTTCGGCTCCGGCAGTCATTGCCCTCGACGAGATTCAGTTGGTGAAAAACGCTCCAAGCGTCATCAAAAGCCTTTATGATACCTATGGCGTTAAGTTCATAGTGACCGGATCAAGTTCGTTTTACCTCAAAAACCACTTTTCAGAAAGCCTTGCCGGGCGTAAAAAAATCTTTGAAATGTGGCCGCTCGACTTTCAGGAATTCCTCGTTTTCCGGGAAGCCTGCACCCCTCAGTTTGAATTGGAGAAGAACCGGAAATTCCTCCGTACTTTTTATGGCTTGTACAGCGGCCTGTATGAAGAATTTATTAAATATGGAGGTTTTCCGGAAGTTGTGCTTTCAGACAGCATGAGCGACAGAGAGGACTTCCTTTCTGACATTATCAACTCTTACATTGAGCTTGATATCAAACTGTTATCTGATTTTGAGATGACGGATTCCCTTTACAAACTGATGCTGCTCATGGCGGGCAGGGCGGGCAGCAAAATAGATTACAGTAAAATAGCCAGTGTCATTGGCCTCGGCCGGCATAAGGTAAAGGACTATTTATTGTTGCTGGAGCACACTTATTTCATCCGGTTGATAAAACCTTTGACCAGGGGCATCGATAAGGAACTGACCAGCCAGCCAAAGGTCTATTTTTCGGACACGGGGGTACTGAATAAACTCGGTAAGGGCCTGTCCGGCGGCCAGGTTTTTGAAAATGCCATAGCCAATCAATTGGCCCGGCTGGGAAAGCTCAATTATTTTGAAAAATCGAGGAGTAAGGAGATAGATTTTGTACTCGACGAAGAGGAGGCCTATGAGGTAAAAGAAACTCCGGCGCAGCATCATCTGAACACCCTGAAATACAATGCCGGATCGGTCGGCCTGAGCGCTTTTCATCTGGTGGGGCGCTATCCGGGTGGGGCGGGGTTCAACGATTTCATCTGGGGAGGGAACGTTTTTTGAAACCGATTTGCGATCGGCCTTCCTCCCTCACTCCTGCCGCGCCACCTTTTCCACCCAAACCAGCCTTTCTCCTTCAAAAACCTGGATAAAGTACAACCCGGCCGGCAGCCGTTCCAGCGACAAGCGGTTTTCCTCTCTGCCGGGCGCCAGTTCGCCCGACAGCAGGCTGCGCCCCCACTGGTCGATCAGGCGGTACCGGGCGCCGGCCTGCAGGGCGCCGGACACTCTCAGCGCCAGCTCTCCGGAGGTAGGGTTGGGAATGGCCTGAATGGCCAGCCCCGGTTTGGGGAAGACCCTGGTGTTGACCGGCCCGCCGCATTGCAGCAGGAAGTAGCTGATCTCTTTTACGCAATCGCCGCAACTGGCCTGGAAGGTGAAAGTGGCGTTGGCCTCGTCCAGGGGCAGAATTTCACCGGTAGCGCTGGGGATGGGCGCGCCGTCTTTCAGCCACTGAAAGGTGCAGGCTGCTCCCTCGGGCGGGTTTTCGACATACCCTTCCAGCACGACGATCTCATCATTGCAGCGGAAACAGGGAGCGATCATGCCAACTTCCATCGGCGGGCCGACAGCTACGGCCGGCGTCCCTTCCGTCGCCCCGCAACAGATATCTTCAATGACGGCGTAGTAATTGCCGGCCAGTACCGGCCCGCTGAAGGCAAAAGCGGCAGGGGATGCCTGCGGGCTTGTCGTGCCCAGCAACAGGCCGTCCTTGTACCAATATACATTGACATCACAACCAGGAGCGGGGAGGGGAGCGAAGCCCATCTGCAGGATCACCTGGGCAGGGTCACAGGCGTCATCTTCAGTAGCGGAGAAACCGGTGACGGATAATTCCCCCCTGACGCCGATCATCAGGCTTATGGTGTCTTCAGGGCAGGCGCCGTTCTTCTTCTTGACGCTGTACCAGGTATCTTCCTCCAGCGGGTTGGTATTCCAGATGTTGTTGGCAGTTCCCGCTCCCTCGATTTCCTGATAACCGGTATTTCCCGTGCGTACGCACCATTGCCAGGCGTAAGGATCGGGCCCTGCGCAGTTGGGTTCATACCGGATGACGGCGTCCTCGCCAGGGCAGAAAGGCATTTCTTCGGAGGGGTCCAGGAAAAGCTCGCCCGGAGGGGCTTCCGAGTTGTAGATGCGGATGAACGCGCCATAGTTGATAGTCCCGCAAAGGTTAGTTACCTGTGCCGAGACCAGGTGCTCGGAATAGCAGTCTGCCGGGCTGCCGGTAAAGGAAAGGCCGCCTGGCGTATAAACGTCGGATGTGGCGCCATCTACCGGCTCGCTGTCCAGGTACCATTGAATAGTGTATGCGCAGGCCGGGGGTTCGCCCGAAGAAAAAGTGATGGGCTCATAAACGGAAGGCAGCGCATCCGAGCAGAATGGGCCGTTGCCGTTGTTGAGCCCGCCCGCCGCCAGTTCGCATAAATAGATGGCGGCGGTATTGGAAACGAGCGATTCGCAGGGGTAACCGGGCAGGAATACAAGCTCGGCGTACACGCAGGCCGAATCATAACCGGAATAGAGGCTGGGAAAGAAGGGCAGGCCGGCAATTCCCGATGCCTGGTAGGCAAGGACAAAGGATTCGCAGGGGGCGGGGGCCACATACCACCTGATGTAATCCACCCCGCTGAGGTATGGGAGGTCTCCCAGCAAGGGTATGGAGATCATTTCAGCCTGGGCGCAGACGGCCTGATCCGCCACCGTTATTTCCTCGCAGCAGGGGGTTGTCAGCTTAATGGAATCCACACAGCTGATAACGCCAAAGGGGCATGGAAACTCGAAACTGAGCAGGAAGGTGATCTCTGCCGGCAGGGGCGGCGCCACTTCGATGTAGCCGGAGATGCCGGGCAGGGCGTTGTCCAGCAAGGTGATCCCTCCATCCGGGCTGCTCACGCTCACTATGGCGCTGTTATCGGGCAGGGCCGTCAGGTTATCCACACATATATTGAAGCTGTACTGGCCGGAAGCGGCGCCGCATTCGATGGCGCCGCCGCAGATTTGAGCGCAGTCCCGGCAGCCATTAACCTGCACCGTAAAGCTGCACTGCGAACTGTTACCGAAGATGTCCGTGGCCGTGGCCGTAACCGCCGTTTGCCCGCAGGAGAAGAAGCTCCCGCTGCTGATATCATAGGTGATGCCGGCCAGTTCGCAGTTGTCAGTGGCTGAGGCATCCGGGTAGGTAACGGCAGTGCCCTCCGAACAGCCGGGAACTTGCGCCACGGCCGTTCCCGGGCACTGTATCTGGGGCGCTTCCTCATCCGCCACCGTTACCTGGAAGGCGCATGGCAGGCTCTCATTGCCGCACTCGTCAATGGCAGTTACGGTGACGAAGGTCAGGCCCTCATTGACCTGTGGCGGGAAGCCCATGCCCGATCCGGTAGTGGCGCCGGATAGTTCATAGGAGAAATATTCGGGGGAAGGGTCGCAATTGTCCGTGATGGACAGGCCCAAATCACCAGTATAATAGCAGGCGCCGGGGTCCGTGGAATAGGCATAGGTTCCGGAGCAGCCGATCGACGGGGGTATATTTTCTGCGGGCAGAGCGACGGTTTCCTCGTAGGTGCAGATTCTGCCGTCTATGTACTCTACCGTCAGGCAAACGGGTACGCCCGTTCCGCATTGGCCGAGGCCGAGTTCCGGGCCGGCTTCGGCAGATTCCGGCACGCCGTCGCAGTTGACGTCCCAGGAGTAGGCGCTTACCAGGATGCTGCCCGGCGCCTGAGCGGTAAACTGGGCGGTATTGCATGCCAGCGGCTG